>JBBQXW010000049.1:0-30000 GCA_038209275.1 Chloroflexia bacterium | reverse complement strand
GTCTACCGCCACCAGCATTACGGTTTTACCGTCAGCTTCTAGCTGGCTCATCTGCGTTTCGACAGACGGGGACAGTGCAAGATTTTGCTGCTGCATCAGGCGGCGCGTGCCAACCAGCACCTTTTGCCCGGCTACTTCCGCTCCCACACCCGCGCCAGTGTAACTCTGGAAATTTTGAGGCTGTTCGCCAACCCCATCCAGTTTCAAACCTCTGGCCCGTGCGCCCTTAACAATCGCCTCGCCTAAAGGATGTTCGCTGCCTTTTTCGACCAGCGCCGCTAGTTTTAAGAGTTCGATTTCGCTCTGGCCCGTCAAACTTATCAGGTCGGTGACATCGGGCTTGCCTCTGGTGAGCGTGCCAGTTTTGTCAAGGATAACCGTACTAATCTTGCGGGCGCGTTCCAGACTTTCGCCACCTTTGATTAAAATGCCCTGTTCTGCGCCTACGCCCGTACCAACCATAATCGCGGTTGGCGTTGCCAGACCCAGCGCACACGGACAGGCCACCACCAGCACCGCCACTGCCGGAAGCAGGGCAGCCTGAAAATCGTGACCAGTCAGTAGCCAGCCAACAAAGCTCAAGAGAGCGATGGCGATAACCACTGGGACGAAAATTCCGCTAATCGTATCCGCCAGCCGTTGCACCGGGGCTTTGCTGCCCTGGGCTTGCTCGACCAGCCGAATAATTTGCGATAGCACGGTATCATTTCCAACCCGTTTGGCGCGTACCCGCAGTAAGCCTTTCTGGTTGACCGTCGCGCCAATCACGCTGTCACCCGACGCTTTCTCGACTGGCAGACTTTCGCCCGTCAGCATACTTTCGTCTACGCTGCTGTTTCCCGCTTCCACAATACCATCGGTGGGTATCTTTTCGCCGGGCCGCACCACCACCAAATCGCCGATAATTACTTCCGTCAGGGGAATATCCTGTTCCTGTCCGTTGCGAATGACACGAGCGGTTTTGGCCTGCAAGCCCATCAGCTTGCGAATAGCATCGCTGGCCTGACCTTTGGCGACTACTTCTAAAAACTTGCCCAGGTAAATCAGGGTAATAATCAACGCGGCGGTTTCAAAATAAGTAACCGGCTCACGACCACCTGGCCTCATCGCGGCAGCGTAATTATTGCCGAAGAAGAGCAACCAGAGGCTATAGAGATAAGCCGCCGTCGAACCCATCGAAATCAGCGTATCCATATTGGCGGACAGATGCCGAGCGTTCTTCAAAGCGCCTCGGTGAAATTCCCAGCCCACAATCGCCCAGACCGGGGTGGTCAGAATAAACAAAATCCAGTCGCGCAATTGAGCCGGAAACCAGTTCATGCCAAACATATTGATAACGAAAACTGGCACGGTCAGGGCGAAGCCCAAAATAAGCAAATTGCGACGGCGATTAATTTCTTTCTGGCGGCGCTGCCGGTCATGTTCGCCCGGATCAATCGCTGTT
The DNA here is from genome assembly GCA_038209275.1 of Chloroflexia bacterium. Taxonomy (GTDB): domain Bacteria; phylum Chloroflexota; class Chloroflexia; order Chloroheliales; family Chloroheliaceae; genus L227-5C. The sequence goes on along the minus strand of JBBQXW010000049.1, from coordinate 28,556 downwards.
TTAGCAGGCTTTAGTCCTTCGGCGTTCTTTTCCACTACACCAACCGAGGAAGAAAGTTGGGCCACAACCGGGGCTAAAGTATTTTCCTGGCTACCTGCACCATCGGCGGCGGGCGGAGTATAGGTTGGGTTAGCCGCAGGTTGAGCTTTAACAGATTGAGGTTGGGCAGGCGCAGCTACATTTGTAACATCTCCATAAGGGCTGGCCTTGTATCCCGCCGCCTCTACCGCTTTGACCAGTTCCGGCACACCCACTTGCGCGGCATCGTAAGTTACCGTTCCGCGTTCAGTCGCCAGATTTACGTTAGCTTCCTGGACACCGGGTACTTTTTTGAGTTTCTTCTCAATCCGGCTTACGCAACTGGCGCAGGTCATTCCGCCCAGTTCCAATGTTACTCTGGCTGAAAGAGCTGGAACTGAATTATTATTTTCCTGAGTTTGCTCAGTTTGTTTAGCTGGATTATTTTCAGTCAGAGAGTTTTGCTGGGGCTGTTGAAGTTGAGTCATTTTTCCCTCGCTTTCTTTGGTTTTAGATTTAAGATTTGGCGTAGCGTTGTAGAACGGTCATTACTTCTTTAATTTTTTCCTCACCGTTGCCTTTTTGAATTGCTTCGGTGACGCAATGCCGCATATGGTCTTCCATCAGTAATAGCGAAACCTGTTCCAGGGCCGCTTGCACGCTGGCAACCTGGGTCAGAATATCTACGCAATATTTATCTTCCTCGACCATGCGCTGCAACCCGCGCGTCTGCCCTTCGATGCGGCGCAGCCGCGTCAAAACTTTCTCTTTATCGGTGCTATAACCTGCCATCAATGTTATACCTCTTTCCTTTTTAGCTCTTGTAATTCTAACTTGCTTCAGTCAGATAATCTTCTCACACGCACATTATATACCATATAGGGGTATATGTCAATAGCCTATACCAGGTTTTGTTTAGCCTAAAAATTGACTTTGAAGATAAAAAGATACTCAGAACCCTTATAGGGTATAAATAATTATTCAGGTGCTGAAAAATCATGGCTGGGTTGGTAGGTAGGGACGAATCGCATACGCTCTTTTGACAGGTTGCTTAATCCGAAGGGCGTATGCGATTCGCTCCATACGCATCAAGCTAAGATATATAACCTCAAGCTGGTACGCAAATGAAGTTCGCCCCGGAATTCGGCCCGTAGGGTTGTCCAGGGCAGGCTTGCTCTAGCCACCTATTTTGAGCCTAATTCCTTCATTTGATAAAAAAAACAAAAGCACCTTGCCTGATTGGGCAAGGTGCTTTTGCTTTAGTCAAATTCTTGTGAATTAATCGGTTGGAATATCGAGGCGGTTTTGGACTTCTTTTTGCATCCGCTCGATTAATTCTTCAACTGGCATAGATTTCAGGTCAACGCCACTGCGGAGGCGCACCGAAACACGGCCCTCTTCGGCCTCGCGGTCTCCCACCACCAGCATATAGGGAATTTTCTGTAGCTGGGCGTTGCGAATCTTTTTGTTCATAGACTCGCGGGCATCGTCCAGTTCTACCCGGAAACTACCCGTCAGTGTTCCCGAATTGGCGGTTGCCAGGCGCTGGGTGAGTTGTTGGGCGTAATCCAGGTGACGATCAGCAATGGGAATAACCATCGCCTGCACCGGGGCTAACCAGGTCGGGAACGCTCCGGCATAATGCTCAATCAGCACCGACATAAAGCGCTCGACTGAACCCAGCACCGCCCGATGAAGCATTACCGGGCGCGCTTCCTTGCCGTCCGGTCCGGTGTAGGTCAGGTCGAAGCGTTCCGGCAGATTATAGTCCAGTTGAATCGTCGCCAGTTGCCAGGGACGGTCAAGCGCGTCTTTAGCCACAAAGTCAATTTTGGGGGCGTAGAAAGCCGCTTCGCCCACATCCTCGACCCAGACGGCATTTTTCGAGCGCAACACCTCGCGCAACTGCTCTTGAGTAGTTTCCCAGAACTCTTTATCGCCCAGATATTTTTCCGGCTTGCTCTCGTCCCACAGCGAAAGATGCACCGATAGCTCCATGCCGAACGGCTTGTAAAAGCCCTCGACAATCTGATAAATCCTGAGCGCCTCGTCCATTGCCTGTTCGGGCGTGCAGAAGACGTGGGCATCGTCCTGAGTAATAAAACGCACCCGCGATAGACCCTGAAGCGTGCCGGGCAATTCGTCGCGATAAACCGCCGTTACTTCGCTAAACCGAAGCGGCAATTCGCGATAGCTGCGCTTGCGGCTGGCGTAAATCTGGGTGTGGTGCGGGCAATTCATGGGCTTCATGCAAAAATCTTCGCCGCTCTTGCCACTCACATGAAACAAATCATCTTTGTACTTGTCCCAATGGCCCGACACCTTGTACAAATCGCTCTTGGTGATGTGCGGAATGGTCACGCGCTGGTAGCCGAGCGGTTCTTGCAAAGACTGCACGAAATCTTCGAGCAAGCGGCGCAATATCGTTCCTTTCGGCGTAAAGAGCGGCAAGCCCGCCCCGACCAGATCGGAGAAGGTGAACAAATCCAGTTCTTGCCCCAGGCGGCGATGGTCGCGCTTTTTGGCCTCTTCCAACAGCCACAGATGTTTCTCTAGCTCTTCTTTCGTACCAAAAGCCGCTCCGTAGAGGCGCTGTAACATCGGGTTCTTCTCGTTGCCGCGCCAGTACGCCCCCGCCAGGCTCATCAGCTTGAACGCCCCAATCTGGCTGCTGTTTTCAACGTGCGGCCCGCGACACAAATCCACGAAATCGCCCGTCTTGTAAAACGACACTTTCGAGACCCCGCCGCCAGCGTCCTCCATGCCAACCACATCATCGTCGCCGGTCTCTTTGGCAACCGCCGTGCTACCTTTTTCTTTGAGCAGATTTAGTAGCTCAACCTTGAAGGTCTGGCCGCGTTGCTCCATTTCGGCAATCGCTTCGTCAATCCCTAGCTCGACGCGCTCGTAAGGAAGCTTCTTGTTCTTGAGTTCGCGCATCTTCTGCTCAATCTTGCCTAAATCGGCCTGGGTAAGCGCGACTGGCAAGTCAATATCATAATAAAAACCGCTCTTGACCGCCGGGCCGACCCCAAAGCGCGCTTCCGGCCACAATTGCTGCACCGCCGCCGCCATCAGGTGAGCGGTAGAATGGCGCATTCGCTCAAGTTCCACTTCGGGCCTGCTGTTGTTATCAGCCGCTTTTTCTAATTGCTGACTCATCCTGACAACCTCGTTTGCTTATTTCAGGATTTTCGCTTACCTTCTAAATTCCGTTGCAGTTAGCTTGTTTGGTTTTTTGCAAAAAACCAAACAAGCTAACTGCAACGGAGTCTTCATAGTTTTGAAAAATTTTCTGCGAAAATTTTTCAAAACTATAGGAAAACTTTTTGATAAGGCGAAAATTTTGTCGGCTGGTTGCCAACAAGCGAAAATCCTGGACTGTTAAAAGTTGGGAGCTAAAGAGGGGCATAAAAAATCCCTCCGCCCCGACTAATATCGAACGAGGGACGAAAGGCTTACAAAATTTCTTTCGTGGTTCCACCCTGTTTCCGCCTTTCGGTTTGCCATTTGTTTAAAAACAATGACAATACCAAAGACGCTCATTTACTAACGATAACGGGTTTAACCGCGCTCTTTGACCCGGTGGGTTTAGCGGAGCGACTCCTGGGTGGTTTTGACCGAACGATTAGCTAAAGAGGCTTTCAGCCGCCGACCTCTTTTCTCTGGTGCATACTGCCCGGTTACTTTTCCCAGTCATAGTTTTGGTACTATTCACTTGTGCTTAAATTATATTCTTTCGGCTCGGCGGTGTCAAGCTTGAATTAAATCAATAAATCAGGAAGGAACACAGAGGAACACAGATTTATTTTCATATAGCTGTGCTTTCCAAATACATACCAAACTTTCAGAGCAAAATTAAGTAGTAGCGATTTCAATCGCTTTCGGTTAAGGTCAAGACGAAAGCGATTGAAATCGCTACTACCTAAATAATTCAAAACTCAAAACTCGTCCCGCAGGGGTGGTCTTCGACCAAAATTCAAAACTAAATATACACGCCGCCGTTGATGCTAATCGCCTGGGCGGTCATGTAATCGCCTTCGGAAGCGATATAGCGGACGCAAGCGGCGATTTCTTCGGAGGTGCCGAAGCGGGCCATCGGGATTTTATCGAGAATGCGCTGCCGGACGTTTTCGGGAACTTCCCACAGCATATCGGTCTCGGTAAAACCGGGGCAGACAGCGTTGACGGTGATGCCATAGCGGGCTACTTCCAACGCAACCGATTTGGTGAAACCAATAATACCGGCTTTGGTAGCGGCGTAGTTGGACTGACCGATATTGCCCGCCAGCGCCACAAAAGAACTGATGTTGATGATTCTGCCGTACTTCTTCTCTAACATGTGCGGTAACACTTGCTTGGTGCAGTTGAAAAGACTATCCAGGTTGGTGTGAATTACTTCGTCCCACTGCTGCTTGTTCATGTTTTTGAGGGTCTTGTCGCGGGTAATACCGGCGTTGTTGACCAGAATATCAATCTGACCAAAAGTTTCGATGGTCTGCTTAACCATATCAGTAACCTGGTCGTAGTCGGTCACGTCGGCTTTTACCAACAGCGTTTTCGGGCCAAGCTCTTCAATCTCTTTAGCAAGCCCTTGTGCCGCCTCTGCACTATTGACATAGTTAATGACAATATTCGCGCCAACTATCGCTAGTTCTTTGGCAATCGAGCGACCAATTCCCCGTCCCGCTCCCGTAACAATCGCCGTCTTCCCATCCAATCTCTTAAGCATCTTCCACTCCTTTATAAAGTTATCAGTTATCAGTCGTCAGTTAAAACTGATAACTGACGACTGACGACTGATAACTGATAACTACCTCTCGACAATTAAAGCCACTCCCTGACCGCCGCCAATGCACATAGTATTGAGGCCGTAGCGGGCCTGACGGCGCTGCATTTCGTAAAGCAGAGTGACAAGGATGCGCGTGCCGCTTGCGCCAATCGGATGACCCAGCGCAATCGCGCCGCCATTGACGTTGAGTTTGGCCCGGTCAAAGCCCAGTTCTTTGCCCACCGCTACCGATTGGGCAGCAAAAGCTTCATTAGCTTCCACCAAATCCATATCGCCAATTTTTAGTCCGGCTTTTTCGAGGGCGCGTTTGGTGGCCGGCACTGGCCCCATGCCCATAATACGCGGCTCGACTCCGGCAGAGGCATAGCTGCGAATGGTGGCGAGGGGTTGCAGGCCCAGTTGCTCGGCTTTTTGGCGGCTCATTACTACGACTGCTGCGCCGCCGTCATTGAGGGCCGAGGAATTGCCCGCCGTGACCATCCCACCTTGCGGCTTGAAAGCCGGGCGCAATTTGGCAAGGGATTCTGCCGAGGTGTCGGCGCGGGGTTGTTCGTCTTTCTCGAAGACGGTTGGGCCTTTTTTGCCCGGAACTTCGACTGGCACAATTTCGCTGCGGAAAGTACCAACTTCGAGGGCGTGGGCGGCTTTTTGCTGGCTTTCGAGGGCAAATTGATCTAGTTCTTCGCGGGTCAGGTTGTAGTCCGTGCAAACATTTTCGGCGGTAACGCCCATGTGATTGTTATCGAAGGCATCCCACAGGCCGTCTCGAATCATCACATCTACCAGTTGACCATCGCCCATACGGTAGCCAAAGCGGGCTTTTTCCAGCAGGAAGGGGGCGCGACTCATGCTCTCCATACCACCTGCCACAATGATGTCGGCATCACCTAACTTGATGGCCTGGGCTGCCAGCATCACGGCTTTAAGGCCACTCCCGCAGACCTTGTTAATCGTCATAGCCGGGATATTGACCGGCAATCCAGCATGAATAGCGGCCTGGCGTGCTGGGTTCTGGCCCAATCCAGCCTGAAGCACATTGCCCATAATTACTTCGTCCACCTGTTCGGGCTTCAGGTCGGCCCGCTGAAGGGCGGCCCGAATGGAAATTTCACCCAGCCTTACCGCCGATACTTCGGCGAGGCCACCACCGTAAGTGCCAATGGCGGTGCGTACCGCGCTCACAATAACCGCATCTTGCAACTCTGCCATAGATTCTTCTCCCTTGTAGAAAATATCTCTCTGTGCGCTCATAATTTGTGATAACATGAAGCAAAATTCTATCTACTTCATTTTACACAAAAATAACTTTTTCACAAGTAGCTTTTACAGCCTAATATAATAACGTTTCCCTACCTATGTGATAAAAATAACAGATGGTCGTTAAACTATTACTCTATTACTCGATGAAGCCTGATGTGAATAAGATACCAGAATTAGAGCTGGTTTGCCAAATCACTACTCTTTGACTCTTTGACTAGCGGGGCTATTCTAGCTATACTTAAATAACGAGTATTTTTAGAAAGGTTTATAGATGGACAAATTAGCTGACTGGCAGACCCGTCACGCCGAAAATGCCTTGAGCGATGAAGAAATAATAGCATTTTTCAACTACCAGACCCAAAGCAAGTTTCAAACTCGTTCGCAGGATTATAACCGATTGGTAGTGGCGATGTACACCTTTGTGCCTTATCTGGAAACCCGCCCGCAACTTATTCCAGCGTTTGTGCAGGCGATGTTTCAATCCAGCCGACGGGTTTTCGCGGGCGTAACTGACCAGGCTGGTTTCTTCGATTTTTTGGAATCAAAGGCCCAGGTAGATGATAAATTAGCTGCTGCCCTGAAAAAATACCGGGCGCAATTTGAAGCCGCTTTCGAGGGTCTTGCCGAAAAAGACTTATAATTTTGAGGAGCGCCTAAACCAAAAGAGGATAAGTTTCAAGCACAAAGACCCAAAGGCACAAAGTTCACTAACAGGTGAACCTGTGGTTATTCCCTTATAGCCTAAGTAGTTGTAAAATAGAAGCAGCGATATAGAAAAACCCAGTAGGCTGGATCGAGCAGAAGAGGTTTTTATGAATGAGTATAAGGGTGATGAAAAAGAGATGCGGGTGCAGTCACTCCGCATCTATATTGACGAGGCCGAACGTTATCAAAACCGCCCGTTGTACCAGGCGCTACTGGAAATGTTCAACCGGGAAGGCGTAGCCGGGGCAACCGTCCTGCGGGCGGTCAACGGCTTTGGCGGGCGGCGCTTGCTTCAATTTAATTTGAATTTGCTGGCTGACCCTTCGCCGCAGATGCCAATAATAATCGAAGTAATCGAGCAAGCCGAAATACTAGCCCGACTGCGCCCGCAGATAGAAGAAATGGTTACACAAGGGCTGATTACTGCTCACGATGTAGAAATTTGGAAATATAGCTACCAGCGTCCCCTGCGCGAATTGCCGCCCGATGTAATAGTTGAAAGAGTGATGAACCAGAATCTGACGACTGTCCAGCCCGATACTTCGGTGGCGGAAATCGTCCAGATTTTGATTGAGCAGAATTTTAAGGCGCTACCAGTAGTAGATAGTGAAAACCGACTCAACGGCATCATTACCGAAAGCGATTTGCTGGAACGGGGCGAAGTGCCGCTCCGCCTCAGTGTGCTGGAAACCCTGAACCAGAGTGAACTAGACCCGGTGCTGAAACGGCTGCGCTCGAATGCTCGTACCGCCAGCGATATTATGACCGCCCGACTGGTGACGGTAAAGAAACAAACCCTGCTACGGGAAGCCGCCAGTTTGATGGTAGCAAGAAAACTCAAACGGTTGCCCGTCATCACCGACGACGGCAAATTAGCCGGGATGCTGGGACGGCTGGATGTGCTAAAGGTAATTGCCCAAACCCGTACCCCGGCCCATAGTGAAAAGCCAAACGATAGGCCCGATTTTGCCGCCGCGAGTAGCGCCCGCGAAATTATGACTTCCAGCGTAGCCAGTGTCCAACCCGATACGCCAGTGGCAGATGTATTGGATTATCTGGTGGCTTCCGAATTACAGGAAGTGCTGGTAGTGGACGAGCAGAACAAATTGCTGGGCGTTATTACCGATGCCGATTTAGTAGAGCGAGTCAATCCCCAGGCGCAGCCAAGTATTTTGAAACTATTAGCCCAGGGTTTTGGCCTGACCAAAGCCGAACCGGGCATTGTAATACGCGAGACTGCCCGCACTGCCCGCGATGTTATGAGCGACGAGGTAATCAGCACCGGGCCAGATGAGCCACTCGAAAACGTGGTAAAGCTAATTTTAAAACATCGCGTAAAACTTTTGCCGGTGGTAGATAGCGATGGCAAACTGCTCGGTAGTGTGGGGCGTAACGAACTGTTACAGGCTGTATCAGAGAGGTTGACGCAAGGGTAATTACGGCTACAAAACTATAAAAGGTGATAAATAATGGCAACCGAAGCTTTAGCCAATAAAAAGAGGCAAAGTAAAAATGGTGCTAAAACTACCTCGAATGACCTTACCAGCTACAAGACCAGCCATAATTGGCCTAATAATATTGAGAAGGCTTATGAGCGCGACCCCGGCCCGTACACGGTTCAGAATTCCTGCACCATTTTATCTGAGGAAACACTCGAACTTTTTAACGGGTGGTTAGTCTGGCAAATCATGACCGATGTTGAAGAAAGGGGCATTGCCGCCGCCATCCAAGAAATTTTATCCTTCGCCGCTCGATTAGTCGGCTTTGGTCAGGCATATCCCGACCAGTTTGAGTGTGTCATGAACAACGGCGATATGCACAAACCCGACGTGTGCTTGCTTTCTAAAGCGCGTTACGAAAGTCAGGTGGAATTAATCAAAGCTGAAGGGGGGCATCTGGTGCTGAAGGGCAGCCCCGAATTAGTGGTAGAAATTCGCTCACCCTCCAATCGCCGGACGAAAGAGCGCCTCAAACGGCAACACTATTTTGAAAGTGGCGCACTGATAGTCTGGGATGTAGATTACCGCCGCCAAAAGATATGGGTCTATGAGCTAGAAAATCCTGAAAAAGGTCAGGAATATAGCGGGGAAGCCGAAATTAGTTGCGAACGACTATTGCCTGGCTGGAGACGCAAAGTTAGTGATTTCTTCAAAAAGGATTTGAGCGCCGAAGAAATCGCCGGACAAGCGGCTAATCAGTGGCGGGATGAAGGCAGTACCAAGGCTTTACGAGAAGTTTTGTTACGCCAGTTGCGCCGTCGTTTCGGAAATGAGCTTAGATTGGCTGAACTTGAAGCAAGGTTAAAGCATTACAACGAAGCGCAATTGACCGATTTGATAGATAACGTGGTTAGTGCTGCCAGCTATGAGGAATGGTCAAAGAGCTTGCCGAAATAAAAAGCTATGAAAAGAACAAGACTCGGCGCATATGGGGAGCTGCCGAGTCTCGATGCTTGAGGAGGATGAGTGGTTGAACCAACAGACCACTGCCTTAATTTAAGCAAATTTACCGCCCTGAAAACATCGGCAAAGCGCACAAATATTCAGCCCGCTTTGAGGGCATAAGTTACAAATTTAACAACTTGTGCATTTAGTTAAGCTGCTTTTTCGATTTGTGCAACATAATCGGCTGTTTAAACCCGGAACTTTGAACTTTGAACTTCTTAAAGAGGTAGAACGATGGGCAATACGTGGCAAAATTGGTCGGGGTCAGTGGAGTGTGTGCCTACGAAAATAGTCTATCCTGCCAGTCAGGAAGAAATTATTGCCATCGTTAAAGATTGCCGCGCCCAAAATATTGGTTTGCGGGTGGTTGGCAACGGTCATTCGTTTATGCCACTGGTCAAAACCGATGGCGTGCTGATGTCGCTGGATAAATATTCAGGCATCGAAGTGGTAGATCGCGAAAAAAAGCAGGCCACCGTGCGGGCCGGAACTAAAATTAAGCTGCTGGGCGAGAGTTTGTTTGTGCATGGGCTGGCCCAACCCAACCTGGGCGATATAGATGTACAATCTATTGCCGGAGCTATCAGCACTGGCACGCATGGTTCGGGCGTAACGCTGGGCAGCATTTCTACCCAGGTCGCTGCCTTAACTTTGATAAGCGCCGAAGGAGAAGTGGTCGAATGTTCGGAGGAGCAAAACCGCGAACTATTCAAGGCCGCTCAGGTCTCGCTGGGAACGCTCGGCATCATTAGCAAAGTAACGCTGCAACTCGTTCCGGCCTTCAAGCTCGATTACAGCTGGCGCAAGCTTACTTTGAGCGGTTGTCTCGATAACATCGAGAAGTACAAAAGCGAAAATCGCAATTTTGAATTTTTCTGGATGCCCTATACCGACGCGGTGCTGGCAAAGTTTATGAACCCAACCGACGAGCCGCCCCGTCAAAAAAATCTGTTCCGCCGTTTCAACGAACTGGCGCTTGAGAACGGCGTGTTCTGGTTGTTGAGCGAGTTTTCCCGCCTGTTTCCCGCCAAAGCGCCGTCGGTCAGCAAAATAATTGCCGCCTCAATGTCGAGTGGACGCGACATTAATTACAGCCACAAAATCTTCGCTACCCCGCGCCTGGTAAAGTTTCAGGAGATGGAGTACAGTATTCCGGCAGAGCATTTCGTGGCGGTGCTACACGAAATTGACGAATCTATTCGGCGCAACCAGTTTCGAGTACATTTCCCAGTCGAGTGTCGCTTTGTCAAAGCTGACGATATTTTTATTAGTCCGGCTTCCGGCAGAGACTCGGCTTATATCGCCGTTCACATGTACAAGGGAATGGAGTATCGTCCTTATTTTGCCGCGATGGAGGCAATTTTCCAAAAATATCAGGGCCGCCCACACTGGGGCAAAATGCACACCGACACTGCCGCCGACCTCAAAGTAATTTATCCACGCTGGGACGATTTTCAAGCCGCCCGGCACACCCTTGACCCCTCCGGCTTTTTCCTCAACGATTACCTCAAAACCGTCTTTGAGGAAACCACTCTGGCTAAAAACGTTGAGGTTCCGCTATAAAATTTAACCACTGATGAACACAGATTTTAAATTTAATCAGGAACACAGATAAACACGGATTAGCCCAGATAGACACAGATGTGGGTTCGCTGAGTTTCTCAGGAAAAATCGGGCGTTTTATTAGTTATGTCGTTTTATTAGGAAGATGCTCAATTTCGCACAAAATAACTGCTCTTTTCGAGATATTACCGAATGACCATGTTACGGTTATATAAAGTTTTATAATGAAGTATTTACTTTTCGTGCCAACGCTATTATAATGTTTTCATTAAAGGGTTTTAACCTTCTTTATACGTCACACACAAACGGTAATTCATTTTACCAGTCAAAGCAGTTAGTTTTCCCACATACCACAGTGTAGTTTCAAGGAGTGAAGTTATGCAAACTCTTGCCCGCACGCCGGCTCTGAAAATTTTTGAAGTCGCGCCTGCACTTATCACGCTTGCTAATGCCGAGCAACTTCGCGAGGTTATCGCGCTGCCCGCCCACACCAATTTTATTTTCTCGGTCTGCTTCAGCCCAGATGGAAGAACGCTACTTAGTGCAGGCAAAGGAGGGCAGCTAAAACTATGGGAAACTGCTACTGGCTGCGGACTAAAGACCTTACACGGCCATTCTGATACCATCATTTCGGTTAAATTTAGCGCCGATGGTCAAACTTTCGCTACTGCCAGCCTGGATAAATCGGTCAAAGTCTGGGAAACAAGTAGCACACAGGAATTATATTCACTGGAAGGACATGATTCGCCAGTTTTGGCGCTGGCTTACAGCCCCGACGATTGTTTTTTAGCCAGTGGTAGCGCCGACAAAACTATCAAGCTTTGGGAAGCGGCGATGGGCGAGGAATTAATGACCCTGAGTGGACATGACGGCGCAGTTCTGGCAGTTGCTTTCAGTCCTGATGGCGAAATACTGGCAAGCGGCAGCATTGACCAGACTATTAAACTATGGCAAATCGCTACCGGGCAGGAATTAATGACCCTAACGGGACATGAGCAGGAAGTTACTTCGCTTTGCTTTAGCCCCGATGGAACAGAATTAATCAGTGCCAGTGGCGACGGCACTATCCGATTTTGGGAGGTAGCAACCGGGCAAGAGATAATCAAGCTAATGGCACATAACAGCCCAGTCACTTCTATCACGCTTGACCGGCACGGCAAATTATTAGCCAGCAGCAGCCAGGATAAGACCGTCAAAATTTGGGATTGGCAAACTGGCTGCAATTTAGCAACCCTTGCCGGACATGGTGAACAGGTACATTCGGTTGCTTTCAGCCCCGATGGAGAAATGTTGGCTACTGGCAGTTGGGATAAAACCGTCAAGTTCTGGGAAATTTGCCCATCCACTCCCCAGCACGAAGGGTCTGATTTACCAAAAAAATCAGGCTATTCTATTTCGGCAAAGGCTTTGCCGCCGTTACTTCCCGCCCCGGTCTTTTTCGCGGCGGCACTCACGCAAGCAACCCTGCCAGTAGAAACGGAAACCGAAGCCGAAACAATGCAAGCAACTGCACCAAATACCACAATCGTTGAAACTAACGAAACCAACGTTGCACCAGTGCCGCAGCCAGTTGCGACTATGCCGCAAGCGTTTGTGACCAGCGACAGCGCAAGCCCGCTTGAATTAGCCAGCGATTTGATTTCCCCGGAAAATTTAGTGGCGGACACGGTAGCATATGAGGCGCTGGCGGTTCTGGCAGGGCATACCGATTGGGTTAATACTGTCGCCTTTAGTCCTGACAAAACCACCCTGGCAAGCGGCGGTAAGGACGGGCGCATCTGGCTCTGGAAGATTGCCACTGGCACAAAGCAGGCTAATTTCGCGGCCCACAGGTCGGGCGTAAATGGGTTAGCCTTTAGCCCGGATGGAACGCTTTTAGCCAGCGCGGGCGGCGATAATCTGGTCAAACTCTGGCAGGTGAGTACTGGCAAGGAGTTAAAAGTAATGTCAGGGCATCTTAATGAAGTTCTTTCAGTCGCTTTCAGCCCCGATGGAAATTTGCTGCTAAGTTTGAGCGCCGATAAGTCGTTCAAGTTGTGGAAAGTCGCATCGGGGGAGGAACTGGTCACGCTGGTTGACCGCTACGATTATATGTATGCCGCCATTTTTAGTCCTGATGGAAAAACGGTTGCCACTGCCAGCAAAAGCCGCCAGATTAAACTTTGGGAAACCGCGACTGGCCGGGAACTAAAAACTTTTAGAGGCCATTTCAGAGTCATCGAAACGTTGGCTTTCAGCCCGGACGGAAAGACGTTGGCGAGTAGTGGCGCGGAAGGCTTAATCAAGCTTTGGAACGTGGCCGACGGCAAAGAGCTAAAAACGTTGTGGGGACACTTCGAGCCAGTTTATTCTATCGCTTTTAGCCCTGATGGTAGCACACTTGTCAGCGCAGGGGCAGATAGAACCGCCAAACAATGGGATGTCGAGAGCGGGCTAGAATTAAAGACCTTCGCCGGTCACTGTGACATCATCCGAGCGATTGGCTTTAGCCCCGATGGGCGTACTCTTGCCAGCGCCAGCTACGACCACTCCGTCAGGCTATGGGATACTCACACGGTCTCTACCAGCCCATCCGGGACAAAGGCGGGCGAGACGCTGCTGTAATTCAAAATATTGGCGTGAAAGTCGGTCAGGTTAAAGGCTTGCCCTTGCCGGGCTTCGGACTGGCGGCGTAACTCCACAATCCGATTGCGCCCCAGCATGTAACTACTGGGTTGAGCGGGGGAAGTGGTATAGCGCAGCACTTCGCCCCGCGCCGTGTTTGGCTCTAGCCCGGCTTTCTCGACCAGAATTTGGGCCGCTCCTGCCAAATCTAGTTTTCCGCTATGCAATCCTACGTCAATCATAATCCGCACCGCCCGCCACATTGCGTTTTTCAAGCGCCACAGGCTAAGGGCCGGAGTATCATAATAGCCCGCTTCCTCCATCAATTCTTCGCAATAAAGCGCCCACCCCTCCGCGAAAAGGGTGCTGGCAAACTGGCGACGCACTGGCGTTGCTTTCAGCTTGGCCCACCACAGTTGCAGATGATGACCGGGAAAAGTTTCGTGCAGACAAATGGCTCGAATGGCGGTATGGCAATGCGCTTCCAGTAATTCGGTCTGGCGGGAAATCGGCAAGGTCGGGTCAATCGGCGTGATATAAAGAATGCCCAGATTATCTTCGGTGGCGAAGGGCGGCGTTTTATCGAAATGGCCCAGCGGCGTGGTAGCCCGCAAGAACGGGGCAGTCGGGCGTACCTCGAATTGTTCGCCCGCCGGAATAGCCACCAAATTGTGGGCGACCACAAATTCGCGGGCGCGGGCAGCTTCATCGGCATACGCCTGTAAAAGGCTATCAAGAGTAGGGTGATTCGATTTCAGGCTTTCGACAATCGCTTGCCAGGGCTTGCCGGGTTCGATTTGCTCGGCCAGCGCTGCGACGCGGGCCTGTAAATCGGCGGCGGTGGCTTCGCCCAATTGATAAAGTTCATCAGGCGTGAGGTTGAGGCCGTGCTGTTCGCGCAAAATTCGCTCGAAAAGGGCAGGGCCAGTGGCAAATTTTCCTTGCGGCTTTAGTTCCTGCTCGACAAACTGGTGGTACTCAGCCAGAGCCGCCAGCGCTTCGCGACGGGCTTCTTCTCCGGCAGGGCCGGGTGGCAAATCCAGCTTTTCGAGAAAACCCCGCGCTCCCTGGGCCGCAACCAGCCCGATTTCCACAAATTCAGGCGGCACTAATTCCGCTTGCAAGCGCGCCTGGCCCTGTTTTAACAGAGCCGGAATTGCTTTTAGCCGAGCCAGCACCCGCGCCGATTGTTCCCCAACCGAAGCGGCTTTATCAGGCCGGGATAGCAGGTAATTCAGACCGTTTAGCGCCTGTTCGAGGTAAAAAGCCGGGGCGCGGCGGGTATATTGCCATTCTACCTGAATTTCTTCGGCAGCCAGTTGTGCCAGCGCGACTTTTTTATCCAACCGCCGGGAAGCGTCCAGACCCGCATCCTCGAAATTTTGCAAAGCGGCCCGGTTGCGTTCGACCCAGGCCCGCCGCGCTTGTTCTCCAGCTTCGCTCCAATCGGGTAAGCTGGCATCGTAGCGATGCACTCCGGCGTGGGTGGCTTCTACCGGGTTCAGCCGCCAGTAATCTTCGAGCAATTCTGAAAGCAAGTTATCAAATTCAGCGTAGGTTTGGCTCATTCAAAAGACCTCACGATTTGACCGTCCTTCATCACAAAATCCAGATTACGCAAATTCCGAATATCCTCTAAAGGATTATCCGGCATTGCAATCAGGTCGGCTAATTTTCCGGCAGCAACCGAGCCAAGCCGATTGCCCATCTCGCACAAATCGGCGGCGTAAAGGGTCGCCGAGAGCAAGGCTTTTTCCGGCGACATCCCGCCCTCGACCATCCACTCGATTTCCCGGTAAACCGCCAGTGTGTCCAGATAGCTATCGGTTGGGAGCATGTCTGTACCCATCGCGATTTTCACGCCACCCGCCAGCGCTCTCTGGTAAGCCAGCATGTGTTCATCGCCAGCCCGTAAAGCCTTGTCAATCATCCATTGGGGGCAACCGCGTTCGCGCATATATTCGGCGGCGCGGCTGACCGAAAGGGTCGGCACTAAATAAGTACCGTGCTTGACCATCGCTTCAACTGTCGGGTCATCAATAAAATAGCCGTGTTCGACACAATCCAGGCCCGCTCTGATACCTTCGAGAATGGCGGTGGGCGACCCGGCGTGGGCGGTGATGCGCTTTCCGGCGTTATGGGCCGCGTTGCAAGCCGCTTCCATTTCGGCGTAAGTCGCCTGTGAATCGCGCATCGCTTCATGCTCCCCGGCAATTCCGCCTGTGATACACAGCTTAATCAGGTCTGCTCCGGCCCGCAGTTGTTCGCGTACCGCCGCCCGAAAGCCCTCCGGCCCGTCGGCTTCCTGGCACTGTCCGCTCCCAAAACCGTGTCCCCCGGTGGTAATAACCGCCCGGCCCGCACAAAAAAGACGTGGCCCGCGCACCTGCCCGTTATTAATTGCCTTTTTCAGGGCCAAATCCACCCGGCGCATGTCGCCGACTGTTCGCAGGAAAGTAACGCCCGCTTCCAGCGCATCGAGGCCGTTGCGGTAGGCCCGCAGGGTTAGTTCCATATCGGTTTCAAGTCGGGCCGCCATTTCGCCAGGGCCGGGCAGCGATAGGCTCAGGTGAACGTGCATGTCCATCAAACCGGGCATAATCCAGCGCCGGCCCATGTCGCGCACCTGACCCGGTTCGAGGTTACGTTCGAGCGGCGCAAGGTCTTCGCGCCGCCCGACTGCTTCAATCAAGTTACCGTTTATCAGCACCGCCCCGTCCGCGATAAACGGGTACTCCCCCCCGTCACAGGGGAGTACCCGGCAATTAACCAGTAACGCGCGGCTCATGCACTTACCTCGGTCTGATCCAGCAGCACCACCGCCTCGGAAGTGGGCTTGAAGTTCTTCACCCGGTCACGCACGCCGTAAAGGTCTTGCTGGTGATAGAGGTAAATCCAGGGACATTCATCCCAGGCCAGTTTCATCAACTGCTCGTAGGTCGTCGTGCGGGTCTGGGCGTTCAAAGTGGTAGCGGCCTTGTCAATCAACTCGTCTACCTGGGGATTGGTGTAACCCTGCCAGGCAATGCCCTTGATTTTGCTGCTCCAATTGGTCTGTACCGCCGGGCCAACCTGTAAACCGCCCTGACTGAGCAAAAATAGCTCGTACTTGCGACCAATAATGCCCTGCACGTAAGTACTCCACTCTATCGTTTCCAGTTCCGCCGTAATCCCGACTTTGGCAAGCTGTCCGGCAATCGCCTCGGCTACCTGCTTGTCCTGCAAATAGCGTCCGTTCGGCGCTTTAAAGCTTACTTTGAAGCCGTTGGGGAAGCCCGCTTCTTTGAGCAGCGACTTGGCTTTTTCGGGGTCATACGGATAAGGCTGCAAGCCTTCGACGTAACCACCCGCCACGCCTTTAGGGAAGGGACTGCTCAACGGCACGGCTGAATTTTGCAAAATGACTTTGATAAGCGCTTCTTTATCAATCGCGTAATTCAGCGCCTGACGCGCTTGTTTAGTCTTAAACACATCGGTGTTCATGAAGCTGGGAATCAGGATAATCGAGCCGGAATTGGTCGCCCGTGCGACGGTCTGGCCCGGCTGGTTCTGCACACTATTCAGCAGCAGGGGCGAAAGGTTAGTGATAATATCTACCCCGCCCGATTTCAGTTCATTAATACGGGCAGTCGCTTCCGGGATGGGCCGGAAAATCACTTTTTGCATCCGGGGTTGCCCGCTCCAATGTGGCCCGGCGGCTTCTACTATAAATTTGTCGTTGGGTGTCCACGAGACAAACTTGTAAGGCCCGGTGCCAACCGGGTTTTTGAGGAACTCGGCGCTATTAGCGGCAGCTTTGGGCGGCAGCATCTCGACGTAACCCGCCAGCGTTTCAATTAGTTCGGCGAAAGGTTCGCTGGTCTTAACCTGCACGGTGTAATCGTCCACCACCTCAACCGACTTGACTGGCTTGAGCAGGGTAGAGTAGCCGTTTTTGATAACTGGGTCAACAAAGCGACCAAAGCTGTACTTGACCGCGTTGGCATCAAACGGTTCGCCGTTATGGAATTTTACGCCCTGGCGCAACTTAAATTCCCAGGTGCTATCGTCCACCACTTTCCAGCTAAGTGCTAATCCCGGTTGAATCTGAAGGTCAGGATTGCGATAAACCATGCGGTCAAAAATCATCCACATAATGCCCTTACTCGCCCCACTGGTGGTCACATAAGGGTCAATGCTCTCGATGTCTACCCCTTGCGCGATAGTCAGCGTCCCAACGGGTGCTTTGGCGGCAGCAGTAGTCGCCTGGGCTGCGGTAGTCGCGGCTGCGGCAGTGGTAGCTTGTGCCGCCGTCGTAGCTGCCGCAGTGGTAGCCTGGGCTGCGGTAGTTGCGGCGGCTGCCGTCGTTGTTTTGGGCGCGGCGGTTGCGGCTGCCGTCGTTGCCGAAGCGGGAGTAGCAGTTGGGTCGCCACAGGCGGCCAGCGCCAGACCAGAGGCAATTCCCGCTCCCACTAACGAACTCAACCTTAGAAAGTCGCGCCGATTAAGCGGGCGGCGCAAATCTATAAAGTTTTCCTCATTATCTTCTGGCTGTGCCAGCTTTATCTCTTCAGACATAACTTTTCTCTCCTCTTTTCATCTCAAACAAAATAGGGTAAAACCTTTTCGCCCAGCAAGCGGACACCTTCGTGCGAATCCAGCCCATGCGGTGTGCCGAACTCGACTCGATTAGCGCCTACCTCAATCAGTTTTTCGACCTGTCGGATAATATCCTGCGGATTGCCCGCGAAGGCGAAACGCTCCAGAATCTCGTCCGAAATTTGGGCGCTGATATAGTCATAATCCTGCCGAGCGGCGGCTTCCTGAATACGGGCCAGCCATTCCGGGTCTTGCATAGTCGGGTCGAGCGCCGCAACCACTGGCAAATAAAGAGCGGCTTCTTTGCGTACCTTTGCTCTGGCGGCTTCCCGATCAGGGTCAACCACCGTTACCGCACCCAGGCAAATCCCGACTGCTTCGGCGTTCCGTCCGGCCTTTGCCGTACCTTCCTCGATAATCGGGCGCAGGTAGCCCACCATTGCCGGATTGGAAGAACCACCGATTTTTACTTCGTCGGCGATTTCACCCGCCATGCGTGCCGTCTGAGCGCCCCAGGTGCCAATCATAAGCGGCACATCGGGGCGCAAAGGCTGATAGTTTAAGGTCGCGCCCCTGGCTAAACTGAAAACTTTGCCCTCGAACGGCGCAGGATTGCGGGCTAAAAGATGCTTCACCAGCAAAGCCGCTTCGCGCAAAGTCTGTACCGGGCGGGAAGCCTCTAACCCGATTGTATCCAGCCAGCTACCCCGCACCAGCCCCAAATAAGCTCGCCCTTCGCTAACCAAATCCAGCACCGCCGTCTGTCCAGCGATTTCCAGTGGGTGTACGGTGTAGGGATTGAGAGCTGCCGGGCCAATTTGGGCGTGCCGCAACCGTCGCGCCATCAATAGCAACGCACCCAACGCTGGCTGGAACATTAAATCGTTGTAGACACTCACCATCGCAAAGTTGTAATTATTCACCAGATCGGCTAACGCCTCGTATTCTGATGGCGTTTTGTTGCTCTGGAAGGCAATACTAAACCGAAAATCATTTTTCATCTAATTAATTCTTACCTTCCGTCGCTCAAGCCATCACCCAATAGATTAATGCCGAACACGACCAGCAAAATCGCCAGACCGGGCCAGGCCGCGTTCCACCAGGCCAGCTCAAACAAGTTCTTGCCCTCGTTGAGCATACCGCCCCAGGTCACGGTAGAAAGATTTACCCCAACTCCGAGATAGCTCAAAGCTGCTTCGGACAAAATATTCGAGGAAACGTTGATGGTGGCTACCACCAACACGGGCGGTAAAATGTTGGGAACGATATAGCGTAGCATAATACGCCCGTTTTTCGCGCCGATAGCCCGCGCCCCCAGCACGTAATCCTGTGCTTTGACCGAAAGAGTCGAGCCGCGCACAATTCGGGCGTACTGTACCCAGCTTACAAAGCCCAGCACCAGCACCACATTGAGCAAACCTTTGCCGATAGCGGCAAGAATAGCGATTGCCAGCAAGACACCGGGCAACGAAAGCTGAATATCCACCAGTCGCATAATAAGATTTTCAAACCAGCCGCCGAAATAGCCCGCCAGCAAGCCCAGCGTCAGCCCGATTATGCCGCCGACCAGCACCGAGGAAATACCGACAAACAGCGTGGCTTGCGCCCCCACCATAATCCGGCTCAACAAATCGCGCCCGTTCAGGTCGGTGCCAAGCGGAAAATCGGCCTGTGCGCCGGGCATCCAGAACGGCGGGAACAAACTGCGGCCTAAATCCTGTTCTTGATATGGGTGCGGTGTCCAGACCAACGATACCAGCGCGGTAACAATCACCACCAGCACCAAAATGGCCCCTGCCACCGTAGACCAGTTGCGGAAAAGACGGCGACGGGCTTTCTGTCCGGCAGATAGCGATAAACCTTCGGCGTTAGTAGCAATTCCAGAAACGGTAAGCTCGTCAAGAGGGGCGATTTTCTGGCTCATGACCCGGCCCTCAGTTTAACTCTGGGGTCGAGCCAGGTATAAAGAATATCCACCACCAGATTTATAAACACAATAAACACCGCCAGAATTAGCACCGCCGCCCGGATAACGGGTAAATCCCGCGCCTCGATAGCTTGAATCATCAGCCAACCCACGCCGGGCCAGGCGAAGACGGTCTCGACCACCACCGAACCACCCAGCAGCGCTCCAAACTGTAGGCCCATAACCGTTACTATAGGAATCGCACTGTTACGCAAGACGTGAACCCAGGCAATCCGTCTTTCACCCAGACCTTTGCTGCGGGCCGTCGTTACGTATTCACGGCCCATAGTATCGGCCACCGAGCGCCGCACCAATCGGGTCAATAGCCCGATAGTAAAAGTACTGATGGTAATTGTCGGTAAAACCAGGTGTTGCCAGCTACCCGACCCGGAGGCGGGAAGCCAGCGCAGCCCTCCGGCAAAAATCAGGATACAAATCACGCCCAGCCAGAAAGACGGCATCGAAATCGCCAGCAAAGAAAAAAAGGAAGCCAGCCAATCAAACCAGCGCCCCTTGAAGCGGGCGGCTAATATTCCCACTGGCAGACTAATTAAAGCGGTGAAAACAAGGCTGACTATTGCCAGCAGAAAAGTATTAGGCAAGCGGCCCAAAACCAGCCCTAACGCATCGGTACGGTAACGAAAAGATTCGCCCATGTCACCGCGCACGGCATTACCCAGAAAGAGAAAATACTGAACTATCACGGGTTGGTCAAGATTGTATTGGTGGCGCACGTTATCTATATCTTCCTGGCGGGCGTTGAGTGGAACTAGCGTGGCTACCGGGTCGCCTGACAAAAAGATTAATATAAAACTAAAAATACTCACTGCCACAAGCACAAGTATAGCCTGCCAGAGTCGTTGCAGGATGAGGTTTAACACGTAAAATCCTGTTCTATTTTATTTCCACAGATGAATTTGGTAGGTGAATTAGTCTAACTGAGATAAAAGTAGTTGTCAAATTGCATTGCCACCAATCTTTAGCCTTCTTGAACTTTGTCCGGCGAACATAACAGAGCGCACGATGTGCGCCCTTTATGTTCACCCTGAAATTTAACATCAAAACGTAACAGTACTAAGACCAAAGAACTATTGACGGAGCGAAAAACGTATTGTACTATACAAGTAATACAATTGGTACAATTAGTACGATTGTTAAAAATACATCGGTTTCAGTTTTCCTTAGTTTTTGAAAATTTTTGCAAAAATTTTCAAAAACTAAGGAAAACTGAAACCCTAAGATTGTGAGATTTATGGCTGTCTGGTTTGATATTGACCCCAAGAGCGGGGTGCCGATTTTTAAGCAAGTAATAGAGCAGGTCAAACGGGCGGTTGCGACGGGCATGTTGAAGCCGGACGAGCGGTTGCCGACGGTACGGGAACTGGCCGAGGAACATTCGATTAACCCAAATACGATTGGCAAAGCTTACCAGAACCTTGAAGTAATGGGCCTGGTCTATACTCGACCAGGCGTGCGCGGCGGTACATTTATCGCGCCGGGGGTAGTAGCCGGGGTGCGGCAGGTAGAATTGGAGCGCTTTCAGGACGACTTGCAAAAAGTCGTGCGCGAAGGCTATGACCTGGGTCTGGAGCAGGACGAAATGGGCAACCGCTTTCAAAACGAGCTAACCGAATGGTACAGCGCCCATCCTTTGCCCGCTCCCGCCACGATTAACCTTGCGTCCGACCTGAGCGGACGACCAGCCCGGAAACTTTACAGTACAAAGGAGTAACCAACTATGTTACAGACGCAGACCTGGAACTGGCACGAGTCAGGCCAAAATTCTCAATCGGACTCAAGTTACGCAGACCACTCTCGTACTAATTTTGCAATTGAAATAGATCGGCTAACCTGTGCTTATGGCAAAAAGACGGTGGTAGATAAACTATCGTTGCATATTCCGCTCGGCTCAGTTTACGGCTTTTTAGGGCCGAACGGGGCGGGCAAGACCACTACCATTAAAACATTGTTGGGGATGCGCCAACCGCAGGGCGGGAAAATTACCGTGCTGGGCTATGATGTAGTCACGCAAGGACTGGAAAGCCGCAAGCGTATTGGCTATATGTCTGAAACCAATAACTTGTACGGTCACATGAAAATCAGTGAGTTGGTCGAAAGCGCCCGCCACCTGAGCAATCGCTGGAACAGCCCGGCAGTAGACCGTTACCTCGATTTATTTAATCTGGCGAAAGGCGAGAAGATACGCAAGCTTTCCAAAGGCCAGAAAGGGCAACTGGCCCTGGCGGTAGTGCTGGGCAGCGAACCCGATTTACTTATTCTGGATGAGCCGACCAGTGGCCTTGACCCGCTCAAGCGCTACGAATTTCTAAATCAAATCGTGCGCGAGGTCAGTACGGCGGGTCGCACCATCTTCTTCTCGTCGCACAACCTGAATGAAGTCGAGCAAATCGCCGATGTGGTAGCGATTATCAATGAAGGGCGCTTGGTAGTCGAAGATGAACTCGATAGCCTAAAATCGCACGAAAAAGCGGTCAAAGTGGCCTTCGACCAACCCATCTGGACAAAAGATTTGGAACTGATTCCGGGTGTCCGCAAAGTGATGCAGGAAGGGCGACGCTTCCGCTTGCTGGTGCGGGGCGATGCCGAGCAAGTAGCCGCCGAATTGCGAACGCTGGGCGCACGCACCGTCGAAATCGTAGACATGAACCTGGAAGCGATTTTCATCAGCCGCCTGCAAAACCAACTCGAAGCAAAGCAGCGCGAAAGCCAGGGTGAATAGGTAGTTCAAAGTTCAAAGTTAGTTTCTGACTTCTGACTTCTGACTTTTGTTTGAAAACGGAGTAATAATTATTATGTTATATAAAGAATGGACTTCGGTACGCTTTAAATTTTATTTGTGGGCGGCTATTTACGGGGCATTGGTACTATCGCTACTTACTTTCTGGTCGCCCTGGTCACGCTTCGGAAATAGCTGGTACAAACTTGGCTATCCTTTATTCATACAACCAGTTTATTTGGATTGGTTGAACTTCAGTTCAGTAGTAATTATTCTGACGGCGTTACTAGGTGGGGTGGACATGATTTCGGATGAACTGGATAAGGGAACTCTCAGCTTTTTGCTGACCCGACCAATTACCCGCCGCCGGATTTACACCACTAAAATCTTAATCAATTTGTTAGGACTAGGGGCAATTTATGGCCTGAGCAGTGCGGTAATGCTAACTTTTGACCAGCTTCAACCAAAATCTGTTAATTTGCTAGAAGGTCTAGGCTTAACGCTAGTGGTTTATGCGATTGGAGCAATCCTGATTTGTCTGGCTGGTCTGATTTCGGTCTTTACCCGCAACGCTTTGCAGACCATCAGCCTGACTATTGCCATTCCGTTTAGCCTGGTAATTTTAGTTGCCCTTAATCTTTACACTATTCTACCGTTTATCGGCACATTTACCGGGACTGAATTAAAATTTCAGCCGAACCTGAGTGCTGAGATGTCTTTAACCCTGCTGGCTATCGCTATGATAGGTACAATTGCCGGACTTTTTTGGAGCGGGCTGGTGGCTTTTTCCCGCAAGGAATTTTAGTTAATTTTTAGTTAATTGAACAATAAAAGGAGAAATTTTTTAATTATGACAGGCTTGATTCAAGCAGAATGGTTGAAGCTCAGGAAACAGGGAACAGCCTGGATAATATTACTAACACCAGTGACATTGACGCTAATTGCACAAATTAGTTCGGTTCTGGTTGTAGCTAACAACGCACCGATTAGCGCTGCCCAAAAGCTTTATAGCAGTTCTTTTCTGCCCGAAACTATTTTACAGGGTTTTGGCGTAGTTAGTCTGGTGAGTGGTCTGCTGACCATCGTTTTAATAGCTATGATGATTAGTGGCGAATACAGTCAAAATACCTGGAAAAATATTCTAATTCGCTATCCGCAACGCCATAATTTTCTTTTGACTAAATTGCTGGTTGGCATGTTCTGGCTCTTTCTAACTTTGTTGGCGAGTGGGGTAGCGGGAGCAATTTTCGGCTTCATTCCGAACCTGATACTTCCTTTAATCAGGGCTGACCTGCAAGCGGCGATAGTAAATAACGATAATTTTCTCGCTAAATTAAGCGCGGCGGTAGTGCCAACCTTACTTCAAATGCTGGTTTTCTCTGCCATCACGATTGCCCTGACGATTGTAACCCGTTCTACCGTTGGCGGCATCGCAATCGCCCTGGTCTATACTACGCTAGAGGGCTACGCTGGAATATTGGTGCAAGAGCTTCACGATTTTACCATCGGTGGCAATATTACTGCCCTGACCCACCACCTTCAAAACGACCTCAAGGAAACAATCCCGGTCGCCCAAAGTTTGATGGTGTTGCTAATTTACATAGCGGTAGCGCTGACCATCAGTATTTCTTCATTCCGCCGAGCGGATATAGCAGGCGTATAGCAGGAAAAAGGAGCTAAAAACATTATGACTACGAATTTGAACGAGCAAGTCCCTTCGACCCAGGTTCCGGCTATTGAATTGCGCGGCCTGACCAAAACTTACGGACAGTACAATGCGGTCAATAATTTGAACCTGGTGGTACCGCAAGGGGCAGTATTGGGCTTTCTTGGCCCAAACGGAGCGGGCAAAACCACCTTGATTCGGATGCTGCTAGGGCTGGTACATCCGACCAAAGGCGAAGGGCGCATCCTGGGATATGACATTCAAACCCAAAAAGACAAAATTCTGCCCTTAATCGGGGCAGTGGTCGAAACGCCCACTTTTTACAGCTATTTGAGTGGCTACGACAACCTGAAAGTAATCGCCTACACTGGCGGTATCGCCGAGTCGCGGATTGAGGAAGTGCTGGATATTGTGCAGATGACCCCGCGTGCCAAAGAAAAGATGCGGACTTATTCGCTGGGTATGCGGCAACGGCTGGGTATTGCCTCGTGCTTGCTCAATAATCCGCGTATTATCTTTTTGGACGAACCAAGCAACGGCCTCGACCCACAAGGCACGATTGATGTGCGCAACATGGTCATGCGGCTGGGGCAGATGGGGCATACCGTTTTTCTCACTTCGCATTTGCTGCACGAAATCGAGCAGACCTGTAATTATGTGGCGATTATCAAGCGGGGTACGCTGGTAGTTGAGGGCTATGTCAAAGATTTGCTGGCCGGAAGCGGTCATCAAATTATGATCGAAACCCAGCGCAGCGATTTGACCGCCAGCGCGGTAAATCAAGTCTTTGGGCAAATTGCCCGACCACTAGACCCTTACTGGGTCGAAATAACCGTTTCGCGTGAACAAATTCCTAACGTAGTGAAGACATTAGTACAGAAAGATATAAACGTTTATTCGATTATGCCGCGCACTTCATCGCTGGAACAGTATTTTATCGAAGTAACTGCCGACAGCGCCAATCCCTTCGACAAACAGCCACAGCCAGCGCAAATGAACGCTCCAATAGGTGGGCCACAGCCGCCCCGGATATAAACTGTTAAAGTAATTACGCAGCCTGAGCTACAAAATCACTTTGTTTCTGACATGTCCAATCCTCTGTATAGCTACTACTCTATTACTTAACGTTAAACCTGGTGATAAAGACCGGGGAATGATACAAATACGAGATTGGGCGGGATTCGGTTGAACCCCGCCCAATTTTTGATAAGTTACTCGGCTGGCTTGGCGGCGGCAAATGCGGCGGCTTCTTTAATCCATTCCTCAACCTGGCCCAGGGTGGGGGCGTGGTGGGTTATCTTCTTGGCATCGTTGGTCTCTTTTAGCTTCGCCTGCAAATTTTCGGCCTTGCGGTGTTGCAATTCCTTACAGGAATCTACCCCACACTCTTCCAACAGGTTAGACATTTCCGGGCCAACCCCTTTTAGCCGCATTAAATCGGCCCGATTCAGCCACTCGGTAAGAACTTTGGCATCCAGCCCGGTCTGCTTGGCTAAATCGTTACGCTGTTTGGTGGTCGAGGCATGGTCAATCAAATCTTGAGTACTATTGATATTAGCCGCCGCAAGTTTGGCTGCGCTATCCGCGTCCATGCCCTTAATTTCGGTAATCTTGTTACTCATCGTCGCTCCTCTCCTTAACCTTCTTGTAGTAATTTAACCGCTTCAGCCTCCGGGGAGGTTAAAGGTAAGTCAAAATTGCTTATTGGAATACGTAAGGTGAAAATTTTGGCTCTCCATGTGATGCAATTCATCATAACATACTTTCTTTTCCTTTTCTACATTTTGTTCAGGCTCTTTCAGAAAATTTTGCCAAAATTTTCTGAAAGAGGACTATCACTTTACCTATCCTGATGGTAGATTCAGCAGAATTAGGCCATCCCTACTACCAATTTTTTTAAGCTTTTGAAATTTTTGCAAAAATTTCAAAAGCTTAAAGTTTGGAGGGCTTCAGTTTAGCGGTAGCACTACCCGACCATAAATGGTCGGGCTAAAAATAAATGAGCTTCCCGTTCTTAGCCCGACCATTTATGGTCGGGTTCTCTTTAGCTCCATGCAAAAAACTGACGCACACCCTAAGTGAATAAGTGAAAGCTTTAGTTGAAGTAGCTGAAAGCGAAGTGTATAATTGAAGCGTGACATTGGTGTGATTACAAGATATGGAGCAAAACATGGCTGGCCCGCTTATTCTGGTGGTAGATGATGAAGTTAATATTGCCGACCTCGCCCGCATGTATCTGGTTAAAGAGGGCTTCGAGGTAGTTACTGCCCAGGATGGCGATGAAGGTTTGCGCGTGTTTCGCAGCCGTCGCCCGACCCTGGTAGTCCTGGATTTGATGTTGCCAGGAGTGGATGGTTACGAAGTCTGCCGCCAGATACGCAAGGAAGGCGATACACCCATCATTATGCTGACCGCGAGAGGTGATGATATAGACCGCATTGTCGGGCTAGAACTGGGCGCAGATGATTATCTGACCAAGCCATTTAATCCCCGCGAACTGGTGGCACGGGTCAAGGCCGTTTTGCGCCGCTATAATCCTACTCCAACTGAGGAAGACCAGGCTGATAAAGAGCGCATCTCAGTCGGCGATGTAGTGATTGATATTAAGCAGCGTACCGTTAAAGTGGACGGGCGCAACGTCGAGTTGCGGGCCAAAGAATTTGATTTGCTCACCACCTTTGCCCAAAGTCCCAATGCCGTTTTCAGTCGTGAGAAACTCTTGAACGTAGTCTGGGGCTACGAATATTATGGCGATAGCCGCACGATTGATGTACACGTCACCCATTTGCGCGAGAAACTTGAGGGCAGTAAAGCCAAAATTCAAACGGTCTGGGGCGTGGGCTACAAACTGATAGTACAGTAAAATTATGAAACTTACTTTTTTGGGAACGAGTTCGGGAACGCCCAGCCGGACGCGCAATGTTACCAGCATCGCTTTGCAATTAGTACAGCAGGGAAGTTTGTGGCTGTTCGATTGCGGCGAAGGCACTCAACAACAGGTGATGCGTTCGCCTTTGCGGTTGAGCCAACTCGAAAAAATCTTTATTACCCATCTGCACGGCGACCACTTGTTTGGAGTGATGGGTTTGCTTGCCAGCCGTTCGCTCCAAAATGGCGGGGTTACACCCGTCACCCTTTATGGTCCGCCGGGGCTGGCGGAATATATGCGCTGCTCTATGACTATTAGCGAAACGCGATTGGCTTACCCGACTTCGGTTGAAACGATTAGCGCCGGGCAAATTTACGAGGATGAAATGCTGCGGGTAGTCTGCGCGCCGCTCAAGCACCGGGTCAAAGCCTGGGGTTATGCCGTAATCGAGAAAGACCAACCTGGTCATTTTGAGGCTGAAAAAGCTAAAGCGCTGGGTATTCCGCCTGGGCCACTTTACGGGCGGCTCAAGAACGGCGAGACAATTACGCTGCCAGATGGTCGAATTATCAACGGGGCAGAACTGGTTGGGCCGACTCGTCCGGGCCGCAAGGTAGTTTATTGCAGCGACACGATTTACACGCCGAACGCGGTAGAACTGGCCCGCGATGCCGATGTGCTGATTCACGAATCAACTTATTTAGAAGAAGATTTGGCGCTGGCGGAACGCGCCCAGCATTCAACGGCGGCGATGGCGGCACGGGTGGCGCTGGAAGCCGGAGTTAAAACGCTGATACTGACCCACTTCAGCCCGCGCTACGAAGCCGATGCTGGTTCGCGCATGGATGAAATGCTTTCGCAAGCCCGCGCTATTTTTCCTCATACTCTCCTCGCCCACGATTTCTGGAGCTACGAAGTACGCCGACATTAGCTTTCTTTATAATAGTTTGAAATTTTCGGCGAAAATTTCAAACTATTAAGCTGTCAGAAAAATTTCTACCGAAAACCCCATGCTTATTGAAAAATTTATATATCATACAGGTTTCGTAATCTTAATCGTAATGTTTGGCTGTTATATTAACTTCATAAAGGTTAAGAATTTTAGACAATCTGAAAATCTTAGAATTAATTTGTGGCAAAGCGACGGTAAGTTCTAACACCGCGTACAAGTTTTCATCTGTCGTTTGAATTGGGGCCTATTGGGTCACTGAAAGGAGCGCTCACGAGTGAAGACTGAGGAAGAACGACCAATTGAGTTTGCTGCTACACTAGCGGCGTTAGAACCAGAAAGTCCATTACTGGCGCGTACCCTGTATCTTTACCGCATCCAAAACCGTCTCACGGTGGAGCAAAT
>JBBQXW010000048.1:0-30128 GCA_038209275.1 Chloroflexia bacterium | reverse complement strand
CGCCCAAATTGAAACCAGTACTTTACATAACAATTCATTGCGCCGACAATTCAAGCGTAATCGAGAAGACAAACGCAAGATGGTAAGCTGGTCAGCTCTAGCTTCACCTTCGGGCAGTAGGGAAACTGTAAGTAATTTACCTATTCCTTCTAAATCTAATGATGAGGAAATTACGGTATTTACAGATGATGCTGAAAATCAGACACTCTCACATTCAACTGAACCGGGTAGTTCAACTAGAACTGGATAATCCCACCCTCTTTTAAATCATTGCAATTACTAAGAACTTTTTTAACACTCTTCTTATAAACTTGTAACTTATCCAGCCTATACTAGGAGGGAGGAAAGCCTTATGCTTTCAATTCAATTTGGTATTTTGCAGCCACTTTGTAAAAAGAAAAAGGGTTGATTTAGCAAGTATGACAGGCTGTGCGTGGATGGTAAGAATACAAGGAAGAACATTGAACTATCAGGAGAATAAGAGTGAAATTTCAATATAAAGGTCGGCATCGGAATACAGCAGTAGCCGGATTGTTACTGGCAGCATCACTTCTGTTTGCGGCTTGTGGCGATGCGGGAACCAGCACCCCTTTACCCCAGCCTACGGCTGCCGCTACTACGGCAGTGGCTTCAACTACCGCTGCCGCCAATGCTAATGCTGGTGCAAGTGGGGCGACAAATGGGGCTAATCCCGCCAATGGGACACCCGGTGCTGGTAATGGAAATGGTGCGCCGGGGGGAGCTAATCGGCCTAACTTTAGTCCGCCCGTGAACGGCACGATTGAAAGTTATGATGATACTACCAAGACCTTGATGATAAAGGCGGCGAACGGCGTTAGCGATAAATTCGATGCCAGTAATGCTCGTATCACCAAGCCCGAAAAGATTACTTCCGCCGAACTCGGTCAACTGGCTGCCGGTAATGGTATCGTTCAGGTACTCGGTCAAAAAGGTAGCGACGGCAGCTATAATGCTACTCGCCTGACAGTTGTAGACCTGGCGGCTTTTGGCGGTGGCAATGGGCCAAACGGCGGTAATGGTGGCCCTAACGGTGGTGGGCGCACTAATAATGGGACACCACGGGCGAATGTAACCCCCGGTGCGGGTGCAGGCGCAGGCGGTGGCAGACCTGGTAACGGCGGGCCAAACGGCATAGTAGTGCGTGGTGGTACTCTTTCTGGTAACAAGCTCACCGGAACCGATTTTGCGGGAGAGGCTATTGTGGTCAATCTGAGCGATAGCACCGTAATAGTCAAGCAGACTGCCGGAACTGTGGCTGATTTGAAAGCCGGGCAGAACGTGCTTGTAACCTCGCGACCAGCCCAGGGTAACGGGCCAGCTATGGCGATGAATATTGCCTTAGAGCTACAATAGGTTTGGTCAGGCGATTTCGATATTGAACTCGATGCTTGAGCTTTACCATTTAACCGGGTCAATGCCGCTCATGATTATTTCACCTTCTGGCGTGATTACCACTTCTGCTGGAGGAATAAGCTGCATTTCGCTCTCAGTATAGCGGTCAGTCAGAAAATAGGTCAGTTTGTTAGCTGAACCGCGCAGGTCACGGGCGAGATGTTGCACCGCAAGATAGCGCCCGGCGATTAGTACGTCCACATCCTCAAGTAAAGCCAGAGGGAAGCTTGTCGCTTTTTGTTCGATAGCAACTCTGGCCTGAGCTTTCTGGCCCATTTGGGTCAGTTCCTCCCAGCTAAACCCGGTGAATAGAATTACCGAAAGGCTGGTTTTAGCCTTGAGCTGGCGCAAAAGATTAGCCACGCCTGCTTGCTGTTGGAGTGGCTCACCCCCGCTGATGGTGATACCTTCAATCGAAGCACCAAGCCCTATTATTTGCGCCACCAGTTCGTCTACTTTAGCCAGTTCTCCGCCTTTAGCAGGGTGGGTCGGAGCGTTAAAGCAGCCAGGGCAGCCCAAAGTACAGCCCTGTACCCAGACTACCGCTCGCATCCCCGGCCCATTGGCCCGGCTTTGAGGTAAAAACTGGTGGAGGCGCAAATACTCGCCAGTAACTAACTCATCACTCATTACTCATTACTCATCACTTCTATACTACCAGGTCTGGCGCTGTTGCTCCTGGGTAGATTGTTCGTTGGCTTCATAAGCTTCTGGCTTCATCTCACGCGAGGTTACATCGCCGCCCAGCGCTTCTTCCAAAGCTTTGGTCAGGTCGCGGCAGTTCAGCCCTTTAGCGCCGCGTACTTCTAGTTTCACCTGTCCGTCCTTCTCGATGAAGATGTCTATTTCCTGTAAGTCCATCAGTAGTGCATCCTTTCTTCTTCTGAATGTTAGTCAGTCTGAATATCTCGTTAAACTGCCCGCCGTACCAGCAAATGAATCCGGCCATCCTGCTGGTTTTCTTCCTCGACCAGGGTAAAGCCCTGCTCTTCCAACTTGGCGCGAGTGGCTTGATAGGCGTAGCGCTGGGTCAGGCGCTCGATAAATTGCTGCTGCTTGATATTCCGAATGCCGTACCAGTCTGCTACAATCTCGTAACTGTCGCCTTTTTTCTCAAAGCCGATGTCGTAGCCGGGATTGGCGGTGCTAACTATAATTTCAGCCTGTATACGACTGCCGCCGTAACCTTTAACCTCACGTCCGCCTGGGCTTTCCTGGTAGGGATAGCCCAGGTCTTTCAAGGCTCCGACCAAAAATTCTTTCTCGACCATTTTGGTCTTTATTCGGGTAAAATGAGACATCGCTTAAAACTCCTTTCTCAATCTATGTTTTAGCAAAACCTTCATTTTGGTAGTAGCGATTTCAATCGCTTTCTCCTTTGTGTTCAGCCGAAAGCGATTGAAATCGCTACTACTTTTAGGATGGCAAGTTAAAATCTTATTTAATTAAAATCAAACTATCAGGTAAGCTTGACCACCGGGTAATTACGGTGGGTAAGCTGTCCAGTCTTCAAATCGGTAGTGGTAATGAGCAAACGCTTGTTATTATCAATGTTAAACTCCACCGTGAAACGGGCTTCGCCTTGCTCGGCTGGTGGGTCGGCAGTTAAGAAGGTCGGCGAATGCTCATTCATCCAGAAGTGCGTGCGGCGTTCCTCCTCGTCGGGTCGCACTTCCATTATTCGTGCCGCCCCGGATGGATCGAAAACCAGTTCCATCACGGGCTGTTCGTTGCGGGCTTGTTCTTTAGCTTCGCTTACCTCAAAGAGCGCCAGCCCAAGTTGAGTTTGCCCGGTATACGCCGCTTTTACCGTCAGACGGGCCAGTGGTTCGGTGGTGGGGTAGGGTGTGCCTCTTTTTACAATGGTGCGATAGTCGTAGCCCCCTTTTTCCCGGCTAAGATAGCGAATGGCGTACTCGTGCTGGATATGGTCATAAAAATCTACCCCAGCAACAAAAGCGGCAGCGCCACGGGCCACCGCATCCAAAGGTCGGTGCAATTTAACCTGTTCCTTCCCAAAAATCCGTTGCAAGGAACGCTGCACCGCCGGAATCTGACTGCTCCCACCAACCAGCAAAACCGCTTGAATCGCTTCTTCGTGATAGCCCCGTTCGCGGGCGGCGTTCAAAGCTCGCCGAACGGTCTGATCGAGTTGCCGAAAAGCTTCGTGCTGGTCAAGCAAATCCTCAAACTGCGGACGGGTAAAATCTGCCGCCAGCACCGCCCCGCTGAAGGGATTAACTACACTGACTTCAGCCCGCTCGTAGGCGGAAAGCCGCTCTTTGGCCTGTTCGCATTCTACCAGCAATGCTTTGCTAATCTGGCGTACTTCCTCATCAACATCGCTTCGCTGGTTGCGGCGCAACACCTCCTGAAAAAGCCATTGGTCAATGGTAGCTCCGCCCATTTCGACTCCGGCTTTGCCCAGTACCCGGCAGCGCCGCCCGGATTGTCCGGCCTTTAATTCTTCCTCGATTAAGACTACCGCTACATCCAGCGTGCCGCCGCCAAAATCGAAGATGAGGTAGACGTTGCCGGGCTGAACGTGCGCCCCGTAGCCCAAAGCGGCGGCGGAAGGTTCATCAATCAGCCGAAACCGACCTAACCCGGCGGTTTCGGCGACCTCAGCCAGCCAGTTCTCGTAATGTTCAAAAGCTTCTACCGGAACGGTCAGGGCGATTTCTTCCTCCTGACTACCCAATTCCTGGGCGGCAAAGAGCAATACACTGGACAAAAAATCTTGTCCAGCTTGTTGATGAGAAATTTCGCGCCCGTCTAGTTTAGCCTTGACCGGGCTGCGATTGCCGATGTAGCGTTTCATCCAGCGAAAGGTACGGGCCGAATGATAGAGCTTGTGCTGCAAAACCTGATTGCCGACCCAGCGCCGTTTGTCGGCGGTATAGTGAATCAGCGACGGCACCACCGAAATTTGCTCCTCGCCCTGCTGGTAATAGCGCCCGTAGTCGGGAATGTGCAAAGAAATTCCCTCCTGGCGGGCCTCATCCCAGCTTGCCACCACCGTATTAGAAGTGCCAAAATCTATTCCCAGTCTGCCTGGCATGCGTTGTCCTCTATCTCTAATCCTGTTCTTGAATATCTAACTCGGCTAAAGCGGCGATTACTCCGGCCTTGCGTAGCAACTTACCCTGGTAGCTTATTCCCACCAAGCGAATAATCGAAGGCTGACCCGGCTCTACCTCTTCCTCCATACTGAGGGCTTCGTGCCGGTTTGGGTCAAATTCGACCATTTGCCCGATATTACCGTCCAGGCTCAGGCCATGGTCTTCCAGGGTGCGTATCAGACGGGTAGCGACAGCCAGCACATCTTTAGCCTGTACCGGGCGACCCTCCGCATTGAACAAATGAGCCTGAGTAATTAGCTGGCTGACCGGGGTCGAGATTTCGCTAAAGAGCTTTTCAAGCTGGATAGCGGCCAGGCGGCTACTCTCGCCTCCACGCTGGCGCTCTAGTTCCAGCTTGAGATTTTCGCTCACTCGTTTCTGCTCGACCAGTTCGAGGCGTAAACTTTGCAATTCTCTTTCTAGTTCCAGCACCCGCTCCGGGTTGATTGGGTGATTTGCTTCTTGTGCCATTAAATAGACTCCTAACCTTCGATTTCAATATCGAAATCGCCCGCCTGAATCGAGGAAACTTCCTCGGTTAATTCAATCGCAAAGCGCAGGCGGTGGCGCACGATAAGTTGAGCATAGCGCAATAAATTTTTCAGGCTGGTTGGTAACTCCGCCCCGCTCTCTAACACGGCGCTAAGTGCGCCAAGTTGCCGGGGTGTGGCACTGGCAAGTGGTTGCTCGAATAGCTGGCCTAACTCCAAAACTCTCAAATCCCACAGGCTAAACGAAGCATCGGCATCACCTACCGCCATAAAAGCGCCGTCCGGCGAAATAGTGAGCGAGGTCAGGCGGGTAGTCGGCGCTTGCACCGAACCGATTAGCCGGGGAGTTTTGCCCCATTCCAGAAAATGAATAACTCCTTCATTAGTCGCTGCCAGCACCACCGGGCGACCCGGCACTACCGCCAAGCCTTGTACCGTCCCGGTTATTTCGCTCAAGCTGCCCGGTATTATGCTTGAAGACCGCCAGCCATTTTCCTGATGTAGACATATCCCCAAACCACCGCCAAATTTTCCAGCCAGCAAAGCTTGCGGATCGGGCGTATAGATGACACTGCGTGCTACGCCAATCGTCCCCATGTAAAGCCGATGCGCCAGTTCTAATTCGGGCAGCTTTACCAGACTAACCCGCCCCGCTTGCCACAGAGCTAACTCTCGCCCATTTTCGGAAATACAGGCCGTCCGCGTCCAGTCATCTAAACTCAGGCTTTTCTTTAAGCGGCGTTCTGCCGTATCCCATAGCCTGACCTTGCCGTCTCGTCCGGCACTTAACATCTCGGTTTGCCCGACTGCTTGTAACGTTGTAACCGAGCCAAGATGCTGACCTAACTCAAGCAAGTTTGTACCTTCGCCCGGCCACAGATAGAGCTTGCAGGGGTCGCTTTCGCTGATGGTTCGTTCAGCACAGACCAGCGCCGCTTCACGGGTAAAAGCCAGCCGTCCCACCGAGTGGTCAAAGCCGCTCAAAACTAATTCTCGTTCGGCTTTTTGCATATTCCAGAGTATTACTCGCCCCGTGCCAGTGCCGAGGGCAATCACCGGGCGTGACGGCGAAAAGGCGATGGAATTGACCCGCCCCACTACCCGCGCCCTGGCTCGGAAGACCGCCAGTGGTAACAATTCCTGGGCTGGTCTAATCGGTTGGTTTAGCCTTTCGCCTGTTACCAGTGGTTTCAATTGCTCAAAGATTACCCGGTCATCCTCGCGTTCGGGTTGCCAATCCGCCTGTACCAGCCGAGCTACCACTCCCATACTCAAGTTCAGGTCTATTTCAAAAACCAAAGACCAAAGCCTGTGCCACTCCCGGTTAGCCGTCAGGATTTGCACCATTAGCTCGGCTTCCTCCTGGCTTAGTTCGGCGGTACGAGAGCGATAGTCGTTGCCAGCTACAATTTTCAGATACTCGGCGCGTCCAGCCTGGCGGATTTTCTCGGCTATGCGGCGTTTGAAGGCTGGTTCGCCATTCTGGTAGGCGGTACGGAGCAGACTATGGTCAAAATCTAGCCCTTCGTAGCGTTCCCATTGCCCGGTCACAAAGAAGAACAGGGCTTTTTTATAGGCTTCGGTGGGTAGATAACCTGCTGCCAGCGCAATTTTCTCTATCTGCGGTATTTCTCGCTCGATTATAAGTTCACACAGTGCTTGCTGCGCTTCCTTGCGTTTTAGTTGGCCTAATACCCGGCGGGCCGCTTCCGCAATGGTCAGGTCGTTATCATTACAGGCTTCTATTAACGGCTCGATTACATTGGCCCGACCTGCCGCGACGGTTTCTTCCATTTCCAGTTTCAGGGCGATTAAAACTCGCGTTCTGGTGGAGCGACGGGGCAAATACTGTTTGGCTTGAATTAACTCCCACACAAAAGGGTTGCGAGTTTCGGCCCAAATTCCAGCCAGCGCATCTAATAAAGCTGGGACTTTAAGCTCACGTAAATAAGCATCTGCGCCTTCGGCAATAATCATGTCCGGGTCGCTGCGGGCCTGTAAAAGCAGTCCCACATCTTTAGAATTAAGGCTGTCCAACGAGTCTACCCGTTCAAGCCTTAAGGCGGTTAAGACCTTGAGCCTGGGTGGTGCGCTGGCGACCCAGCCCTGCTTGATAAGCAAAGCGGCTAATTGGGGGTGACGGGACGCAGCCCAAACTTCACAGACTTCATTGATACAAGGCTGATTATTGATTTCTTCCAGCGCTTCCAGGGCGGTCTGTCGAGAAGGCTGGTGGTCGTAATGGGCTACAATATCGGCCAGCACTCTAGCGGCGTGGGGTAAATTCGGGTTATGGGCAAGTGTCTCGATCATGTAATGCTCGGTCAGGTTGGGTGCGATGCGATGTAGCAGACTACCCAGCAAGTTTTGCGGTTTAAGGGCTTGAATATGCAACGCCTGAAAAGGGGTCGGGCTGAATTGCCCTTGAATTTCAGCCGGGCTGACCGGGCTAAAGCCTTGCTGCCGGAGTAAACGGTCAGCCAGGTGATAGCTATAGCGCTGCTTGAGTTGCTTGAGCCATTCATCCGAATATATTTGACGGTCTTCTACGGAGCAGACCAGAGAAAATAGTTTGTCGGTACTTTGGCTAAACCCGAAATCTGTTTTGCCGCCATTAGTGTTCTCGCGTCGCACAATAAGTTCGACATTTTTATTCGCTAAAACGCCTTGCTCATCCCTCAAAGCAAGCCCCCACCCTTCCCACTCGCCCCACTCGGTCTCTGAGTAGCCTAAATCTCTTAGAGCGGCAACTAGCGCCGAACCGTCCGACATTGTGGTAGCTACTTCGATAAATTCGCTCATTAGCTGCTCCGACTTTACTTATAGCAAGTTGCACCGAGGTTGGGCCATTGGTAGGGGCGAATCGCATACGCCCTCGACCAGTGTGTCAGGTCAAACGGGCGTATGCGATTCGCCCCTACGAAAAGACCTGGCTCAATTCTAATGAATTTTGCTGTATTATGTTTGGGGTGGTTCGTCATTTTGCTTGACCTGCCAGCCCTTTGGCCCTAATTCCAGTTGGAGTGGTACAAACTGACGCTCGGCTTCGCTATTTTCCTGGAAAGAAGCCGATTGCGCCCGACCCTCATGTAGCCAATCCCTTAGTTTTTGGATAGTTTCGCGTTGCGTTACCGAAATCGGCACGAGCTTACGCAGGGCGGCGGAAAGGTCGTAACTGGTAAACTCACCGCCCCGATTAAAACCGACATACATTGCATCAATAATGGCTTGCTCGATTTCCGCCCCGACCATGCCCTGCGCTTCAAAAGCCAACCGCTCCAAATCGTAGTCCTGCGGTAAACGCCGCCGCTTGCGTAGATGCACGCTGAAAATCTCCTGCCGCTCTTCTTGGGTCGGCAAATCCAAAAAGAAAATTTCGTCAAAGCGGCCCTTGCGGAGCAGTTCCGGCGGCAAACTGGCGATGTCGTTAGCGGTAGCCACTACAAAACACGGTCGGGTCTTTTCCTGCATCCAGGTTAAAATCGTACCGAACACCCGCCGACTCGTGCCGCCATCAATCCCGCCAAACGAAAAGGCTTTTTCCATTTCGTCAATCCAGACGATGCAGGGTGCGACGGTCTCAGCCAGTTTCAAAGCCCGGCGGGTCTGCTCCTCCGATTCGCCCACCAGACTACCAAAGAGCGAACCAACATCGAGCCGCAGCAGTGGCAACCGCCACAGTCCGCCAACCATCTTGGCGGTCAGGCTCTTGCCAGTGCCGGGAATGCCCACCAGAATAATGCCTTTAGGGGCAGGCAAACCGTAATCCCGCGCTTCCTGACTGAAAGCCCGCTCCCGCAATCGCAGCCAATCTTTGAGAACACCCAACCCGCCGACATCGTCTACCGTTTCGCTGATGCCGTAGAACTCCAGTGCCTGACTCTCGCGAATAATCTGCTTTTTCTCTTCGGTCACAAGCTTAATATCGCGGTCATCCAGCACCCCATCACTGACAATCGCCTTTGAAAAAACCCGCTGGGCCTGGGAGACGGTCAAACCTAACGCGGCTTGCACCAGTTTCTCGCGCCCCAGTTCAGTCAAATTTACCTTAACGTTGGGGGTTTGGATTAGTTTAGTAAGCACTTCGTCCAGTTCGGGCGCTTCGGGCAGTTCAAAATCCACGATAACCGCCTCATCTTTGAGTTCTTCGGGTAATCTGCTACTGGGAGTTAATACCACCACCGATTTACGAGTGAACTTGAAACGCTGAGCCAGGTTACGAAGCTTCCGCTTGACCTGGGCGTTAGTCCAGCAGTCGTGAAAATCCTTGAGTACAAACAAGGCATTGTTAGTCGCTTTATCCAGTTGTTCCAGAGCCGAGATAGGGTCGCGGGCAACAGGAGGGTTAGCTTCGTTTCCAGCTACCACCCTGAAGCCGTCGCCTAAATCCCAGCTAAGGCAAGGTCGCTGCCCCCGCTCACATAGCGCTTTGATAATTTGGAGAACCCGCTCTTCTTCTGGTGTTACCACCACAATCAGGGTAAAGCGGGCGCGCAGATAAAGGTCTAATTCTTGTTCCAGGTTCATATAATACTCTTGTAGGTCTGTCTGGTTATTTTTAGTCAACTACTCTAACGAATTTTCGAGCTGGTCTTTTAATCTTAAATCTACACCAGCCTGGTTAAGTGCCAGCGCTTGTTAGGGGTTTTCTCATTATCCTGAAGGGGATTTGCCAAACCTAGAGAGCCTTTAAGGTTCGGCAAGAAGCTAAAGCAGCAACAAGCCATTTTATTGTTTAGCTGGTTATATTATAAAAGATTCTCATTGGAGTGTCAATCTTATCTTAATATTTAATTTTGGTTATGGTGGGTTTAACTACCAACCTGATGATAGCCCAGCTTTCGCCTCCACCATATCCTGTTTATAGCAGAACCTTTACTACATATCGTCGAAACGCCTCGAAAATAGCCCAACCACATTAGGCTTAAGTTGGGCTACGTCAAAACCGATTGCTTTATTTGCCGATATTACCAGGCGTAGGCTTCGGGAGCTTTCCCGCCTGGGCCAGGAAAGATTTTATCCAGTTGGTCACGCAATTCCTGAGTCATTTCGATTTCCAACGTGCGGAGTGAACCTTCCAGTTGCTCCACCGAGCGTGGCCCAATAATCGGCGCAGTGACTACCGGGTTTGCCAACAGCCAGGCCAGCGCCACATCTGCTGGTGCTTCGCCCAGTTCCTGACATAATTTCTCATAAGACTGCAATTTCTCCCGGTTCTTCTCGACCATCTCCTGCATACGTGGTTCAGCGCGTCGGCCCGCTTCCGCTTTACTTAAAGCTCCGCCCAGCAAACCGCCGCCCAGCGGACTCCACGGAATAACACCCAAGCCGTAAGCTTCACAGGTAGGCAGAACTTCCAGTTCGATCATGCGAGCATTCAGGTTATACAGACTTTGTTCCGAGACGAGACCCAAAAAATGACGCTGGTTGGCAATTTCATTGGCCCGTGCAATGTGCCAGCCTGCAAAGTTACTACTACCTACATAAAGCACTTTGCCCTCTCGCACCAATTGCTCCATTGCTTGCCAGATTTCCTCCCAGGGGGTTTGCCGGTCAATATGGTGCATCTGGTATAAATCAAGGTGGTCGGTTTTCAAACGACGCAAGCTTTCCTCACAGGCGCGCCTGATATGTAAAGCCGAAAGCCGCGACTGGTTGGGCCATTCTCCCATGCGACCATAGACTTTAGTGGCGAGTACCACTTTCTCCCGCCGTCCGCCGCCTTGAGCCAACCAGCGCCCGATGATTTGTTCAGTAACACCTTCGCCAAGCTGGTTGCCATAAACATTAGCGGTATCAAAGAAATTCAGGCCCAATTCGAGCGCCCGATCCATAATCCGAAAACTGTCTTCTTCGCTGGTCTGTGGCCCAAAATTCATCGTACCCAGGCAAAGGCGACTGACCAGTAAGCCTGTTCGCCCCAGGTTGGTATATTGCATCTTTGGTTTCCCTTTCTCTATTACTATCTTTTGGTCTGGTTGCCAGCTTTAATAGCCAGATGTCGTGGAAGTTAATCTAGCCAAATTTTAGAAAACTGATTTATTTATGCCAGTAGCTCAAATCAAATCAGTGCATCCCTGATATGAGTGGAAGTGGTAGAATTGGTTTGAACACAAGAGGCTGGTTTGGTTTATCAGTTACTTTTCTGCATAAACTATACCAGAGTTGGTACTCAACAGAAAGATAAACAAAATGCTAACAGGAAAAGGGACAATCGCCCTGGTTGGTTCGGGCGAATTTCTGCCCAAAGCCGAATTAGTGGATCGGGAATTACTGGCTACCCTTAACAAACCTCCCCTGGTAGTGGTGCTACCGACTGCTTCTGCCCCGGATGGGCCAGGAGTAGCCCAGCGCTGGGCTAAAATGGGTGTAGCCCATTTCCAGAACTTGGGGGCATCCGCCGAAGCAGTTATGCTGCTCTCTCGCCAGGAGGCTACCTCGACTGAATTGGCCCAACGCATCGCTGCTGCTAATTTGATTTAT
This sequence comes from Chloroflexia bacterium, assembly GCA_038209275.1. GTDB lineage: Bacteria > Chloroflexota > Chloroflexia > Chloroheliales > Chloroheliaceae > L227-5C. Next base: position 18,619 of record JBBQXW010000048.1, on the reverse strand, counting down.
CTTTCGGGAGGTAAACCAGCCTATCTGGTTAACACCTTGCGCGATACGGTGTGCTGGCAGGCTATTCGGACGGTCTTCGAGCAGGGCGGAGTGGTAGCCGGTTGCTCGGCAGGAGCAATGGCGCTGGCGGGTGCTTTACCGGGCTTTGGCCTGTTCCGCCCTTTGCCACCAGCGCTGGGATTGGCCCCGAATTTGGTAGTAATCCCTCATTTCGATGAAATTCCAGGGTGGTTAAGTGGATTAGCCCGCTTTAGTGCCAACCGGAAGTTGAAGGCAGTCATAGGAGTAGAAGGTTCTACCGCCTTAGTAGGCGAGGGAGCGACGCAAAGCTGGCGGGTGGTCGGGTCTGGCGGGGTTACAGTTTTTAGCCCACAAGGTCACAAACACTATATTAGCGGGGAAACAATCAGCTTGTCTGATTCTTCTCATTAATATTTAAAGTGGCACTCTCTTCTTTCCTCAAAGATATATATTCCAGTAATCAAGAAAATTTGTTTGCCTATCTGTTTCGCCATAATCTGAAACATAAAACAACACAAAGAAAACAAGCCAAAAGAAAAGTAGAGAAGAGAAGAGAGAAAACCCATGAAAGCTTTGCAACACGCTCAAATAGCGGCCCGCCGCTATGGAGGAGAATGGCAAGATTGGTACGATCCAGAATTGCCAGCTATGGCCTTATTTTGGAACGGGCAGTAGCCAATTACAAACTACCAGAGGGCTGGCGCATTTTTGCCGCCGGGAATCGCCCGGAAGATGACCCGGTGAACCACGAATTTGGCAGTGCCATGAATGACCGATTGGTGCATCTACTGATAGAGCCAGATTATCAGGACTGGCTTCGCTGGGCTTCTCATCACCATGTAGCTCCCGAAGTGCTGGCTTTTATTCATGTGATGCCTCACCGCCTGACGGCTGACCCGGTTAGTTTGACTCAGGGCCATGCTATCGTCCCCAGCCCACGTTCCTGGGAGCGAGTTTCCGAAGTAGTAAAGCACCTCAAGGGGCGGCGTAGTCGTGAACTGGTGGTGGCGGGGCTGGTAGGAGACGGAGTAGCCCACGAATTTTTCACTATTGCTGAGGAAATAGCGGGTATGGCAACGGTTGAAACTATTTTGAAGACCAGCCGCAGCGAGTTGCACCGGGTTATACCAACCACCATTGCAGGCTTATATGCCCTGTCTTACGCCCTCACTGCCAGTTTCAAACGCGAAAGTGCCAGCCAGATTTTGCATGTGATAGCAGCTTTTACCGAACTGGCAGGCTCGGCCCATAACGCCTTGCCAATGGCCGAGGTACAGACGTTGGCCCTCAGTCTGGTGTTAGAGCGCGCTCTTTGGCTCGGTCTGGATGTGAGTGAACATCCGGCTTTTGTAAAGCTAAATCACCGGCGTGAAGTTGAGTTGGGTCTTAGTCCTCACCAAACCGAGAATGCCGCCTGACCAAATTCATATTAACTCTAACTTTAGAATAGAAAGCATCGAAAGAAAGGAGAAGCAAGACAGATGAGCGAAGGTAATAATATTTTGCTGAAAGTTGAAGAAATCGCTGAAGAATTGAGTGACATAACTATCCAGATAAAGAGCCTGGAGGACGAAGAATACAGCGTCGTGTTTCGGGCCGATGGCACGGGCAGTTTCGATGCCGACGAAATTTACGTGATAGAGGAGTTTAACCACCGACTTAACCTTAAGGCTCTCAAGGAGCAGTTTGGCGATGGGGAACAACTAACGGCCTATGTGGAGAACTATTTCTGGGAAGAAATAAATCCCAAGCTGGAAGATATGGTCTTGCGAAGCTACTCCGATTTGGAAGACCACGAACTGGAATTTGTGAGCGGCAAACCCGAAGAGTTTGACCGGCTGATGGGCTTTTTTCTTATGACCGAGCCGGGGTTGGAACGGCAAACCGGAAATCAGGTGGTAGTAAAATGCGCTCTGGAAGACCAAAAAGCCCAACTAGAAACCTGGTATTCTTACACCAGTGAGCGGCTAAACCAGCTCTTAAGGCTGGCGCTGAAAGAACATCAGCCCTATGGCTACACCTACGAGTACAACGAACAGGCCGGAGACCGACGTTCGGGTTACTCGCTTACCCCGGCTACGCTCACCTACGAGCTAGACCAGTATTTACAGCTAAGTGCCAGGGAAAGGATGCAGGCCCGGTGTGAATTAAGCGAGTGGCTGTTAGTCCGTAATGAAGACCCCGCCAGCTTTGGCCTGAGCTGGGAGAAAATTGTATGAGCAAACTTGAAGATTTTGACCAAACGCTAAGTGATAATAACGCTCTAACCGATACCCTACTCCCTGATTTTGTGTGGCCGGAAACGCCAGACGCTTATTTTGTGCAAACCCATTACAGTATCGTTGACGATTGCCTGTCTTTTCCCGTCAGGCGGCAACCGACGGCTATGCGCTGCTGGTTGACTTTTTTACAGGCTCTTAGAAAATAGGCTGGAGCTAATGTTTAGTAGTCAGAAGAAGTAATAGGAGAAGAGATTAAATGCCGCCAAAAGACTTGCGTAAAGTCAGAGCGCAGCTTCAAAAAGATAGAGAAGTGAATTTGCCAACTGCTGAAGCAGAGGAGGAGCGCGAGCAAATTCTAGCAGCATCCATTGGAGTAGTGTTAGTTCCTTTACGTAACCAGTACACCACTACGCCAGCCGATTCGGACGGCAATCCATAATTTTGAGCAGGTTTATCATCTGGTGCTACAGGTCGAAACCGATAGCGGTTTGAGCGGCACAGGTTTCTTATTTGCCCAGAGCGCCCCACAGGGCCGCTTATTTCAGGCCGCCATTGCTAATTTTGAGGATAAACTGTTAGGCGAAGACCCGCTCATGACTGAGGCAATCTGGCAAAAACTCTGGAAAGCCATGAATTTTATCGGGAATAGCGGTGTGTCCATTTTTGCATTATCGGCTATTGATACTGCTTTATGGGACATTGTAGGTAAAGAAGCCGGGCGACCACTCTATCGTCTGCTGGGCCAGTGTGCTACTTCTATTCCGGTTTACGCCAGCCAGGGATTATGGCTGGGTACTTCTCCCGATGGATTGGTTAAAGAGGTTGCGGATTATATAGCCAGGGGTTTCAAAACTATTAAAATTCGGGTTGGTTCGGCGCGGTTAGAAGATGATGTGGCACGGGTAAAGCTAGTACAGGAAGCCGCCGGGCCGAACATACGTTTTATAGCGGACGCTAATCAGGGTTGGGATACCAATACCTCCATCCGATTTGGGAGATTATTAGAAGAGGCTGGAATTAATCTGGTCTGGCTGGAAGAACCCGTACCGTATTATGATTTAGTTGCCAGTACTGCTATCGCCGCCGCGCTCGATACGCCACTGGCAACTGGCGAAACGGAATATACCTATCTCGGTTTTGCAAGACTGGCGCAGGAACGCGCCGCCGATATTTGGATGCCCGATTTACAACGGGTCGGAGGAATTAGCGGCTGGCAAAAAGTGGCACACTTGGCTGAAAGCTATAATTTGCCAGTATCTCCGCATCTATTCCCTGAAATCTCGCTGCATCTTGCACTCGCCGCACCAAACTGTAAAATTCTTGAATACGTAGATTGGTGGGAACCTTTGATAGAGGAAGAGGAACGCCCTCAACTGGTAGATGGTTGTTTGATAGCTCCTACTCAATCCGGCGTAGGTTTTACGGTTTTGAACAAAACATTAGAGAAGTACTGTATCGGTTAGTTTTGGGGTAGCACCCCACTAAACGGTGAAAGCCCTATTTGATGAACGAATTGTAAAACGTTACTACACCACGATTAATCGGGCTTTGGCTTTGCCTGCACAAGAGTATTTAAGTGACGAAACTGCACCGACGGCCCAGGTTGTGATAGAAGACCCTTCCGTTGCCAGCCCACTATTCCTATTACTCCTGCGGCGGTTGAGACCAGTTTTGAGCGGTCTGATCCGGCTACTTTGAACTGGAAAGAACGCCGTCGGCAAGAGAATATTGAGCGTAAACAGAAGCTGTACGAGCAAGTAAAGCAGTTGCACGAACGGGGGTTCAGTCGCAAAGAAATTGCTCAAAAGCTCAATACGGATTATGGTAATGTAGGTCGTTATCTGAAGGGAACGCCAGTGGTAGGAGCGCGGGTGTTGCGTAAAAGCAAGTTAGACCCTTATAAGTCTTATCTAGTGAAGCGCTACCTCGAAGAACATTGTGACAATGCCCAGCAATTATGGCGCGAAATTCTCTTGCAAGGTTATGAGGGTGGTGTTAGCAGGGTCAGCACTTTGGTGGCCCAATTAAGATTTGAACAAAATGGGTTAGAACTGGGTGGTAAACCATTAACTAAAAAATTGAGACCGTTAGCCTTGAGCTTACCGACGCGAGTAAAGGCCACAGCCGGAGAAGTAATACCGACGGTGCGACAACTCAGTTGGTATCTATTCTTACCGGCTTTAAGGTCGCGCCAACTTCGATTTGTTACGAACAATGGTGTTGCAATGGTGTTGGAGGCGGAAGCGGCTTAAGCGTTTGCCACTACTCTTAGCCTTACCCACTTTACCACTAAATTTTCGGCAGACCCTGAAATTTCTGAGAAATTAATCAATGACCGTCATGCGACTATCGCTGCATCGAGCTTTGCCAAACCGATTGTTGGCGCTGCTGGCAGTGTGGTACAATCACCGGGTGTTTATTACAGCCGCTACCGAGTAATTTCTAAACTTCACAATTGAGGTGATTGCATGTTGCGTCTTGTTTCAGGAAATGGCAACGGGTCGCGCAATAGAAAACCCGCCTATTCATTGGTGCTGGTGCTGTTTTGCGCGGCCTTTTGCCTGTCCGCCTGTGGCTCTGACCAACCTGCAACCGCCCCTGTTACAACCACGCTTGCCGCTACTGCAACCCGCCCGGTAGCTACCCCTACCCCAACTTTAATTATTTCCCCATCGGTAACTACCGCACCCACAAAACCAGCGCCGCCCTCAGATTGGCAATATCGCTGGCTAAAGGGCATTCCCTGCAAACCACCTTGTTGGGAAGGCATTACGCCGGGACAAACTACCCCTGCCGAAGCGGTAGAAATATTAAAGCGCAGCCCAATAGTTAGCACTGCAAACTTAGAGCCAGATCCACTTAATACTAAATATGGTTACCTGGTTTGGAACTGGATTGGTAATGTGACAGGTTCTAAAGGCTATGATGGAGAAGCAAAATATTATGCACAAGACCCTACTAAACCTGTTTATATTATTCGGCCCAAGTTTGGAATATCCTTTAAGTTGGGCGACATTATACAAGCTTATGGTGAACCAAGCCATGTAATAGCAACCGCTTATCCTAATCCTGATATTGGAAGTGGTCTAACTTATTCTGTTAAGATTATTTATTTATCTCAAGGCTTTGCCTTTGATAAGGGCATTGTCACTAAGGATGAGTCCTATAAGCCGATTATAAATGGCGAATTATATTTACTTGGCCCAGATTTTTTTGCACCTGACCTTGATGGTTTCGGTGCCGCCTTTAGAGGCTTGCAACCACAACCAAAATTGCTTGTTCCCTGGGAAGGTTTCAAGAGTTTTGATTTTTATTGCCGTATTCCCGCCGAGAAAGGTGTAGAAGATTGTAGCAAAATGCCAAAGGCGGCACCTTGATAATTCAAGGATTTAGCTAATTTAATTTCAAAGGTGGAGAGGAGATAAAGAGTGGCTGGGTCAGAAAAGATGAACGCCGACGTGGTGGTGGTGGGGGCGGGCATTATCGGCGCTTCCTGTGCTTTTCGTTTGAGTGAACGGGGACTCAAGGTAATAATTCTGGAAGCGCAGCAAGCGCCCGCGATGGGTTCGACTGGATATAGCGCCGCCGGGGTGCGGGTGCAATTTACCGAAGAAGTAAATATTCGGATTTCGTGGCAAAGTATTCAGGAATACCAGAATTTCCCCGAACTTTATGGCGAAGATGCCGGATACAAACCAGTTGGCTACCTGTTTCTGGTGCCTCCCGACCGAGCCGAAGTTCATCTGGCCGGGGTAGAATTACAAAAACGCCTGGGTGCGCCGGTAGAGGTTTTGAGCGTAGCCGAGGCCCAAAAAATAATGCCATTTGCAGCCGACAATATTGCTACTGTTACCTACGGCTCTGCCGACGGCATTGTTGACCCCCACCGCATTACCCACACTTATCTACGTCAGGCCAAAGCCAACAGCACAATACTCCGCTGCGATACGCCTCTGTTGAGCGCCAAACAGGTTGGTACTGGCTGGCAGCTAGAAACTGCTGCCGGGTTAATCGAAACCGATTGCCTGATTAATGCCGCCGGGTCGTGGGCGGGCGAAGTAGCGCGGCGGGCCGGGTTGGAAGTGCCAGTTTTCCCAGTGCGCCGACTGATTTTTATGACCGCGCCAACCCAATGGGCGCACGCCTACCCACTCGGCATTGACATTCAGAGTGGCTTTTACATGCGAAGCGAAGGACAGCGCCTGCTTTTTGGGCGTTCCAACCCGGACGAAGCGCCCGGCTTCACCACTGGCATAGATTGGGATTGGTTTGAGGAAACTCTTATAGTCGGGCTGGAACGCTTCCCCTGGCTGGAAGATGTCGGACTAGACCGACAAGCCTGCTGGTTTGGCTACTACGAAGTCACTCCCGACCACAATCCGATTATTGGTCGAATGCCGGGAATCGAAAACTGGATTAATGCTGCCGGATTTTCGGGTCACGGGGTGCAGCAAGCCCCCATGGTTGGTCGGCTGGTGGCCGAAGAAGTTTTGGAGGGAAAAGCCAGTTCAATTAATATTGACCCACTCCGAATAGGCCGTTTTGCCAATGGCATAGGCCATTCTCAGGAGCATAATATTGTTTAGAAGATGTGTTCACCACGGAGGCACGGAGAAGCACGAAGTTAAGGCCAATTTTTCCTTTGTATCCTCTGTAGAAAGTAATTACTAAAAGCTAAAGCCAAAGAAAGGTAAAGAGAGTGAACAAACTATGCCCATCAGCGTATGTGTGGCAGGTGCGACAGGTTGGACTGGCAGTGTAGTAACTCGCCAGCTACTAGAAGCCGCGGAATTTCAAGTGGTCGGGGCAATTGCCCGCCAGCAAGCCGGGCAAGACCTGGGCGAAGCATTGGGTCTGGCGGCTAACGGCTTAAAAATCAGTACATCGCTGGAAGAAATGCTGGCAAGCGGGGTTAAGCCGGATGTATTAATTGATTACACCACCCCGGTTTCGGTCAACGAGCGCATTTTAGCGGCGCTGGCACAGGGCGTTAACGTGGTAGTTGGGACATCCGGCTTAACTGCCGCCGACTATGCCGAGATTGAGCAAAAAGCGCTGGCGCAAGGCCGGGGCGTGATTGCCGCCGGAAATTTTTCGATTACCGCCGCCCTCGCCAAACATTTCTCGCTTCTGGCGGCCCGCTATCTGCCTTCCTGGGAAATTATTGATTACGCCAGCGCTGGTAAAGTTGACGCGCCAAGCGGTACAACAATGGAACTGGCGGAAGCACTGGGCCAGGTGGCGCAGTCGAAACTGGCAGTCCCGATTGACCAAATCTACGGGCCGAAGGAAGTGCGCGGCGCGAACATTGGTGGCGCGCAGGTTCACTCAGTGCGGTTGCCCAGCTATATCATTGCCTTTGAAACTATTTTTGGGCTACCCGACGAACGCCTGACCATCCGGCACGATGCGGGGTCAGGAGCCGAGCCTTACGCCGCCGGTACGTTGTTGGCCGTTAAAAAAGTAGTGGAAACTCGCGGGCTAATTCGCGGTCTCGACCAACTGCTCTTTGGCACTCAAGCCTAACATTATTCAAACGAAATTTAGCTGATACGGATTATTAAAATTAGCAGTTAAAAATCATTCTGGCTGGGTTGGGATACTCAACACGAGTGTTGTACCGCGACCGGGCGATGAATTGAGGCGCAGGCAACCGCCAATTTCGCGCATACGCTGGCGCATATTCAGCACGCCCATGCCGCCGGTGCGGGCCAGTTTGGTCAAATCTTCCGGCACATCAAAGCCGCGCCCGTTATCCTCGATGGTCAGCACAATTTCGTCCGGCTGAAATTCCAGCAGCAAAGAAAGTCGGCTGGCGCAAGCGTGCTTGACCACATTGGTCAGGGCTTCCTGAGCGATACGGTAGAAATGCAATTCCTGGTCGTTGCGTAAACGGCGCAATTCGCCTTCCGTTCGCAATTGGGCATCTATCTTAAAAGTACGAGCCATGTCCGAGACCAGCGCGTCGATTGCCTCGCGCAATCCCAAATCTTGTAATAGTTGCGGGCGTAAATCGCGACTGAGCAAGCGCAAATTTTGAATCGTTTCTTCCAGCGTATCCTGTACTTTATTCATTCGGCGCTCGATATGTTCTGGCAATTCGTTACATTCGGGCTGGCCTAACCCTTCGCCAATATCACACCGCAACAAATCAAGCTGGCGATTAATCGCAGCCAGCGCTTGCACGGTATCATCGTGCAGTTCACGGGCCAACCGATTACGCTCCTCGGCAATCGCGGCTTCACGGGCGCGGCTGGTCAGGCGGGCATTTTCAATCGCAATCGCAATCTGGTCGGCTAAAATTTCCAGTACAGGCACATCCTCTGGGTCGAATGCGTTCGAGAAAGGGCTTTCCAGGTTCAATACTCCAATACAGTTCCCGTTGAACTTTAGCGGAATATCCAGTTCTGCCTCGGCTTGATTGGTGCAACCCAAATAATAGGGGTCCTGGGTAACATCATTCGCCAGACGAGTTTGCTGGTTGCGTAATACCCAGCCAATCATGCCACTGCTGATATGGCGGCGAGTGCGAACGCCCTCATAACATTCGCAGCCTAAATCGCTACAGGCAACATGATAAAAATAATCGCCATCGTGCTGGTCGCGCAGCGAGACCCCGACCAAATCATAACCAAAAGTTTCCTGTATCAATCGCACCGTTTCAATCAGCAAGCGGTCAAGGTCAAGAATCGAAGTTACCTTGCGGCCTACTTCCATAACTGTCCGCAACCGACTGGCCTCGCGGCTTTGAGTTTTGTTTTCTATCAGCATAAATTCCAAATTATTCATAATTCTAAATCATCCAGATTCAACCAACGGCGCTTTAGCCCCTGCAACACCGCTTCGGTACGTGAACCAACTTGCAATTTGCTAAAAATATTGGCGAAGTGCGCCTGAACGGTACGCGGGCTAAGTACCAGACGGTCAGCAATTTCCTTGTTAGATAAACCGCGTCCTGCCAGCCGTAATACTTCCAGTTCCCGCTCACTCAGGCTTTCGATCGGGGCGGGCTGTGCCTCGGCTTTGGCTTCGGGCGGGCGGGCGGCAAAGCGGCCCAATACCTTTTTGGCAACCGTCGGGTGCAACACCGCTTCGCCCCGGTGTACCGCCCGTACCGCTTCCACCAGTTCCTTGCCGCGCACCGTCTTGAGCAAGTAGCCTGCCGCGCCCGCTTCCAGAAGGGCAAAAACATACTGGTCTTCGTCGTGAGCGGTTAGGGCCAGCACTGCAACGGTTGGGCGGGCGGCCTTTATCTCGCGGGTAGCGGTAATTCCATCCATTACAGGCATACCAATATCCATCAAGACTACGTCGGGCAAGAGTCGCGCCGCCATTTCTACAGCACTCGCCCCATCCCCCGCTTCACCGACTACTTCGACATCGGGCTGGCGGTTCAACAATTCCGCCGTACCTTCCCGCACGACGGCATGGTCGTCCACCAGCAACACTTTAATTTTGGTCTGTTCCCAGGGTTCTAGCACGGTCATAAAACTTACCTGTGATGTCTTTAATTCCAATTATTCACAATAATTATACTCCGTCGGAGGGCTTATAGCTAGTGTCCGTTCGACCTAATTGTGCTTTTACGAACATAAGTAAATATGCTTAGGATTTACTAGCATGAATAAGACCTTTGAGCAGCCGCAAATCAGTTATTCGGCGGTATTATACAACCAAGTTAGTTGATAGAATAAAGCTGTCGAAAGTAGAAAAACAACCGACAAAATCTTGATAAATCTTATAGCAATTATCTTTTTCTTCAGGCAGGTTAGTCAATCAAGGAGTAAAGCAATGTACGAGAACTGGTATTCGATGGAAAAAAATATGGAAGCGGTACGCAGCAGTTTCCAGCGCGAAGCTGAACAGCACCGCAAGGCAACCGAAGCCCTGGCGGTACATGAATGTCGCGAGACCGAGGCGCGCACTGGCTTCTTCGTTCAGGTACGCCGCTTCTTGCACGTACTGGGCTTCTAATTATCCAGGTTTCACAAAATCTTTCAAACAAACGATTTTGTGAAACCAGAAAATCTCTAAAAATGGGGTGAGTGGGCAGGCACAAAGCCTGAAATATAGTACAGGGAAGTAACTACAGAAAGGTCGAAATAAAATGGAACTGATATTATTAGTGATAGCTTTACTGGCAGCGTTCGGTTTGTTAAGCTGGGCGGCGCTAAACTGGGGACAAAGCAGCTATAACTTGCACGTCAGCGATTCGTTTGCAGAGCGACGCAGCAATTGGTAGGCCCAAAAGCTCAAAGCTACAAGAAAAAAAGAAGGACTGAGCTAGTAAATAACTCAGTCCTTCTTTTTTTCTGTGCCATTTTTAGTATTTCAGACAATCACGATGGTAGTAGTTAGTGTTCTTCTTACCATCGGCCTTCAGGGTTTTGACTACCTGAATAGTGCGCTCAGTCGTCATCAAGCCGCATTTATCGCAATTGTGTCCTGTCGGCAGGTTAACGTTCTGGCCGGTTGGTACAGTCTTGGAAAGCTTTACGTCCTTTGCCATGGTCGGGCTGGCTCCTTTCTTAAAAATCTTAAAAAATTGGCCTGGGCAGGCTATTTACTATAGTGGGTCACACCCGTTACTAATATTATAATTTACAGCCGGTAGGCTTAGTTTCGGATATTAATAGCCCGAAATTCGGGCCGCTTGCTATTATACTACGCTGGCCCGGCTAATGCAAACGGGCGTAGCTCCTTCCTACAGCCGTTTTTGGTATTTTATAAGCGTTTAGGTTGTCTCTATGTAAATTAGACCCCAGGCGGCTACTTTGTTATACTTGAACAGCAGTAATTCTAGCCCGTCCGCATTTTTAAAGTAAAAATATCCAGGAGGAATAAAATGTCATCTTTCATTGTTGAAACGAGTTATGGCAAAGTTGAAGGGCGCGAAGACGGCCCGGTGCAGGTCTGGCGCGGTATTCCTTATGCCCAACCGCCCATCGGGGTGTTGCGCTTTTTGCCACCCCAGCCACTCGCACGCTGGGAAGGAGTACGCGACGCGACTAAATTTGGCCCGATTGCGGCCCAGCATCCCAGCCGTATGGATCGGCTGACCGGGCGGACGCAAGTGCCATCAAGCGAAGATTGCCTTTACCTCAATGTCTGGTCGCCCGCTGCCGATGCTGCCCGCCGCCCGGTAATGGTCTGGATACACGGCGGGGCATTTGTAACCGGGACAGGTTCGACTCCCTGGTACAACGGGGTTTCTTTTGCGGCGCAAGGTGATGTGGTAGTAGTGACAATAAATTATCGGCTGGGTATGCTGGGCTTTTTGCATCTGGCGGAACTGGGCGGAGCGGATTACGTTTCTTCCGGCAATTGCGGAATGTTAGACCAGGTGGCGGCGCTAGAATGGGTGCGCGACAATATTGCCGCTTTTGGAGGCGACCCGAACCGAATAACTATTTTCGGCGAATCGGCGGGGGCGATGAGCGTCGGTGTGTTGCTGGCGATGCCCACCGCGAAAGGCTTGTTTCAACAGGCCATTCTTCAGAGCGGTGCGGCCCACAATGTCCGCAACAGCGCTCAGGCTATCGAAGGGACAAACGCTATTCTTGAAGCACTCGATTTCAAAGGCGATATTGCCGCCCTAAAAGAAGTGCCGGTGGAGCAATTGTTGAATGCGGGCGACGCAGTAGCTGCCCGGCGTGACCGCCTTTTTCAGCCAGTGGTAGATGGGGTGGCCTTGCCCCAGGCACCGCTCCCTGCCGTCACCGCCGGGTCAGCCCGCGAGGTAGCAACTTTGATTGGCACAACCCTGGAAGAGATGAAGCTTTTTACCATGCTCGACCCCACCTGGCAGAATTTGGATGAAGAAGGGATTAAACAGCGCTGTGCCAAAATGGTTGGCGAAAAAGCCTGGGCTAAAGTAGCGGACGGCTATGCTGACTATACGGCAGCTTCAGCATTGGAAAAATGGACACGTCTATTGACCGACCGAACTTTCTGGATACCCGCGCTAAGATTGGCCGAAGCCCAGGTGGAGCAACAAGCGCCGACCTGGATGTATCGCTTTGATTGGCGTTCGATTGCCTGGGGCGGCGTGCTGGGAGCCTGTCACGCTCTGGAAATTCCCTTTGTCTGGAATAATCTGGACAAAGCCGGGGTTGCGCTTTTTACTGGCGAGAGCGAGGAGCGCCAGCCCATCGCTGACCAAATGCACAGTGCCTGGATTGCCTTCGCCCGCACTGGCAACCCCAACACCGAACTGCTTCCCGAATGGCCCGCCTACAACACCGAACAGCGCGCTACTATGCTATTTGATACCATCTGTCAGGTCGAAAATAAACCGCAAGAGGTAGCGCGCCAGCTTTGGGAGGGAGTTTTATAGGCATCAATATACAGCAAGCACCGAGGTTGAGCCATTGGAGGGGGCGTAGGCGATGCGCCCCTATGCTAAACCCTGGCTCAATCTTTCTATAACCTGCTATATAAAGAAAGCCTTGAAAAACGAGGAAAGACCCGACCAGCAGTTTACTGCTGGTCGGGTCTTCAACAACTAGAAAAAAATAATTGCGGGCCTGCTACGTCTTGGCTAAATTTGTGTTGCTACTCCATATAAATCGACATTGAGGGGATATAGATTAGAGTTAAAAGTTATGAGAGCTTGAGTTAAAATGTTCTGTGTCGTTATTAGGTTGAACTGAATTCATTATATCTATTCGGCGTGAGGAAGGCGTGAGGGTAACATAAAAAACTTATGAGGAAAATTTCAAAAATCCCTCGATTGGGGACTTGATTTCTGCCACCCGATATGATGCAATACAAATTGCTTTTATTGCGTATTTTTGTGTCTTCGTGTACTGTGTGCTTAAAACGTTCTATCCAACGCCCAAACATTCAATTTGCAACAAGGACTAAACCTTGAAACTCGAAACCCGAACCTCGCCCCAAAGGGGTGGTCTTCGACCAAAACTCGCCTGGATATGGGGCTGGGCGCTCTTTACCCTGGCGCTGGCTTCGTTGCCGTTCGTGTGGGGCTATTTGATTACGCCGACGGACGGGCATTTTATGGGGCTGGCTTTTAACGCCCTCGATTCCAATTCTTATTTAGCGAAAATGGAATTGGGCGCACGCGGCGAGTGGCGCTTTTCGCTGGTTTATACTTCCGAAGAACATAGCGGCGAATACGTCTATCTTTTCTATATTTTGCTGGGCAAAGTGCCTGCTATAACCGGGCTGCCCAATATTGTAGTTTATCATTTGGCCCGTGTGCTGTTTGGCCTGATGCTGCTTATGGTCGGCTACCGCTTTATTTGCCGCTACTTTAGCGAGAAAGCGCAACGCCGGACGGCCTTTTTGCTGCTTTGTTTCTCGGCGGGGCTGGGCTGGCTGGTTGCCCCTTTTGGCCTGACCGATTCAACCGATTTGTGGGTAGCCGAATCGCTTACTTTCTTTACCCTGCTGGCTAACCCGCACTATCCGCTTGCCACCGCTCTTTTACTTCTGGCAATTATGTGGACGCAAGATGGGTGGGAAGGGCAGGGCAAGGCCGCTTATGCTAAAGCCGCCGCCAGCGCCTTTATTCTCGGTTTTGTCCATCCTTTTATGCTGGTGCCGTTGAGTGGGGTGCTGGGGGGTTTTGTCTTGCGCCGGGCTATTCAGACGCGCCGTATCAACTGGCCCGATTGGTTCGGCACGCTGTTTGTCGGCATTATCGCCGCGCTCGGCCCAGTTTATACTTATATTGTGATGAACGCCAACCCGTTTATGCGGGCCTGGCTCGGCCAGAACCAGACCCTTTCGCCCTGGCCCATCGCTTATATTACTGGCTATGGTCTGTTGTTAATCGCAGCGGTTGCGGGCGGATGGTGGGCCGAACGCGGCACTGCCAGTTTGCCCGAACCCCAGCGTTTGCGCTGGCAATTGCTTACTACCTGGCTGGTCGTCAACGCTTTGCTGCTATATTTGCCGGTAGGATTACAGCGCCGTTTTGTCGAGGGCTTACATCTGCCCATTCTCTGCCTTGCTACCGCCGGACTTTACTTTGCCTGGAAACTCAGGCCGCGCTGGATTGGACGCTACGTTTTGGCGACTACGCTTTCCACTTTTCTGCTGCTTGCCACCCAGTTTAGCAATTTGTACGCCCGTCCCGACCCCGCCAGCCTTCACCCGCTCTATCTCTACAACGCCGAAGTGGATGGTTTAAGCTGGCTGCGAGACAATACCGGCCCTCGCGATACCGTTATCGCTTCGCCCTTGCTCGGCAACTACATTCCTACTCGCGCCGGAAATCGGGTTTACCTGGGTCACGACCTGGAAACGGTCAACCACGACCCTAAAGCGGTGCTGCTGGGTCGTTTCTTGCGCGGCGAAATGGTTAACCCTGAGCGGGCCAATTTCATTCGTCAGAACAACCTCCGTTATCTCTACTTCGGCCCGGAAGAAATCGCCCTTTCCGAAGGCAAATTTGACCCTGCTGCCCAGGGCTGGCCTCTGGTCTATTCCAACTCCCGCGTCAAAATCTTTCGGATGAGTAACGAGTGACGAGTGATGTCTTGTTGCTAAGGCGCGGCAAATGGTAGGATGCTACTCCATCACCTAACCTCATCACGCATCACTCAATCCTGCTTCACCAACAATGCAAGGGTGAGTTTGGGCTGTTTGCCGTGTTCGATTTCCTGATAATACTCCCATTTGAAATTTTTCGGGATGTTTGGAATTATATTATCGTTAATCCACTTAGCGTTACCATCGTAGAAACTGACCAGCCAGACCCGGCGGGGTTTATTGAACAGCTGGGCCATTTTTTCTGGCACGCCCGGTTCCTGGGGAATAAAGAGACGTGCTAGATTGCCAGAGCTGCTCATGTTATGAACATAGTAGTAATCAAAAGTACTGCCTGTATAACCATAGGGGTTAGCCAATAGCACTACGTCTTCGGGCTGCTTGTTTTCCACGATGTAATTGACCATTCCGCGCCAATCGGCCTGCTTGTAGGTTTGATAATAGTTCAGGCAGGCCATCAGACTCAAACCAACGACCAGACCGAGGGCGATGTAAGGATAAACGGCAAAGCGGAATTGCTTCGAGCGCAGACTCCAGATACCGACCGCAATAGTTAGTAAAAAAGCCGGTAGGCAAAAACTCATATAACGCGGCACAAAATTGGGCCGTACCAGTACACTGCTAATCCAGGTGGTCAGTATCGGTAGGAAGCTCCAACATATTAAAAAAATCGCCAGTTTACGCCGGTTAAACCAGAGCCAACCTGCCCCTGCGAGATATAATGGCAGAAAAACCAGCCATGCAACTAGCCCAAAACTGGACGGTAAATACCAGCTGGAGAACAGTTCAAAAGTATCTAAGAATTGAGACAGGCTGTGAGCGGCATAAGCGGTTGGGTCGCCATTTTGGGAGTGCCGTAGAAAATTTCCGAGGTACGGCAGAAAAGAAACTCCTACCATCACCAGGGTAATTCCGGCCCGCACCAGCGCCCCCCAATTCCCAAACAATACAATTGCCAGGACTACGGCCTGACAGAAAATAATATGGATGCCCAGGTAGTGCGTATAAAACAGCACCGAAGCACTGAGGCCGTAGGTCAACCAGCGCCAGCTTTGTCGAGGTTGTTCAATTGCCAACCAGAGCAATCCCATGCTAATGAGGGTTAAGAGTGTCATCCAACCGTAAGGCCGATCACTTTGCGACCAACCCAGGTGTAACGATGAAACTGCCAGCAGCAGCGTCCCAGTCAAGGCAACTTCGGCCTTAAACCAGTGCCGCGCCAGCGCGTATAACGGCACTAGAGTTGTTACGCCAACCACTAACGCAAACATGCGTACCGGCAATTCAGTCTCGCCAAAGAGACGCATCCACAGATGCACTACCGGGAAGAAAAAGGGCGGATGGGTATCCCAGGGACGATAGTAAAAGATGGTATCGAGGAAAGAGTTGTCGTAAGCGATTGCCAGGTCGTAGGCTTCGTCGTACCACAGCGAATTACGTTGCAAATTATAAAAGCGCAACACAAAAGCCCCGGACGTTATAGCCAGTAACAACCAAAATGGCGAACCTAATTGAAACCGGGTAAGGCGTTTAAGAGGCAGCCGAACCTTAGAACCAGGGGTAGTAGAAATCGTTTCTTCAAGAACGTTAGTTGACATATAATTCCTATTGCTATTAACTTTGAATAAACTTTGACCCGGTAGTGGGATTATAGCATAAGTAAATAAAGTTGTGAATAGGATTTTATAGCTATTTTACAGCAATTTATCAGGATTAGAGAGGATTTGAGAAATGTTGATTTTGCCGTAGGCACGAGCGATTTTGGCGCTCTGGCGGCGCGCCTGAAAGTAGTAATATGGCCCTTGCACTGCGCCCCATGCTTCGCGCAATACCAGTTTTCGGCCTATTCTGGGGCAGTGGCGCAATCGGTCTATAAACCAGCGTTTGTACCAGATTATTCCCCAACGTCCGATTTCGTAACGCATGGGCTTGTCATTCAAAAAGCATTTGGTCAGGAAGCCGTAATAGCCACGCCCGTTATCATAAAGCTGGCGCTTGAGGCGGGCGAAATCGCGGCGGTGATAGTGCCAGACTAATGCCTCTGGTTCGTATACCAGAGTGTATCCGGCCCGCACTACTCGGTAAAACATATCTAAATCGCCGCCACCGTGTGTCAGTGTACCAACATCCAGGCTTTCGTCGAACAAACCGTGCTGCTCAAAGAAGCGGCGGCGATAAGCCATATTGCAGCCTGTACCAAAAATGCTGGCGTTGAGCGGAAAATGGCGGTAGCGCTGGCGGGTTAGCGAATATTCTTTGCGCTCGAAACCGCGCCCAAAGCCACCATAATGTTCAAAAGTATCCTGGGCTTCAGTTTCGCGTTCGGCGGGCGCAACCAACCCGGTGACAGCCATCACTCCGGGGTCGGCAAAAGCGGCGACAAGGCGGCGCACCCAGAGCGGGTCAACCCGTACATCATCGTCGGTGTAGGCAATAATTTCGCCCCGCGCCTCGACAATTCCCCGGTTGCGCGCCCAATCCAGGCCCGGTCTCGGCTCGACCACGTAGCGAAGGACTGAGGACTCCAAACTTTGAACTAATTCCTTCGTCTTCTCGTTTGATGGCGCATTATCCACGATTAGAATATCTAAATTAGGGTAATCGAGTCTGAGTAACGATTCCAGGCAGCGCACCAGTGGCTCAGGGCGGTCACGGGTACAAACTACTACCGTAACAAGCGGTAACTTTTCGTCTGGCTGGTTTTCGCTTTTATTCCCTGCATTTTCTCTAAGCGTGAGCTTGTGAAGTGCTTCCGCAATATGTGGTTCTTGCTCGATTTTCTGGCGGAGCGTGCTTTCGGCCCAATCCAGCCCGTCAATTTCCCACCACACATATCCTAACGGCACAGTGTTATACCGCACCATACCTAGCAAATATGCATAGCCCCGTAACGCTTCGGTTGTCAGAGGCGGTAAAGGTTCAGTAAGTTCAAATTCAACTATTTTAGCTGGCACACTATTGTTCCTAAATCTTAAAGGTCAGAAGAAGCATCTGCGCCAGTCTGTCCCTGGCTTTTCCTATCTGGCTGGCAATCTGATAAATAATGCCAGACTGCCACCACTGTATTCTATCCGACTAACTTTTAAAAGTCCTACATCCTCTACGGTCAGTTTATTTTACCAGTACTGGCGGCGTGCGGCGATAACACCGCTGCCACCGCACCTACGATGGCAGCGGCAACTGATAAAGCTGAACCCAATTTGGCAGAAGTCGGTTGCTATCCACATAGAGCTTAATCAATTTAACCTCGGCTATAAGCCTTACTTTGGCATTGCTAACCGAAGTATTCGCGCTTTTTTGAGGCAAATGATCTGTTGCCCGGCTTCTTTTGGCCCATGAATCGTTAGATTATTCCTATCCTCTTCCCCTCCTTGTCAAAGTTCGTGTAAGGGCGACCTAAGCGACCTGTCGAACCACTTCGCGCAACTCTTCTTCGTTGGCGGCCCGCCGCCCAAACCGTAATTCAAAAAAATCTTCCACAAAGCCCCGGCGAATTTTGGACAGATACAACTCCAGCTGTAAATCTTCACCAAGTTTGGCAGCATTACGATTGCCGCGGGGAGCGCCGCCTTTTTTTAATTTTGGCGGAGGCGGTAGTCGGTTCCTCCTGAAAAATAGAGCGACCGCCTTACCCTCCTCCCCCTCCCAGCGCTTGACCCACTCACCCAGTTTCTCGCGGGCTTTGTCAGCACTCTCAGCCTCATAAATTTGGGCCGCTTCTTTTTAAGCGGCGAAACTGTTATACTCATGGTGAATACTCCTTTTGGTTAAAGTGGGGTTTAGGCACTCTAACTTTATCATTTAGGAGTATTCTTTGCTAGACCCCGGCGGCTTTGCCACCCCTTTTCCATTTCCTTACAGTT
>JBBQXW010000047.1:0-30501 GCA_038209275.1 Chloroflexia bacterium | reverse complement strand
ACGGCACAACCCTGGCTACCGGCTCGTTCGACAATAGCGTCGCTTATTTTAATGCTAAAACCTTTGAGCTTTTAGACCAAAGTTATACTCAAGGGAGTAAAGTGCTGGCGATAGCCTGGTCGCCCAACAGCCAAACACTGGCTTCGGGCGGGTCTGACCGTGCCGTCAAATTGCGAACAGGTAACTTGAAATCGGAAAGCCTGGGCAAATACACTGGCTCAATTCGTAGCATAGCTTATTCGTCGGATGGCAAAATGCTGGCAGTAGCTTCGGATAGAACGGTAAAATTGTTCAAAGTTGAGTAACAAAACTGGCACTTTTTGCATAAGTTAGCGATATTTAATTCCTGATATTATTTATTTCCAAAGCAATATCAGGCGAGGCACATTTAGTCCCAATGTCAAAAAGTACAGGAGGCTGAAAATGGCGGAAGAAAAGCCAGCGAGTGAGCGGGTAACACCCCGGCAAAGTCGTCCCGGTATGGGCGAGGATTATGGAATTGACCAGACCAAAGTTGACGGGATGTTATCGTGGGATTGGTTGAGCGAACGAATGGCGACCAGTCATAATTATTGGCTAGGCACAACCTATCCTGACGGGCGACCACACGCCATGCCAATCTGGGGTCTGTGGCTCGACGAAACTTTTTACTTTAGTACAGGCCGCAATTCGCGCAAAGGGCGTAATCTGGCGGCAAACCCCGAAGTAGTGATACATCTGGAAAGCGGCGACGAAGTGGTGGTAATCGAGGGAACAGTCGAAGAGTTCGATGACCCGGCTTTGTTTGCCCGTTTCGTCGAAGAATACAACACCAAATATAGCTTCAAACCCGAAGCTGACCCCAAAAATCTTTATTATCGGCTCAAGCCACGTGTCGCCTTCGCCTGGCTCGAAAAAGATTTTGTGAACAGTGCCTCGCGCTGGCATTTCTAAATTTAAGATAAAAACAGGCAGCGACAAAAGCAACATGTTGCTTTTGTCGCTGCCTGTTTTTATTTATTGTCGCTGCATATTTTGACAAGCACAAGGGCAGATGATAAGTTATGCTTGCGTGGGCGTAATAAACTAGGGCAACATAAATAATTAAATTCTGGCTGTGGTAGGGGCGAATCGCATACGCCCTTTTGACCCGGTACAACCTTCACGGGCGTATGCGATTCGCCCTTACGAAAAAACGGGGACTTAATTTTTAACGCTGCCTAAACGGAGAAAAAAAATGGCTTACAAAGAAGAAATTGAACGGAAATTCCTGGTAGATAAGGCGAAATTGCCGCCTTTGCCCGAACCTCATAAGTTGACGCAAGGCTACTTATGTTTTAGTCCAACCGTGCGGGTACGCCTGGAAGAAGGGCCGGAAGCCCGCAAAGGCTACCTGACTATCAAAGGGTCGGGGTTGGTAGGACGAGATGAATTTGAATATGACTTACCTGCCGATGAAGTGGAGCAACTGTTAAAGCTGGCCCAGGCTTCGGTAGTCAGCAAGCGGCGCTACAAGTTGCCGGTAGCCGGAGCGCCCGATTTGAAATGGGAACTGGATATTTTTGACGACGATAATGACGGACTGATAGTTGCCGAACTGGAAATGCCTTCTTATGATTACAAATTCGAGCGCCCGGACTGGATTGGCGAAGATGTTACCGAAGACTCGCGCTACAAAAACGCGGCTCTGGCCCAGCACCCGTTCAAAAACTGGTAGAAAATAAAAAATAAAAAAGGAAAAGCGACTTGATTAAGTTAGCGATTGAGGAAGCGACGCGGTTAGCGGTAGAACGGATGCAGCGTGCCGGAATTCCGGCGGAACAGGCCGAAATTGCCGCGCCGCTTTATCTGGAAGGGGAACTGGTGGGCCGCCCCTCGCATGGGCTACGCCATCTGTATAATAATTTGCAGCAATGGAAGCTTGGTGAAAGCCGCCGCACCCCTCTGGCTATTTTGAACGAGACCCCCGTATCGGCGCTGGTGGAGGGCGGCTATCAGCACGCTTACTACGTCCATTCCACCGCCATGCAAAAGGCGATTGAAAAAGCCCGAATTAGCGGCATAGGAATAGTGGCGGCGCGTAACGGCGGCGGTAGTGGCGTGCTGGGGTATTACACTCGTACAATCGCGGAAGCGGGCCTGATTGGATTGGTCTTTAATACTTCGCCCGCCTCGGTGGTACCGTTCGGCGGCAAACAGGCCATGCTGGGGACGAACCCGATTTCGGTTGGGATACCGCGCCGGGACGCGCCGCCGATAGTGCTGGATATGGCAACTTCGGCGGGGACGTTCAACCAGATTATGCTGGCACGTATGACCGGGAAGCCTTTGCCGGAAGGAATGGCGCTGGACGAAAGCGGCTTGCCGACGACTGACGCACAGGTGGCGCTGGACGAAAACGGGCGCGGACGGATTTTGCCAATGGCAGGCCACAAAGGATTTGGTTTATCTTTTGTAATCGAGCTACTGGTGGCGGCAGGGGCGGGCGGCGCAATCGGTTTCCAGAACGGGCCGGTACATAACCCCGATTATTTTAGCGGGCTGTATATGGCGTACCGTCCTAATTTGTTTATCAGCCGGGCCGAATTTGACGAGAAAGTAGAAAAATTGATTAGTGACACTAAAGCAGTTGATCTAGTGCCAGGTCAGACCGAAATTCGACTACCCGGCGAAGAAAGTACTCGGAAGCGGGCCGCTGCGTTAGCGTGTGGTTATATCGAAATCGAAGAAGCCACCTACAATTTGTTACTTGAGAGATAAAGTAGCAAGGTCGTATAAAAAGTTTAATAAAGGTCGTGGCTTTGTAAGGTTGACTTGGTGGCAGGTGGCTGTTACTATAGAGAAGTCACTGTGATATTATCGCATTTCGGAAGTCTATTTTATAACAAGCTATAATTCTTAGTTTTTTGCGAGATTATATGTTTATTGCTCAACCAAGTCCCAAAGCCCTGGTGGTGGATGATGTGCCTGGCATTGCCCATGCCGTCAGTCTATTTCTCAGTAACCGTGGTTTTCAAGTTCGCAAAGCTTATGACCCGTTCGAAGCTTTGAAGATTTGCCGTTACGAAAGCTTTGAGCTGGTGTTGCTGGATATTCGGATGCCCGGTATGGATGGGCTGGAGCTTTTGCGCCGCCTGAAGCAACTCGATGCCTCGGCAACTTATGTGATAATGACCGCCGAAGGTAATTTACAGACGGTTATAAAAGCCTTAAAAGAGGGTGCGCAGGGTTTTGTAGTCAAGCCGTTCACCCAGCAAGAATTAATGAACTCGGTTAATCTGGCGTTGGAAAAGACCCGGCTCATTCGCCAGAATATCCGCATCAAAATTTATGCCCCGCTGCTGGAAGGGGCAACTTCGGCGTTGCTTAGTGCGCTGGAAGCTAAAGACATCAGCACTGAAAGCCATTCTAACCGCGTTTCCTACTATGCTGAAAGGATTTCAGCAGCTTTTGATATGAGCGATGAGGAGTTGATGCAGGTTAAGGTTGGCGCGCTGTTTCATGACATCGGCAAAATTGGGGTGCGCGATGAAGTGTTGCAAAAACCTGGCCCGCTTACCGACGACGAGCGGCGCGAGATGATGAAGCATCCTGAGATTGGCGAAAAAATCATCGGCGCTATCGAAGGAATGGAAAAAGTAGCGATTATTGTGCGGGGGCATCACGAACGCTTCGATGGCAAAGGCTACCCCGACGGATTGGCTGGTACGAATATTCCGCTTGGCGCTCGGATTGCAACAGTGGGAGATTGCTTTGAGGCAATGGTGTCGCCCCGCGTGTATTCTAAAGGTCGCTCGGTTGAATTTGCTCTGGGCGAATTACGTCGCTGTGCCGGACTTCAGTTTGACCCCGATGTAGTCGAAGTTTTCCTGAATATGATTGATAACGGAAAAATTATTTATCAGGCCGCCGTTGGAGCAATACCATTTAACAATGTTTGTGCTGACCCGGTGCTGCCCAATGCAATGGGGTAAATAAAAACGGAATCACTCGTAGCCGCGCCCCTAAAAGGCGCGGCTATTTTTGGTTTTGCCCTAAGACTAATCAACGACGTTTATTCTGCTGGCTATCCCTGTCGTTATCCTGGTCAGAGTTGTAATCGTTTTGGTTCCCACCATAAAGGGCTTTGAGAGCCTCGAAATCATCGGGGAAAACGAGTTCCGCCCATAGCGGGCCAAGTTCGGCGTAATCTTTGGCAGCATCCTCGAAATCGTCAAGGTAATCATCCATGTTATGTGTGTTTTTGTGTCCCATTGTCCCGGTACTCCTGCTAAAACTTTATCGTTTAATATGTGACTAAGCAGAACTGATCAAACATTAATTCTGCTAATTATTACAACGCTATTGTCATGTTTTATATAACTTTTTTAAGTATTATACCATACACCAATAAGACTGTCTACATGTCATTTTCGACTCCCGGATGAAATTTTTGTTAAATTAGTATTAAAAAAGCGCCCCCCGGAAAAGGGAACGCTTCAATTTTGGTTTACAGCCTGGGCAAGCCAGAATTAACTGGCTGTCTAGCGTTTGAGCCGGAGAATATCCCTGGTGAAAAAGCTGGCTACAAAGCCAGGGAAGTGCATTTCCTTCATTTTCCCTTTAACCTTAGTAACCATCTCTTGTACTGTTAAATTCGGCTCAGTAAATGCGCCGTTTTGCTAGTGCGGGCGCTCTTGCAAAGCGGCCAGGCGGTTAGCTTCCTGAGTACGCATTTGAAGAAAGGCATCGCGCTGGGCTAAACGCAATACCGTTCAAATAAGGGCAAAATCGGCTGTAGGAGGGCGCAGTCCTCCTACAGCCGATTTTTGGTACTTTGCTGACACTCTGAATAAGTTTTGTACCTAAAGTGGCGAGAGGCTAATTATGGTATAATTTGGCAGAACTACCTTGCACCCTGCTAAAAATTAAAGAAAATTATCCATCAGAAAGTACTTGGTTTATTAGATGAAAGTATACGAGAATTTGCGTTTGGCGGCTTCTCGCCAGCGCGTTTATTGTCCAAATTGTTCCCAGGCGAATCCAGCGGAAAACGAAGTTTGCGATGAGTGCAATAGCGAATTGATGCACCCATCAGGAATTTTCCCTACCCTGCTTGAAATAATAATCCGGCCTTTTGTGGGAATGAGACGGGTGGCGGCTACCGCGCCGTTAGTGCCAGCTTTTTTTATGGTGGTTCTGACTACCTCGATTCAGTTTGTAATCGAAGTTTTGAGCGTCTACCAGTTCTGGCTCTACTACTACAATAATCCGACTAAAGTAACTGACCCTTTTATTAAAAACCTGACCGAAGGCAAATTGACCGGCACCGCCCCGGAACCCTGGCAATTTTTCTTGGCTTTGCTGATCTTCCTGGTAAGCTGGGGACTCTTTACCGGGGCGCTGTATTTGACTGGCAGATTATTCTACCGAAAAGATGCAATACTCCATTATGACGCTTTGCTCTCAGTGGTTGCTTTCGCTCGTACTGGCTACATAGGCTTGCTCGTATTGTTGGTACTATTGTTGCTGATACCAGATGCAGCAGGGGTAGGTAGTTTTCTGGCACTACTGCCGTTGGTCTGGCAGTTAAGTTTATTGGTTATCGGAGTACGTACCAGCACTGGCCTGAACTGGAATCGGGCGGCGATTATGGTGATGATTCCAGCCGTCTTCTTTATCTTTTTACTTCCGGCCCTTATCGGTGTCCAGATACCTTTCTAACCACATATAGAATCAGTTCTTGATAATTTTGTGAATTTCAAGAACTGATTTTAAGTAAAAATTAATTATGGTTGAGCATGAAGAAAATATTCGCCTAAAAAAGAAACCAAACCGGGCCGAACGGCGCTGGGTGATACAACCCGAAGTACCGCCGGAATTTTTGGTGCAAGCCGCCGAACTAAATCTTTCGCGCCTGACCGCCCGGTTGCTCTATAATCGCGGCCTGAATACGCCCGAAGCCATCGAGTATTTTTTCAACGCCACTTATGGCCGCCTCGCCGACCCGTTTTTGATAAAAGATATGGATAAGGCCGTAGCGCGGATAAAGGCGGCGATGGCGGCAGGCGAACGCATTGCAATTTATGGTGACTTTGATGCCGATGGCGTGACCGGCTGTACGCTGCTCGTGCAGTTCTTGCGGGCGGCAGGGGCGGACGTGATTCCGCGTATTCCGCACCGGGTCGAAGAAGGCTATGGCTTAAATAATCTTGCCTTAAAGCGGTTGGCTGAGGAAGAAGCGGTGCGGGTGGTAATTACGGTAGATTGCGGCGTGAGCAACGTTACCGAAATCGCCTACGCCAGCGAACTGGGCGTGGACGTAATTGTCACCGACCACCACCGCCCGCCCGACCCCCTTCCCGCCGCCGCCGCTATTTTGAACGTGCGGCAACCGGGCGACCAGTACCCGTACAAACACGCCGCCGGGGTTGGCATGGCCTTTCATCTGGCGCGGGCGCTCTCGCTGGGCGGGGTAAAGCCCAAAAACATGACCCCCCGCGACTTGCTTGATTTGGTGGCGCTGGGGACGGTAGCCGATATTGCCCCCTTGACAGGTGAAAATCGGGTGCTGGTGGCAAGCGGTTTGAAGGCGCTCAATCGCTCGAAACGGCCCGGCATTATGGCGCTGGTCGAAGCTTCCGGCTTGAAACTGGGCGAACTGGACGCTTTTTCGGTTGGGTTTTATCTTGCGCCGCGCATCAATGCCGCCGGACGAATTGACGATGCAAAGCTGGCTTACGAACTTTTGCTGACCGACGAGCCGGCGCGGGCGCTACAACTGGCCCTCGAACTAAATCTAAAGAATAAGGAGCGCCAGACCCGCCTGGGTGCAGTGCTGGAAGAAGCCCGCATTATGGTCGAGACCGAGCGCCTGTACGAACGCGGCAAACTGATGGTTTTGAGCGGCGAAGGTTGGCCTGCCGGAGTGGTTGGGTTGGTGGCGGGTCGGTTGTGCGAGGAATTTAATCGCCCGGTGCTGGTGCTGGAAAAAGGCAAACAGTGGTCGAAAGGTTCGGCCCGCTCCACCGATAGTTTTAATGTAATCGAGGCGCTGACCCAGTGCGCTGATATAATGGAGCGTTTTGGTGGACACCGGGCGGCGGCGGGTTTTACCCTTGCCACCGAACATCTGCCCGAATTTGAGCGCCGTTTGCAACTTTTGGCTGAGGAGCAGTTAAAGCAGATTGATTTAACGCCCCGGCTTGAAATTGATGCCGAAATCGAGGCCCGCGAAATTCCGGCGGCTTTTGAACAAAGTATTTTACTTGCGCCGTTCGGCAGCGAAAATCCTGCTCCGCTCTTTCTGACCCGCGCTTTACGGTTACGCGAGGCACGGGCAGTCGGCGGCGATGGTTCGCACCTGAAACTAAAGCTTTTCGATACGCATCAGGGCCGCATCGTAGATGCCATCGCTTTCCGCGAAGGCGAACGCGCAACCGAACTAACCCAGGGTCAACGCCTTGATATTGTCTACAACATCGAAGAAAGCTACTGGCAGGGCCAAAAACGACTTGACATAAAAATACGTGACTTTCGGGTTAGTGACAAGGCAGAAGATTAAGTTTTAACCAGAGAAGACGCAGAGGTTTTGAGTTTTTATTTCTCTAGTTAGAAAATGGCGGCACTCAAGGCCGACACCTACCCACATTTAAACCCGGACATGAATGTCTGGGCTAAAAACAGACTGGTTTATTTCTTAGCCCGGCTCTTCAGGGCCGGGAATTTGAACCCATATCTGAATTGGTAGAGCAGCTATAGAAAATTAAAAACCTCTGCGTCCTCTGTGGTTAAAATTAGTTAAAAATGAACGGATGAAAGAATGAAGCTGCTGAATTTGCGTTTGATTGATGGAGTTGGGAACATCCAGGAGCGGGTAGACGTAGAGATTGAGGGAAATCGGATTAGCCGGATTAGTCCGGCGGGCGAACATGCCGGGAATAGCTCGGAAAACCCGGCCATGCAGGACGCACTCGATTTGACCGGGCGCACCATTACGCCGGGACTGTTTAATTGTCACGTTCACATGCTACTGGACGGCAGCGCCAACCCGAACGCAACAGTCGCAAAAGAGCCAGCCTTTTACCAGACTTTGCAGGCAGCCAAACGCGGCGAGGCCATGCTACAAGCGGGCATAACTACCGCCCGCGATTTGGGCGGCTTGCAATTTGCCGAAATGTCTATCAAGCGGGCTTTTGCCGAAGGCTGGATGCTCGGCCCACGCCTGCTGGTCAGTGGCCCGGTACTGACTATGACGGGCGGACACGGCAATTTTATCGGGACGGAAGTAGACGGAGCGGACGAGGCCCGCAAAGCGGCCCGCTACAATATCAAGATGGGCGCGGATTGCATCAAGATGATGGCGACGGGTGGGGTAATGACCCCCGGAGTAGACCCCAATAATACCGCGCTAACCGAGGATGAGATGCGGGCCGGATTTGGCGAAGCGAATAAAGCGGGCAAACTAACCGCCAGCCACGCCCAGGGTGCCGAAGGTATCAAGAACGCGCTACGGGCCGGAGTACGCACGATAGAACACGGTATCTTTCTGGACGAGGAAGGTATTGAACTGATGCTCAAAAACGGCGCATATCTAGTGCCGACGTTGGCTGCGCCCAAACAGATTTCAGTCTACGGGATTGCCAACGGCGTGCCGCGCTACATGGTCGAGAAAAGTGAGCGGGTGATGGAAGCCCATCTTCGCAATACTGGAGCAGCCTGGAAAGCCGGGGTCAAAATTGCTTGTGGCAGCGATGCCGGAACGCCTTTTAACCCGCACACCGATTTGCTCACTGAAATGCTGATGCAGCAGGAAATTGGCATGAGCGCGATGGAGGTGATTAGTTCGGCTACTTCGGTGGCGGCAGAGGCCATGAAACTAGAACAGGAAGTTGGCACACTTGCGTCTGGCAAAATTGCCGATATAATAGTGCTGGCAGGCGACCCACTCACCGATTTAAAAGTGTTTGGTCAGCCAGTCATGGTGTTCAAGGAAGGTAAATTGGTTTTTAGTGCCAACCCTTCAGCCTTGTCGCCACAAACTGCTCCTTTGCCAGTGATGGAGCATAGCCACCCGCAAGACCATTTTTGCTAAGTTTAAGAAAGGGACTTGTTTACACGATGTCTAAAGAGATTATTGTATCTAAAGATAGCGACCCGAAAAGCCCAAAATATCTGGTCTGGAATATGGACGAACCCGAAGCTCAGACTATTAAAGCCGCGATTGGCGATGCCGAGGACACTTTTCCACTCTTGAGTACGTTATCGGATTATCACGAAGATTTTCAGTGTCCCAGAGAACGTTTGTTGGCGCTGTGCCAGGAGACGGTGGAGTTGGAGATTTCGCTGGAAGAGCATCACCGCGAAACGCCTTCGCTACTCAAGTTTTTGACTTTAATGGGTGGGCTGTCAGCGCTGGCCCATGCCCAGGAACTGAGTATTTTCGGTTACGCCGAGTAAAGCAAGAATAAAGCAAGAAGGAAAAGTTTTATGTATTGCATTCGTTGTGGCAAAGCTAACGTACCAGAAGCCCTTTTCTGCTACAACTGCGGTACGCGCTTGGTGCGAGGCGGCGAAAATTCTAGTGAAGCCGGAACGCCTTCGACTGAAGCTGAGGCCGTTCCACCGACCCTGAATATTGGCTCCCAGAATAATAGCCAGCCATTCTCCCAGGCTGCTGCAACGCCCAATCAACCGCCAATTGCGGCGGTACAAGATGCGCCGCCATCTACTCCGCCACCACTACCTTCCGGCCCAACCTGGCCCGGCTATAGCCCTCCGCCAGGGCAAGCGCCGCCGCCCGGCTGGACTCCGCCGCCCTATAATCCAGAAGCTTATCGCTACGGTATTCCGCCCCAGATTAGTCGGGTGCCGCTTGCCCCCAACGGAATGCCCATGCCGGTTTTTGGCAACCCGGAAGGCTTTTATGCTTATTCTAACAAGGAAGGCCAAAAAGTTTACGCTGCACTTGCGCCATTGAGCTTGCGACTTGCGGCGGTAATAATAGATACCGTGCTGTTTTATCTGGTGGCTGTTGTGCTGGTGGCTATTGTGCTGGTGGCTACGCTCAGTCCGGCAGAACTGGATAAAATGAACGCGACGCTTCGTAATGGCAACTGGACAGATGGGCAGCAATTACCAGGCTGGATTAGCCTTGTAGTCGAAAGTGTTTATCTGGCCTATGTAACGCTTATGCTATGGCTGGCTAAGGGACGCACACTGGGTAAGCGCATGGTTGGTATCAAAGTTATGAAGCTGAATGGCGCGCCGCCCGATTTTAATACCGCTATTTTGCGCTCGGCATTTGGCTTTAGCCGACCATTAGGCAACGTTCTTGTTCCGTATGGCGATATTTTTTACGTACTCAGCCTGGGTTTAACCATTATGGTAGCAGTCGGTTTTAGTGCGGCCATCTGGGATAAACAACGGCGCGGCTGGCACGATAAGCTGGCTGATACAATTGTAGTTCGCTCGAACGAATTAGTGCAAGGCGTAAATTATTAATTAACCTTGTCTGTAGGAGGGGGCTGCGCCCTCGATTTCTTCCGTGCCACAGGTCACAAATCGAGGGCGCAGCCCCCTCCTACAGAAAATCTGGGATAATCAAGGGGAATTTGGATGTATTGTATCCGTTGCGGCGCGTGGAACGGCGAGACAAATGGCAACTGCGTGAATTGTGGAGCGGCTTTGGTTCGTCCGCCGCTTGCCACGAACGAGCCAACTGCTACGCCGCCCATGCCGCCTTCAAATTATCCCTACCCACCCGAAACTGGCAGTGTTAATCAGCCGCCACCCGCGCTGCCTTCAAATTATCCCTACCCACCACCACCAACCGCCGCGCCGCCCTATCAGCTACCGTCGCAAGTGCCGCCTTCGGCTAGTAGTAGCTTTCCCCCGCCGCAAATGCCGCCCGTCTATCCTTATCAGCCGCCCGCCAATAGTGGTTATTCGCCGCCAATGCCGAACTATGGCTATAATCCAGGCGGGCCGTTCGGAAACGGAAGTTATGCCCAACCAGACTTGGAAGCTATGGCTGGCTACCATCACCCGCTTCTGACAGGCGCGATTGGTCTACCTTACCCGGTGATGGCACAACCAGGGGCTTATTACAGTTATTTGAACGAGCAGGGACGGGTAATGCTGGTTCGGCGGGCCAGCTTTTGGCAACGCTTTGTTGCCACCCTGCTTGATAGTCTGGTGCTGGCTATTCCCGTCATATTGCTGATAGTTATTTATACCGCCAGCCAATCGCAAGTTCAGTTAAGCGCGCTTGTCAGAGGCGCTAACAACTCGACCCCAGTCTGGATTAATCTGGTGGCCTACCTCATGTGGATGACCTACTATCATTTCATGACGGTTGGGCCGGGACAAACGCTCGGCAAGCGCGCCCTCAATATTAAAATTATTCGGCTGGACGGGCAGAAGCCGGACAACCTGACCTCGATTTTGCGCCATGTGCTGGGCTACCCACTTAGCAGCGCAATTTGTTTGTTTGGCTATATCTGGGCCAGCTGGGACGCGCAAAAGCAAGGCTGGCATGATAAACTGGCCCGCACCCTGGTCGTAGAAAGCCGGATACTCGAAGAAGGCCGCGACTTCTTCCTACAACGTGTTACATAATGTGGTAGGGTTCAATTCATTGAACCCAATTGGACTTACCCCTTTATCTACTTACCTACGGAATTTGCCGCTCCGAAAAAACGTGGTTCAATTCATTGAACCCAAGTGGCTTACCTCTTTGAGCCACTCAGCTACAAAACACTTTCAAAACCCAGAACTCAAACCTCAAAACCCAAAACTCAAAACTCAAAACTCAAAACTCAAAACTAACTTTAAACTTCTCCGTAGCAAAGACTACTGCCCCTTTTTTAACCACTCACCTATAATTAACCTAACCAATAAGCTTTTATCAATCTCAATTTCTGTTCTACACCTGATATTTGCACTTGCTAATATCCCAACTTTGAACCTTGAACCTTGGCCCGTAGGGTTGCCCTGTGGGTTGAACTTTGAACTATAAAAGGAGTAGCGCATGGCTAAAGCGCGGGCGAAAGTTTTAGTGGTGGGCGGTGGCCCAGGCGGGGCTACCGCCGCTAAAATACTGGCGGAAAATGGGCTGGAAGCGATAGTAATCGAGCGCAGCTTTAGCAAGCCCAAACCTTGTGGCGGCGCGATTCCGCCTCTGGTGGTGAGCGAATTTGGTGTACCAGCCGAAATAATTGATTGCCGGATGCGCTACACCAGCGTCTATTCGCCGACCAATCGCGAGACCGAAATCGAGGTGGTTGGCAGCACCCCTACCGACCACGATTACATCGGCATGGTGCGGCGCGAGGTTTTCGACAACTATTTGCGCCAGCAAGCCGCTCGTGCCGGAGCAGAAGTAATCGAGGCTAAGGTCAATTCGATTCAGGTGACGGATAGTGGCGTGCGGGCGACTTATACCGAGCGTGGCAAAGAAAAGCAGATTGAAGCCGATCTGGTGATTGGCTCGGATGGTGCGTATTCGCAGGTAGCAAAAGCGGTTGGTGCGCCGCGTGTACCACAAGCCGTTGCAATGCAATACCGCATCGCTTTGCCGGAAAGCCAGATGAGCGAATGGCGCGAACGAGCCGAGCTTTATCTGGGTCAGGAAGTTTCGCCCGATTTCTACGGCTGGATTTTCCCGAAGCATGACCACGTTTCAGTCGGGGTCGGGGCTGGGCCGGAGAAGTCGCAGCACGTCCGCAAATATCTTGAAAACTTGCGAATCCGGGCTGGTTCAAAGCTTTCGGATGGCAAGATACTGTGTACCGAAGCCCACGCCTTGCCAATGCGCCGCCAGAAACAGGTCGCCTTCAACCGCGCCTTGCTGGTCGGGGATGCCGCTGGAATGGTAGTCAATACCAGTGGCGAAGGAATTTATTGGGCCATGAAGAGTGGCAAGCTGGCGGCGGAAACGCTGGTAAAATATGCCGATGCGCCCACCACCGCTAATTTGCAGGAGTACCAGAAGCGCTGGAAGAAGCAGTACGGCAGCATGTACTCGTTTTTGGTGCAACTCCAAAAGATTTACTACGGCAGCGACAAAAAGTTTGAGGTCTTTACCGAAATGTGCCGCGATATTGATGTGCAACGTCTGACCTTCGATAGCTATCTGCATAAGGAAATGGCCCGCCTGCCTCTGACTAGCGGTGTGAAAATTCTCGGCAAAATGTGGTTCAACTTCGCCCGTTGGAGCGTGCCGATTCCGGCTCTGCATCCTAAACCAGTAGTAGTGTAGAGTTATCAGTCGTCAGTTATTAGTCGTCAGTTATCAGTTTTAAAGGATTGACTGACGACTGATAACTGATAACTTTAATAAGGAGAAAAGCGATTATCGGTCTACTTTCTATTCCAACCTGGATAATTCATATTGGCAGCATAATAGAGTGGGCGGCGGCCATGCTTTTCTTTTACATGGTCGGGCGGAAGCTGGATAGTGTCTGGCTGCGTCGGATGCCCCTGGCGATGATTCCGTACATGCTGAGTGGGGTGTGCGCGATTATCTACCATGTTTCTGCCGACGAATGGGCAGGCTTTAACACGGCCCAAAGCTACCTGACCTTCACGGGTAGCTGCTGCTTCGCGTTGTGGGCGTTCTTGTTCTTGCGCGATTTGACCGAGAAGAAATCGAGAGTACAGCCCTCTCCTACAGAAGCGGGGAAGGGCGGTTTGACGGGGAAATCGAGAGCGCAGCTCTCTACTACAGTATCAGGGAGGCAGGGGAAGAAAGAGGAGGTGCGGCGTGGATAATATAGTGATGTCGCTTTCGATTGTGCCTTACTTGTTTTTCCTGTATTTAATCTGGCGGATTTACCAGCTTGAGCCGCGTTTGCTGCATCGCACTACCTTTATTGGTTTCCTCTCAATGCTGGGTTTTGTGGCACTGACGGCCTGTGCCGGGTTCGTGGCGCTGCAAGTAATGAAGGCGACGACGCTGGCGCACGTAGACTGGCTACACGGTCTGGCGGAAGCGGGCCTGACTATCACTAACGGCCTGATTGCCCTGGGCCTCAAAAAGCAGCTTGATGAGATTGAACTGGCTGAACTGGATCAGGATGAGGACGAAGAAACTGCGCCTGTTCTGACTGGTGTAGCGGCGGATGGCTCTTACCCTGACGCAGAATAAGGTGCAGCTTTAAGCAGAAAGGCACGACGAGGCAAAGAACACCAAATTTTCAGCGCATTTTTTCATTGGTCACTTCATTTTAACAAAAGTTGCCAGGGCTTGCTTGATTTCTTCGGCGATAACCACCAGTTCGCGGCGGGATAGACCGTTTTGCATTATACCCATTTGTAGTTGGTTCAAAGCTTTGCTCAAATAGCCTTCTACCTCATCAGATTGAGTTCTGGCCTGCGAGTTTTCAGGCGGTGGCGTTTGCTCTGCTGGCGATAGCGGGCGAGTCTCGCGTTGAGCCAGGCGGCGGTTGAGACTGTCGTTGGTGCGTTTGAGGCGCAGGAGCGAACGCACGCGGGCCTGTAGCTCGGCTTTGTTGATAGGCTTCATCAAAAAATCGTCACAGCCCGATTCTAGCGCGGCGGCCTTATCAATACTATCGTGCAAGGCGGTAATCATAATAACGGGGATGAAGGGTAAAGTTTTGTCTTGCTTCAAATAAGTTAGCAAGCCCAACCCCCCCAGACCGGGCATCATCAAATCGGTCAGCACCAAATCAGGTGGGTCACTCCGAATAACCTCGATAGCTTCCTCGGCCCGATGCGTCTCAATTGCCTCGTAACCATCCAGGGTCAAAACTGCGCCCAGATAGCTGGCAATATCTTTATCATCATCTACCACCAGGATACGAGAGCGCTTTACGGTTGTCTCATTATTTTGCATAATCATATCTACTGGACTGCTCATTTTGTTCTCCTGGCGCTACACTGCAACTGCGGGTTTAACCATAAAACTGAATCCCTACTACCACATTTTAATACCATTTTAACATCCCATTTTAATAATTGCAATAACCAGGTACTACTATTTATTATAGGACATAATGGCTAGAAACTAAAGAGGGCCAGCTTACTTATTTGTAAACTAGCCCCTTGATTTTTAGTTTCTTTAACTAATTCTAACCGTGCCGGTAGAATCAGGGTTGACAGCTTTGCGTAAAGGGTTTTGGGTAAACTACTCGCCCGTCAAAAACTGTCGCTAAAATTAAACCCGGTCTTTTTGCATAGTACGTAAACACTGGGTGCAAACATTAACTTTGCGCGGTTTAATCTCGCCCTTGAGCAGCAAAGTTTTGTGCTGAATATTAGGCATCCACATCCGATTGGTTTTACGGTGGGAATGGCTTACGTTATGACCAAAACCAGGTATTTTACCGCAAACATCACATTTTCCAGACATTTTTCTATTACCCCCTTTACGAATCCTTTTTTTTGCTGTATCATTTACCACGAATTGACCCCGCTCCTTTGGCGAGGTCATAGGACATAAAGTTTAGCACAAGCCGCCGGTTTTGGCAAATTGTGTCCAGTCCTTAAACTGCTTAAAACCTGTTTTAGTAGGGGTTTGATTAATCAAACCCAATCGGACGCAATTCATTGCGCTCCTACCGAAATAGGCTTTTGATTAATCAAACCGAAACCGGGTAGCGGTCAGAGCCTGAGAAATAATGAAAAATAAGACAAGCGTGGAAAGCATCGGTGCGGCTACCGGCCAGACACCGCCCGCTCCACCCGCCGAAAATTTGGGTAGAGTCGAGGTTTCGCCCGGCGCGATTGCCACTATCGCGGCCAACGCCCTGGATAATTGCTATGGGGTGGTTGGGCTGGCTTCGCGTCGGTTGCGGAACGGTCGGGCCGAAATGTTGCGTTCGGAACAGGCCCGTGATGGTATTCAGATTCGCATGGAGCAAGATAAAATTATCATAGACCTCTATGTAATTTTGGGGCATAATTTACGTATCAGTGAAGTAGCCCACAACATTATGACTACCGTAAAATACCAGGTGCAGAATAGCCTGGGAATGCCGGTAGAACAGGTTAATGTAAATGTACAGGGGTTGCAACTTGCCGAAAGCGCTGGCAAAGACGGCAAGGATAGCAAAGGGTCAAAATAAATTAGTTGGAGGATATTGCAACTTTGGAACGCGACGAAGCACAAGCGTCCACCCAGGATAATACTGCTATAAATTTAGCTCAACCGGGCGGCGGAGCTGGACAGGAAACTGCTCCGGCGATATGGGGCCGCCATTGTAGCGGACTGGAACTAAAAAAAGCGCTACTTGCCAGCTCTCATTGGCTGGAAAAGCATACCGAGGCAATTAACGCCCTCAACGTTTTTCCTGTTCCTGATGGTGATACCGGCACTAATATGAGCCGCACAATGGAAGCGGCGGTCAAGGAACTTGAAGCGATTGAGGGCGGTACTGCCGAGCATGTCTCCAAGCGCCTTTCGTTTGGCGCGCTGATGGGCGCACGCGGCAATAGCGGCGTAATTTTATCGCAAATTATTCGGGGGCTGGCGGATGGCTTGAATAGCAAAGACCAGTTTAGCGCCCGCGATTTGGCTTTTGCGCTGACCAAAGCCCGCGATATGGCCTATAAAGCGGTTATGAAGCCAGTGGAAGGCACTATCCTGACGGTAGTGCGCGAGGCTGCCGAAGCCGCCGAAGCCGCCGCCAAAAACCACGATAATTTTATTTATGTTTTGACCAAAACGGTGGATGCAGCCCGTGAATCGGTGGCGCGTACTCCAACTTTGCTTGCCAAGTTGCGCGAGGCAGGCGTGGTGGATGCCGGAGGACAGGGCTTTTATGTGATGCTGGAAGGGGCGCTCAAGCACATTCGGGGCGAAAGCCTGGACGAAATAGATTTGTCCGACCCGCTTTATAAAAAAGCGACTATTTCGGACGAAGGCGAAGAGCATAAGATGGACGAATACGGCTATTGCACCAATTTTATGCTTTATGCCGAAGCCGAACTCAATTTT
This sequence comes from Chloroflexia bacterium, assembly GCA_038209275.1. Taxonomy (GTDB): domain Bacteria; phylum Chloroflexota; class Chloroflexia; order Chloroheliales; family Chloroheliaceae; genus L227-5C. The sequence goes on along the minus strand of JBBQXW010000047.1, from coordinate 13,580 downwards.
GAGGAAGTGCGCGACCGTATTGCTTCAATGGGCAACAGTGCAGTAATCGTGGGCGATAGCACTATGGTCAAGGTGCATGTCCATACCGAAGACCCCGGCGCGATTATCGGCTACGCCACCAGCCTGGGCGCGCTGGGCCAGATAAAGCTGGACAATATGCAGCTTCAGCACGAAGAAGCTTTTGCCCCTAGAAGTAGCAAAGCTGGCGCGGCGGCGCTTGCCGAAGAAGCGGAACATACCAACGAGGCGGCGCTGCCAGGCGAGATTTCGATTGTGAGTGTGGCGGCAGGCAAGGGACTGGCCCAGGTTTTCAAGGATTTGGGTACGAGTGCGATTATTCATGGCGGCCAAACCATGAACCCCAGCACTCAGGAAATGTTGAAGGCCATCGAAAAGCTGCCCAACGACAAAATTATTATTTTGCCCAACAACAAAAACATTATTCTGGTGGCCCAGCAAGTGCAGGCTCTCACCTCCAAACGGGTCGAGGTTGTACCAACGGCAACCGTCCCGCAGGGGATTACTGCTTTGCTCAATTTCAACTTTGAGTCTGACATGGACGAAAACCTTGAACGGATGAAAGCCGCCATGCACGAAGTTGCTACCGGCGAAGTGACGCGGGCGGTGCGCGACGCAACAGTCAACGGGGTCACGGTTAGCGGTGGACAATGGATTGGGCTGCTGAACGATGAACTGAGCCTGGCTGCCGAAAGCAAAGAGGAAACAGTCTGGCAATTGCTCACCAAAATGGAAGCTGCTAATCGGGAACTGCTTACTTTTTACTATGGTGAAGATGTAAGCGACCCGGAAGCTGAAACCTTCCAGGCGCAGGTAGAAGCGCGTTATCCCGACCAGGAAGTTACTTTTGTGCGGGGCGACCAGCCGCATTACCATTATATTATATCGGCAGAATAGAAATAGAAATTTTTAAAAAAGATGAAATTGCGAAGACGAGGACAAACGAGCTATGCCGGGAGTTAGAATTGTCACGGACAGCACATGTGACTTACCTCCAGAGCTGGTACGTGAATATAATATTACAATTATCCCAATGTTTGTCCATATCGGTAAGGAAACTTACTTAGACCGAATTGACATTACGCCGGAAGAGTTCCACCGCCGTCTGGCGAACTGGACACCTTCTTCCGGCGAATTGGACACCAGCCATCCGCCCGTCGAGGTTTTTGAGGATACCTATAAACGTATTCTCAAAGAAGGCGAAAGTATTATTTCGATTCACCACTCGGCCAAACTGGGCGGCACTTTCCAGGCGGCAGTAACGGCTCGTAATAATATTCTTGCTCCCACCAGCCAGATTGCGGTAATTGATTCGCTTTCGGCTTCGTTTGGACTGGGCATTATTGCGCTGGAAGCGGCAAAGCGGGCCAGATACGGCGCGCACCACGCCGAGTTGGTCAGCGTAGTCAACCGCATGATTTTCCAGACCCACGTTATTTTCTTCACCGAAACGATGCAATATTTACAACATAGCGGGCGCATCAACAGCAAGGCGCAGGCGGCCCTCGGCCCAACCCCTGCCACCAACTTCCGGCCTTTGCTACGCCTGGAAGATGGCCTGATTGTGCCTTTCGAGCGCACCCGCACCCGCACCAAAGCCCTCGAAGGACTATGCGAATTTATCGAAGATTTCCCCCACATCGAAGAAATGGCGATTATGCACTCGAATAGCTCCAACGATGTCGAAGCTTTGCTCAACCGGGTCGCGCCCATTTTCCCCCGTGAGCGCGCCTTTATCTGTCTTTTTAGTCCCGTCCTGGCGGCTCATCTCGGCCCTGGCGCAATGGGCGTAACAGTCTATGAAGGCGGAGTTTTTTAAAAAGAGCATAAAAGACTATGACCACCGAAATTGCTGAAAAGCTTTACACCGTCGAGGAGTTTCTCAATTTGGAATGGGACGATGATGACGACGGCGATTACGAGTTAATAAGGGGGGAAATTGTTGCAAAGCCCAAATCTGGCAGGTGTGGCGAACACGGCGAAATTATATCTCGCTTAAGTTATTATCTGGAAGCTTATGCCGGAGCAGGAGCGGGTGATGAGAAACCAGGCTGGTTTTTTACGAGTGCTTCTTCTAATCTTGGGCGACCTGCTGGGTCGAGCTACGTTGAGCCAGATTACTGCTTCGTATTGACCGAACGTATATCTGAAAAGTTTAGCGGAGCGATTCCCGTCGCGCCGGATTTGGTGGTAGAAGTTAATTCCCCCAGCGATACGACCCAAAAGATTTATAATAAGCTTGAGGCATACAAAGAGGCCGGAGTGCGTTTAGTCTGGTCAATTTATATGCTCAATAAATATGTGGTGGTCTATCGCCTGAATGACCCGGATGCTAAATTGCTCAATTTCAACGATGAACTGGACGGCGAGGACGTTATTCCTGGTTTCACATTGAAAGTCAGAAAGCTTTTTGAATAAGGGTTAAGAAACAGACCGTTTCTTAACCTTTCTTAACCTTTCTTAACCCCAACTTAACCTGATTCTACTGACACTTACCCAATATTCATATAATATTAACCATAGTTCTGGAGAGCCAGGGGCTTGCCACGCCCTGCCTTTATCTGTTAGCTTTTGCTCCATTTTGTGACTAGAGCCAGGAGGAATTTCGGGCATGAAAATGACCTTCGGGACGGTGATAGCCGGGTCAATTTTAATTGTTATGACCGCCGTCTTTATGACCGTTGGCCTCTCGGCCCTGACTTTTAAACCCGCTCCGTCCGATATAGCCCGGCCCTTGAGCGAAGCCGAGGAGCGCGGACGGCAGGTTTACATGAGTAACGGCTGCGTCTATTGCCATACCCAGTATGTACGCCCGCAAGATTGGAACGCTGCCGGAGGCGGCAAGGCTTCGCGGGTGGCGCAGGCGGGTGATTACGTTTTCCAGAAAACCATGCTGCTTGGTACGGAGCGCACTGGCCCTGACCTTTCACAGGAGGGCGGTATCCACCCCGATTCGTGGCACTACGCCCACTTCCAGAACCCCCGCTATACCAGCCCGAACTCGGTAATGCCGCAGTTTTCGTATGTGCGCGGACAGGATTTGGAAGACCTGATAGCCTATATTCAGGGATTGGGCGGAAAAGCGGCGGATGCCCGCTATAACCAGGTGAAGGAAACGCAGACCGAAGTTCTAAAAGCGTGGGATGCCGGCTACGAAGCTCACCTCAAGCAAATCAAAGAAATGGTTCCCGAAACCTGGCGCGAACTCAAAAGCGCGATGCCGCCAACCGAGCGCAGTTTGCTGCACGGCAAGCAAGTTTACATAACTAACTGTATCGGCTGTCACGGTATTAACGGTGATGGACGCGGCCCCGCTTCTGGCCCACAGGCCAACGGCGGCAATCGCGGCGGTATGAAGCCCGACCCGGCTAACTTCCAAAATGCCCAGTTGCAACTCGCCGCCAGCGACGGACAGTTCTACCAATACTTGCTCTTTGGTCTGCCCGGCACGGCGATGCCAGCCTGGGGCGACTATCTGACCGTCAACGACATCTGGGACGTAATTAACTTCTTGCGAACTATCCCGAACGGCGGTCTGCAAAGAGACCCCAAACCCGATATGATGTTGCAATTCGATGCCCGTTACGGGGCAAAAGTTCCCGGCGGCTATACTGGCCCTGAGCCAAGCAAATCCGACCAGATACTCGACAATCCGAAGTGTGCGCTACCAGCCAGCCCGACCAGGCCGAAAGATTGTGACCAGCCAACTGGCTCGAAGTAAAAATCCTAGATATACAGGTTTGAATTGGCAGTTAACCTTAACAAAAAAAGTAATTTGAAAATAGAGGCAAAGACCCAGGAACAAGCGCCCCGGTTGCTGTGGTGGACTCTGGTGGCGCTGACCATTGCGGCGGTAGTCGAACTGCTAATCTGGCGGACGTTTTCGCGGATAGGCGTGTTTATCCCGAAAAACGAGCCGCGCATGGACAGCTTTCGCACTTTCTATAATATCAGCGTGCAGGTTGGCACGATTGTCCTTAACTTCGCGGTGCTGCTGGCGCTGCTGGCACTGATGATGATGGCGCTGCGGTTGCGCGAAAGTGGCGCACTGGAAGGCCGCGAAAATCGCTGGCTGCGGGTCGGAATTATCGCAACGGCGCTGGTGCTGGTCTTGTCGGTAGCGCTACTAGCATTAGTAGAAAGCTTGTCGGCCTCAACTATGCTGCGGCTTTCGCTCATTGCCGCTTTTGGTGGTTTTGCTCTGGATTATTGGCGCAACAATCCACAGTGGCAGTCGCGCCTGTTTATCTCACTACTGGCCTGGGGCTATATCGTGCCGCTACTGGCGAAGTTGTTGCATGATTTATCGCCATTAGCCGGGCTGAACTGGCAGACCTATTTGTATGAACCCCTGATTGAGGGTGGCGAATTACTGGTAGTTATCAACAGCTTCGTCCTGTTTATGGTTTATGGCAATCCGGGTTCGGGAAAAGCGGGCAATCCGGCCCGCACTATGCTAAGACACTGGCCCGCTTTAGTGGGCGCAATTGTGACGGTAGGGGTCTTTCTGGGATTGACCTTTATCACGGTAGCTGAATCATTTATCGTGCCAATCCTGGGGCTGTACGCGCTGGGCTATCCGATGCACTGGCCCTTCCTGCTTTATGCTATCGCCCTGTTCTTTCTGGCCTACACGGTTTTCTACAACCTGGGCGAAATGCGGCGTGGCCCGGTGCAAAAAGCGGCGGCACTTGGACTAATTTTAATCTTTTGTGGCGGCTACCTGTTCAACATCTCAAACCAATATTTGTTCGCGCTGGCGGGTGTCCTACTGCTTACCCGCCCACAAGTAACCGACTGATTAGTTTTGAGTTTTGAGTTTTGAGTTTTGAGTTAATTGCCTTCTAATTCAAAACTCAAAACTCAAAACTCAAAACTCAAAATTACTTCTAGCTGGAGGCATATTTAGATGGGTGCAACTGAAGAATACGGTGCAGCACGAGCCTGGATTTATAGTGCCGCCGCGTGGCTGGCGATAGGCACGAGTTTCGCCTTGATTGCTGCGATTGAGATGGTTTCGCCCGACTTTTTGGGAGGGGTCTCCTTCCTGCAATTTGGTCGGCTGCGCCCAATCCATATCAACGGCGTGCTTTTCTTCTGGCTCTCGATGGCCTATATTGGCTCGTTTAACTACATTGTTCCAAAACTGTGTGGTCGCCCGCTCTGGAGTGAGAATCTGGCGAAAATCACCATGTGGGTTTGGAACATGGTGGGCTTGCTAATGGTGCTGACGTTGATGTCGGGCTTGAGTCAGGCCCGCGAATATGCCGAAATGATTTGGCCGCTCGATATTTTTGTGTTGCTGGGACTGTTGCTCAACGCCTTCAACCTGCTTATGACCATCGTTCGGCGGCGCGAGAAAGAGCTTTACGTCAGCCTGTGGTACATCATCGGCTCGATTGTCTGGTTGCCGATTGTTTACAGCGTTGGTAACGTCATCTGGTCGCCGTTGGCGGGCGGCGTTTCGCCGTTTAGTGGTTCGTTGAGCGGTATCAGCGATGCCACCTTCAACTGGTTCTACGGTCATAACGTGCTGGGCCTCTGGTTCACCACCGGCGGGGTCGCGATTGCCTACTACCTTGTGCCGGTCATTACCAAGACCCCGGTCTATAGCCATATTTTGTCGCTCATCGGTTTCTGGTCTATCAGCATGTTTTATTCGCTGGTCGGGCAGCACCATATTCTCTCCACCCCAACACCCGGCTATTTGAAGACCGTCGCCACAATTGCGTCGCTGGCTCTCTTTATCCCGGTGCTGACCTTCCTGACTAACATCTGGATGACCATGCGCGGTAACTGGGGGCGGCTGTATGCTTCGATACCGTTGAAGTTTGTAATGGTTGGGACAGTTTTCTATTTTGTGACCTGTATTCAAGGGCCGTTCCAGGCCGTCCAGAGCTTTAACCGCCTGATTCACTTCACCCAGTGGATTGTCGGTCACGCCCACCTTGCCTTGCTTGGCTCGTTCAGCACTATCGCGATGGGTGCGGTCTACTATATTGTCCCGGTCACGCTCAAGCGGCGCATCTGGAGTCCGGCGCTGGCCGAAATTCAATTCTGGATGGTGGTCGGCGGCTTCCTATTGATTATGATTAGCCTTCAGGTGGTCGGCCTGATTCAAGGGGCGGAATGGTTGCGCGGCGAAACCGTCTACAAAACTGTCCAGGATTTGCGGCCCTACTTCATAGTACGGGCAATTGGTGGCTCAATGGTCGTAGTCGGCGCGTACATCCAGCTTTACAACATCTACAAAACCGTTCGCAGTGGTCGCCGCATGGAGGCAACCATCGTCCAAACTTACGCCGAAGTCGGTTCATAATAGAAGAGTTTCAAGTTCCAGGTTTCAGGTTTTAGTTCTAAATGGTGGTTTTATGAACTTGGGATTATCCAAAGAGTTATAACATAATAACTTTTAGAACTTGAAACCTGGAACTTGAAACTTGAAACTTCTTTGCTGAGAGGATAAATTTCGATGTCACACGAGGCAAATGTAGCGCACCGCCCGGACGATAATTCTTTTACGCGGGCGAGAAAACGAAAGTTAGAGTTGGCACTGGTTGTATTGATAGTGCTGTTTATGTTGTTTGTGTTTAGCGCGCTAATTGTGGCTACTATGACGCAGAACCAGCGCGCCATAGATTTAGCGCCGATTGTAGCTCCCACTCCTAAATAGCCTGGCGAAGGAGATTTTTTCGGGATGAAAATGACATTTGGCACTGTGATAGCCGGTTCAATCCTGATTGTTATGACCGCCATCTTTATGACCGTTGGCCTGTCAGCCCTGACTTTTCAGCCAGCACCGTCCGACATAGCCCGACCTCTAACTTCTGTGGAAGAAGCCGGGCGACAGGTCTATATGAGCAATGGCTGCGTCTATTGCCATACTCAATATGTGCGCCCGCAAGACTGGAATGCAGCAGGGGGTGGCAAAGCTTCGCGAGTGGCTCAGGCAGGTGATTACGTTTTCCAACAAACTATGCTGCTTGGTACGGAGCGCACCGGGCCTGACCTTTCGCAGGAAGGTGGTGTTCACCCCGACGACTGGCATGTGGCGCACTTCCAGAACCCGCGCTACACCAGCCCAAATTCGGTGATGCCGCAGTTCTCTTATATTGATGGATTGGACAAAAATACTAATCAGGCTCGGCCCGGCTCGGATTTAGCAAACCTGATTTCGTATGTCCAGAGCCTCGGTCAGAAGGGGGCGGACGCTCGTACAACGGTTCATCGCGACGGCAAGAAAGATTTGTTGGATAGCCTCAAGGGTGGACAGGGAACGCAAGGAGTGGCTCAGGATGTGCCTTATACCAAAGACCACCTCGATTACCTACGGACGCTTGTGCCGGAAACCTGGAAGAATACCCGTAGCGCCATGACACCTAGCAACCGCAGCCTGGAACATGGTCGGCAAGTTTATGTGGTCAACTGCGTTGGCTGTCACGGCGTAGAAGGTGATGGCAACGGCCCAGCGGCGCAATTTATGAACCCGCGTCCCTTCAACTTTAAGGATGCTAACGCCCAGCGCGCCCATAGCGAAGGCCAGCTTTATCACTTCTTGCTCTTTGGTCTGCCCGGCAGTGCCATGCCAGCCTGGGGCGATTATCTGACTGTCAACGACATCTGGGACGTAATTAACTTTGTGCGGACTATTCCGAACGGCGGTTTGCAAACCCCGGCTGGTGGCCTGAACGCTAACCAGATGGTAACGGGCGGCGCGGCTGGCCCGGCTCCTGCCCCTTACGACGCTAATCAGGAAAACTGGTATTATCAGCCGCCTTCGCCGCGCCCTTCCCCTTCCAAAGAAGGTGCAGCAACTGCCTCAAGTGGTGGTGGTACACAGTCGCCCGCTCCAAATGTGACGGCAGGCAATCAAGGACCGAACGATGCAGGCAAGCCGACAACGCCGATTCAGGGCGGTCAGCCGCCTACTGCCACACCCGCTCCGGCTCGATAAGGGTCATACTGTCCGGGCGAGGGATTTTGCTCGGACAAAAGGAAATAATTTTATGAAACGCAAGTTTTTGCTCACAACTGTTCTGGTAATCGCTCTGTTGCTGGTGTTTGTCACACCCGCCCTGGCTCACGATGGCGTTGGCGGCGACGAATATGCCGCCGCCGATGTAATGTGGGTCTTCGCCCTGGGCCTGTTCGCAATGGCAGGGGTCGGGATGCTGTTTTCCTGGCACAATGGCGAGTTCCGTCGCCCCGAAAAAGCCAAGTACGATATGCTTGAAATGGCTCTGACTGACGAGAACGGCGACGATTTAGAAAAATACGTTACGACTGAGGTGCAATACTAATCAAACAGGAGTTGAAAACATGTTAGGAACTCTCTATAGCGGAATAGTGCTGCAAGCGGCTCCCCAGGTAGGCAAACCCTGGCAGGAGAATTATGCGATAGATGCTATCATGATTGGTGTGTCCCTCTTTTTAATCGCGGGGGTCTGGCTATGGGCGCGGAGTGGGCGCAGCAAGGCCGAAAGCCGGGTGCCGTTTGACCATAGTGCCGAGAGTTTTGCCGGGACGGTTTACGCTGGGTATGGCCCGATTCCCGTCTTTTTGCTGATGATTTATATTACTATTCTGACTACCATGGTGGCTTACACCATCGTCTCTATCAGCAGTGGCGTACAATACTAATTAAGTAATAAAGGGAAAAAGATGGACAAAATAGAGAGCAATCGTATCGCCAAGCTGCAACGGCTCGGTCACATGGAACAGTTGGTCGAAGGCGGCGAACTAATCGAAGAAATAACTCAAACCAAAGTTCCGCGCCAGTTGCCGTTGATGCTTTTGATAATTATCGGTATTGCTATTACGATGGCAGTCTGGATTACTATTATTTATTTGACCATCGGCGAAACGGTAGTGTCCACCACGCTGGGTACTCACTTCATGAAATAGAGGAGCTGGAGCTAAAATGGCTTTTGTGCGTACCGTAACTTTCTCGTTACCGCGTGACGAGGCTGAAATGATAAAGCCGGGTAATTCGGCCTATACTACGCTGGTTCCCGGTCGGAAATACGTGGCTCAGACTCAGTCTGGCCTGATTCAGACTAGCGTCTGGCGAACGGTCAACCCAAGCGGCGCAGTTCAATTTGTAATTCATACCGAGTGGTCTACAATCGAGGATATGCAGGCTTACGCCAGCACCCCGGTTATCAAAGAAATCGAGAAAATTCTGGGTGAAGATAATAATTCGATGCAAGTCAGTGTCTACGAAGTTATAGGGTAAACCAAATCATGGCAGTAGTACGCAAGCCGGAGACCGGGGAAGGTTCCCCGCCACCTCCTCAAAATCAGAAGCCCGCACCGCCCCAGCCCGGCGACCCGCTCTTCGGCGGCGGCGGTTGGTGGGTGCGCGGCAAGGAAACTAAAGTTGGCTTTTTAGCCGGACGCTTTGCCTTTATTGCGGTTGGTACAATGCTCATAATCGCCACGCTCATTTCCTTCTTTATGCTCTGGGTCAGCCTCAATGAACCATATTTGCAACCTAATGTGATAGACGATACGCTACACGTTAATAAAGTTTATCTGCAAATTGACGGCGAGAACGGCTATCGGGAGCTGGCGATAGGCAACCAGCCGATTACGCTTGACCCTATCGAAATTACCCAGCTATCTTCCGGCAAAGCTTTCAAAATTATTTTTACGCCCAAACAGCTGGATGTTCCCGAACATTACCGCATTTACAATAAAGCGACGGGCGAAGAACTTGCGGGCGGCTTGACCCGCCAGTCCAGTTATCTTAAAAATACGGTTGACGGCAATTTCTACACGCTCACTACTACCGCCACCAACAGCACAGACTGGAAAAGCGGGCGCTACGAAATCGAATTGCCCGATGCTGGTATGTTCGGCGGCAAACTTTACGCCTATTTCATTATTACGGAGAAGTAGTCAAGGTTTAGCGAACAATGCAAGGAATTAGAAGAGAAAAGCAATTGAATAGATGGCTGGCGCTAGGAGTGGCGCTGATAGTAGTTTTTGGTAGCTTTGGGTTGGCGCTGGCGGATAGCGAAATAGTTGCAGACCCGCCACGTGTGCAGCAAGCCAATGGCTACACGATTGAGTATCTTTCGCCGGGCAATACCGGGCAGCACGTTGGCGATAAGGTTACTTTCTGCTTTCGCGTTACCGATACTGGCGGCAAGCCTGTTGATGGCCTGACGCTGGATTTGACGGCAATTCGCAACTATAGCGGACAGGTTAAGAAGGAACACAACGGGCCGCGCACGCCCGACCAGGGGCCGGTGCTGCTTGAGTCAGCCGGAAAGCCGGGCGAATACCAGACTACTTTGCGGTTTGATTACAACGGTCACTGGAATATCAAACTCGGTGGTGCGAGTTTGAATAATGCAACGGTGCAATTCCGCCAGCCTATCGAGGCTCAGGCCAATACCGAAGCCGGAGTCGGTTTGGATTGGCTAATCTGGCCTGGACTGGTGCTGCTGGTGATTATAGTGGTAGCAGTTATCCGCAGTGGGGGCGAAAAATTCCCGGTGCCGACGAATGAACTTGAGCCGCGCCTGGCCCAGGCCGAAGGAGGCCGCTAACAATGGCAATGACTACCAAAGACTTAAAAATCAGGCCGTATTACGATAGCGGCAATATCGGGCCGGACGGCAAGCCCTACAGCGATGATTCCATTCTGGTCAAATTTTTTATTGTTCAGGCTTTTGCCCTTTTGCTGGCTTCGATTCACGGCGTATTTCAGCGGTTGCCTTTTATGGCGGACTGGCTGCGCGGCGCGGATTACGGCGGACACCTGTTCACCAACCTGGGCTTGACCCATATCAACGTAGTGTTGGGCGGTACTATCGCTATTGCGGGTATTACCTACTATATATTGCCGCGCGTTCTTCAGCGCCCGCTCTATAGCCGGACGCTGTGCAATATTGGTTTTTGGCTGACTGCTTGCGGCGTGTTTGGCTTTTATTGCGCCTTGTTGCCTATTGGCTTGACCGAAGGGGCGCTGGTGCATCAGGGCTATACCTACCAGCAAGCTAAAGATATTGTCGGGTTCTGGCACAAATTCCCCGAAGCGGTGACGGCCTCCTGTATGGGTTTGGGCTACTGGCTCTATGTTACCAACGTGGTAATGACCATCTGGCAATCCCGCCGCGATGCCAGTACCCAGCAGCGCTTTACCGTCAAGTTTCATATGGTAGCCTCGATTGCCCTATTGCTTGGTACGCTTCAGGGAGTTTATCAGGTGCTACCCTGGTCGCTGGATTGGCTTTACAAAACGGGCGCGGCGGGCCAACTAATTGACCCGGCTTCGCACGCCCACATGAATTTGGTCGGCGGCGTAATTTTCGCCTTTATGGGTTTCCTATACTACTTTATTCCGCGCATGACTGGTCACGCGGTCTATAGTATCCGGCTGGCAAACTTTTCTTTCTGGACGCTCTTTGCCGGAGTCTTCTCTTTCTGGCTGACCCTGATTACCCTGGGCTTTATCGAAGGCGACAAGGTTATTTCGCTGGGAATTACCCCTGCCATCGCCCGCGAACAGATGGGCATCTGGCATCCTTTGCCGATTGCGATTGCTGGTTCGATTATGGCGGTGGGTTTCTGGACTTTTATCGCCAACATTTTACTCACCCTCAAAAAAGGTTTGGGTAAGAGCCGAGAAAGTTTTCTGGCAGGCTTTTTGGGTATTTCCTGTGTGGCGCTCTTTATCAGCACGACGCAGGGCATTTTGCAAATTATGCCCAGCACTAATCGCTGGATGGAAGAAGCCCGTGAAGCTGGCGAACTGATTCTGCCAATGTCGCACGCCCAGATGAATATCGTCGGTGTTGTCACCCTGACCTTGACTACGCTGGCGCTGTTTGCCTTGCCGCGCATGGTAGACCGCCCGCTCTTTAGCCTGAAACTGGCAAAATTTTCGCAAACAATGCTGGTTATCGGGGTTAGCGTGCTTTATCTGGGCCTTATCTGGCTGGGTATTAGCGAAGGTAATCTGATTCGTTCGGGCATGAATTTCGCGCAGGCTCGCCAGCAGGTGACAGGCGGGATGCACGACTGGATAATGGCTGCTATGTACGCGCTGGTTGGTACTGCCTACATCGGTCACGTCATTAATATTTTCGGGACGGTTGGCAAGGAGCGCCTGGCTAACTATGGCGGCACGCTCGGTATGCGCCTGGCCCGTACCTGGAAATACTTGATAGATATTCATATTCCGCCAACCTCGCTGGAACTGGCCCGCCGTGAAGCATTGGTACAGGCCGGGCGTATCTCGAACGATGGCGCTGCCGATAGCGGTACAGCGACGGTTGTGTCACCCGCTCCGACGGATAGTGCTGCCGATAGCGGTACGTTGCCGCCATTGGTAAAGGCCAGTTCGGGTTTTGTCACGCCGCCACACCTGATTCTCAATCAAAATCCCTGGCTCATCTGGTTGGCGGAAACGATTCCCGGTTGGGGCGGCTTTTTGGGCGTGGGCTGGTTCAAGAGCCGTCGCCCTGCCATGGCGGTGTTGCTGTTTGTGCTATGGCAAAGCCTGTTCTGGGTCTGTTTCTGGGCCGTCCTGACGCTGCTTGCCCCCGACCAGATACCATTTTGGGCGGCGGTCTATTTCACCTTACCCGCTCTCAGTGGCCTGTGGGCCGCTCGTAGCTACCTAAGCCGAGCCAGGCGGCTCAAGCAATCGCTGCTGGTAGATGTAACCGTTGCTGCCAATGCTCCCGAACGTCCTCGTGTCAATCAGAATTAGTTGTCAGTCGTTAGTCGTTAGTCGTCAGTTGTCAGTTGTCAGTTAAAAGGCTGAAAACTGACGACTGATGACTGACAACTATTCTTGAAGGCTAATTGCATTCGCTCAATGCGCATCAAGTAAGGAATTCAACCCAAAATTGGTGGCTGGTGTTGGCCCGCCCCGAAATAAATTTCAGGGCTAATTCGCTCAAGTTAGCACAAGCTAACTCAATTTACGGTTCTAACAATGGTATTTCAACCATCTTCAGATGGTTTGTGCGACTCAGCCCTGAAATTTATTTCGGGGCGGGCTATCTCAGGTCAATATTTTAACGGCAAAAGCTTAACTTAATGCGTCTAATGCCAATGCAATTAGCCCATTAGCCCCTATCAGGTTTGCTACCCTCATTAATTTGTTATAATCCATTCAACTGAAAACTGAAAACTGATAACTATGGAGAATCGCGTGGCGAATTACGAGGAACATTCGTGGGACGTATCGGTGGAGGAGGCGCGGGAGATTCAGAGCCGTTTGCGTCCACTGGTGCAAAAGACTAATGGCTTTGAGCCAGACCAGATTAAGAGTGTAGCCGGAATTGATGTGTCGCTAAAGGACGAAGGACAGGCAGCGATAGTAGTGCTGTCCTTTCCCCAACTGGAATTACTTGACCGGGTTGTTGCTACCCGCAAGCTGACTTTTCCCTACGTACCCGGTCTGCTTTCGTTCCGCGAAGTGCCACTGGTATTGGATGCGATTGCGCGCTTGAAAATTCAGCCCGATTTGCTGATGGTGGACGGACAAGGCTACGCTCATCCGCGTCGCTTTGGTATCGCCTGTCACCTCGGTGTCTTTCTTG
>JBBQXW010000046.1:0-30931 GCA_038209275.1 Chloroflexia bacterium | reverse complement strand
CAATACGCCAGAACAAGCGAAATGCCCGGTTACAACACCCGCTTACTACACTTTATCTCTCGCCTCGGCTAAACTAAAATACTTTTAAGTTTAGAGATTTGACAAAAAATTATAACCCATTCAAAACCAAATACAGATAGTCAAAACACAATGTTTTCCTTTTTCCAAAAACGACTTCCCCATTAAAACCCCTATTAATTTTCCACAAAACTCTAAACTTAAAAGTATTTTAGTTTAGCCGAGGCGAGCGATAAAGTGTAGTAAGCGGGTGTTGTAACCGGGCATTTCGCTTGTTCTGGCGTATTGAGCTAAATGGGCCGTAAATTCTTCGGGCGGCAAAAATTGGTGGCGGCTCAAGGCATTGAGCAAAGGCCGTAATGTAATAATTACTCCCGTCAGGTTGCGCCAGTAGCGGAAGGCTACCATAGTTCGTTCCCTGCGCGACAGCGGCCCGGTTAGCTCAAAAACATAACCCCGGCCAAAATTGGTGTGCTGCTCTTCGTCTTTGGTGATAATTCGCAAAATAGGCAATAACGGTGGGTAATTCAGGCGCGGACGGGCCACTTCGTAAAAAGCGCGCAAGGCGGTTTCAAAGGCCAGACAATCTATTGCAAAATTTTTCAGGCTGTGCGGCTTGCCAATGCTGCCCAGCATTATTTTTAGTTGCCAGTCAGGGAGTTTGACCCGTTGGACAATCTGGGGATAGCGCTGGCTAAAATCGAGCAGCGCCTTGCACCAGAGGTTAGCGTGGCGCTGCTCATCGTGAAAGTGTTCCAACCCATGTTCAAAAAAGCGGGCCAGAAAAGTAACTTCCTGGGTGCGACTCTGATGCAAAGCCGGAAGAATCGGGAATATACCCAGCGCCGCCGATTCAGTCACGGCAAACCAGGCGATTATCAAATAAGTCGCTTCGGCTTCGGCTTCGCTGGTGAAATTATAATTTTCGAGCGAAGCCGAGGCTGGCGCTAAATTTGGGCGCGGTAGCAAAGAGTTGTCCTCTCTAGTATTTCTCTTTGGCAGTTTAGAACTTAACTTTAGCACTCTTCGCTACGCTGGTCAATAGTGATAACTAACAAAAACTATTAGCCATTAAACTGGTTATTAGTTAGCAATCGCACATTACTGCTACTAGAGCCTATATAGCTGCTCGAACTAACCGACGTTTTGTAGCTGTTATAGACCTTGTAAGTCTGACCGTTGTAGGTATAGCTTCCAGTACCGTTGCCGCCGCCAAAGCTGGCCCAATCTTGCTCTTTATCAGTATTAAACCAGACAACCATTTTTATATTTTTGCTTTGAGCATAGCTGAAAAAACTGGTAATCCAATTCGATTTAGCGGCAATATTGGTACCAGTACTGGTCAGACTACTGCTGGCGAACTCGGTAATTGCCAGGGGTTTCCAGGTAAGGGCGCGTAGCCGAGTTATCATGTTTCCAAAAACCTGGTCGGGCGTTTGCCAGTTTGCCGCGCTCGTTCCGCCCCAGTTATAGCCGTCTATGGCTACCCAGCTCACCTGTCCATCGCCGGGGTAAAACTGCTCGGCTTTATATCCGCCCACATCTCCCGCATTGACGCTCCAGACCCACTGCACATGGCTTCCGTCCAACCCTTTACCCGTGAAAATGCTGCGTACCCGCTTCCACATGCTGATGTAGTCTGCCGGGGTGCTGCCTCCGCTTGCTGCCGCCCAGGGATACCAGCTGCCGTTCATTTCGTGGCCCAGCCGTAAATAAATTCGGCGGTCATCGGTATTGCTATAAACACCATCTGGCCCTTTGAGAAAATCTTTCAGCCTGTCAGACCATGTCTGGATATAAGCATCATACTGACCTTTTGCTACCAGCGCCGTAATATTTGAAGGGGTCGTGCCGCTATAATTGGTAAAAAGCTCCCACGTTACCATCGGGATATTCTTGTTGGCCCAAATATTCGGCAATTGCTGAGAAAACAAATTGCTCATTACCGCGCTATCGCTGTCCCAGTTGGTGTACAGGTTTACCACTGACTGTTTCTTGCCCTGCCATTGCTCCATCGCGGCAACCTGTCTCATGTCCCAGCCCTGGCTGCCATAATAAGCTCCTAATATAGTTTCATTGGCAGCCAATGCCGGTGGCGTAAATATCCCTACCAGCATTATACTTACAACTAACCCAATTAGCGTCCTACTAAATCCGCCTAGTTTCACCCTTTTTCTCCCACTTGAGGCAGACAACACCAGTTGGTTGCCTTTTAGCTTGCACAATAAAGCTGGCTTTCCTGATTATCACGAACAACAAAATAAGTTAGTAATCAGGCTGCTTCGACTGTTACCGCACAATAGGGGGTTTAAATTTTAAGCATACGAAAATCGAAAATCAAGCTGAATTGTTGAGAAGATTGAAGGATAAAGATATTGTGACGTAAAGTTACATAAACCCATTAGTACGATAGTACTATAGCATTTTTATTATGAGAAATCAAGTAGTAAAACCTAAAATTAAATTTATTTAATTTTATCAATTCCGTTAACAGATTTAAAAAAGAGGCTAGTTAATGCTGCTCAACTAAATCAGGTTATGCCTAATTTAGAAAAACAGCACAAACCAGCTCCTCTTTTCGAGCCTTTAATGTTTTAGCTTTATTTCAAAAATACTCGTTCCGGGTCTACTACATCGCGCAAAATCCGCAACTCTTCGGCAGTTGGAATGGCGGTTTCAGTCGCGTGTTCAGTCGGTAATACAAAGCCGGTATCATCGGCTACCGCTTTGGCGCTCAGACCGGGATGGTAGCTTGCCAGATACATTTCATGGCTGGTATCGTGGAAGCGCATTACCCCTTTGGTGGTTACTACTACCGCCGGGCCACCCCGAACCAGTCCGGCTTTGTGGCGACTGTCGCCCCCTTCCAGCCAACCGGGACTGGTGATATAGTCTATTTTCTCGGGTAGGCGGCGCTTTTCGTGGGCGGCGATAATCACCGTCCGTTTGGCAAGGCAGGCAATATCGCAACTGCCGCCGCTACCCGGAAAGCGCACCTTTGGGTTATGATAATCGCCAATCGAAGTGCTGTTAATATTGCCGTAGCGGTCAATTTGTGCGCCACTGATGAAACCCACATCTACCCGTCCGGCTTGCAAGCAATAGGTGAACACTTCGCTCAACCCCGCCGCCATCGCTGCACCGCGCACCGTGCGCGGGTCGCCCACCGACATGGGCAGATGGGCCATGCGGCTGGCGATTGCACCCGCCTCGAAAATAATTACACAATTGGGCGCGTGGGTCTGCTGGGCCAACATCACCCCCAGCATCGGCAGACCCGTCCCGGCAAAAACCACCTCGCCATCCTTAATTTCGCGGGCGGCTGCCACCGTCATTAGTTCGGTCAGGCTATATTGTACCGTTGTACTCATCTTAGTCGAGCCTCCTGCGCTTGAGATTGGGGCTATAGCCAAAATTCGGGTCGGCTTTCAGGCCATCCAGTCGGGCCGCGCCACCGACTGCTGCCAGATATTCGGCCTGGTCGTTCACACCGTAGACAAATTGCGCCAGATATTGCTCAAACTGGGCATCGTCTTCTGCGCCTTCATGGTAAATTTTAAGCTGGCGCGGGTCATAATCATAATAATTGTAAACGGCGTAGGGGTGCGCCCCGAACGGTACATGCGCTACGTGGCTTACGGCAAAGAACGGCAGCAAATTGCGCTCCGGGTCTTGCCGCAATTCTTCTTCTGAAACAATCTCCTCGGCAGTAATAATTACAGTATCGGCACATAGGGCTTGCTGCACATCGGCGAAGCTTTGCCCCTCGATTCTGACCAATCCGTTCTCGGCGGCTTTCTGAACATGCAGCACACAAAACTCGGTGTGTATGGCGGGCAGCAGCACCACTTTTTCTGCCGGGTCGAACGGCGACTCCATTACATGCAGTTTTTTTGAGGCGGTGCGGGGGTCGGCGGCGCGTTGCTCGTCCGAAAGTGCCTCGCGCGCCAGCACATCGCTGCCAAAAAGCGAACGCATCGGCAAGAACGGTACGCCCATTGCTCCGGCCTGAAAGCGCGTGACCATTGCGAAATTGCTGTAATCTTCCCACTCCACCGCGCCACGCTGTATCGCCAACCGCCAGCGTGGGCCAATCGTGCCAAAAGCCTCGTCTGCTTCATAGGCCAGTTCGACCCGCTTGACGCAGCCCGCCCCGATTAAAATATCCCAATCGCCGCCCGGCGAATGTCCGAACAGGTACAAATCGCGCCGCCGCAACCGAATTAGCGCGTATATCAGCGCCATCGGGTGACGCTGGCTGGTAAAGCCGCCGAACGAAATACTTGCCCCGTTCGGTATCAGCGCTGCCGCTTCCTTCAACGAAATTAATTTGCTCGTCATCAAGCTTCGCTCCTCTTTGAAATTGGAAAAAATCTGCTGGAATTAATGCCATTGTAGAGCTTGAAACAAATTCGGTCAACCAATTAGTTCAGAACCGTCTTTTTGCTTAATCTTGAGTTGCCTCCACCAGCTTCTTGCTTCGGTAATTTTCGATAGACCTGGCCCGATTCATGCAACCAGTGCTGCACCAGTGACGGGTAGCACTTTTAGTAGTGTCATAGAAATAGAGAATACACCGTTCATTGCGACACTTATGTAATCGAGCCAAATCCTGTTCGGTCAGCAAGCGAAGAAACGACAACGCCACTTCAAAAGCAAGCGGGTGAACCTCAGTATCTTGCGTCAAGCAATAAGTTCCACGTGGCGTTTGGGTTGTATTCCAATCCAGCGCCTGATGTCCAGCGCTCAAAAGTTGGTTAATATAAATCTGGTCGCCCGTCTCCGGGGAGTGCTTTTCAACTATAGCCTTTAACATTCGCCGCAAAGTATCACGTAAAGTTTTAAGTTGTTCCAGGGTTGACAGGTCAAACTGCTTTTTAACTTCTTTGGCTAGGGCGGGTGTAAAGCGAGTATGGGCCTGTTCCCACCATTTCTCCAGGTTGTCGGGGGTTTGCAACAAATCGCCCGGCTTGCCGCGTACCATAACCTGTGTATTTACCAAATCCAGCGCCAACGCTTCGCCTAAAAACAAAAAATCCATAATATTGCCTCTTCTTAATTATACTTGTTTCTCAATATTTATTATACATCTCAAAATAGTTAATGACAAGTATATAAAGCAATACAGCAATACCGTCTACTGATGAGGACTTTCGCTCTGGTAGTAGCGATTTGCCCAATCGCTACTACTTTTAAGGCGGCAAGCGAAAATCCTGCTGATATATCCGTCTGGACTGCATAGTAGCATTTTCTGTTATGAACCGGTTTCGTCTTTTGCCAGTTGTTCCTCGTAATTCAAAAAGCGTTTCCAAAAAGAACCCATTTGTTTCAACTCCTCTTCGTTGTACAAGCTCAGAAAATGCTGCTTCACCAGTTCAATGTTGCTGGCTTCGGCGGCGGCGATTCGTTCCAGCCCCGCCGCCGTTATTACGGCATAAGCTCCCCGCTTATCTTCGGTGGCGGTTTCTCGGCGTACCAGCCCGGCTTTCACCAGCCGTTCTATCAATCGGCTCATGCCACTGTGGGTAAGCACACTGGTTTCGGCGAGTTCCCAGATACGTCTTCGGTTGTCGCTGGCCCAGGAAAGACGCAACAGCACTTCAAACTCGCCATGTGAAATTTGGTAGCGAGTCTGAAGCATCTCTTCCAGCCTTCGTGCCATTATGGAGTGTACATTCAGCAGTTTTCCCCAGGCTAGACCCTCGACTTCGGTAAATTTCGGATTCATTTTCAATTTCCCTCCTCATGGCTATTGACAATGCGTGCGCAAGCATATATAATAATTGTGTGAGTGCGCATACACATTACCATTATAACTAATTTGAGTCACTAAAGCAAGAAGAAGAAGGAGACCTACATAAGATGGCTATTATTGAGATTGCCCGCTACAAATTGCGGGAAGGTGCTGACGAGCAAGCGCTTATCCAGGCCGAGAAGGAGATTCAGCAGGGAGTGGCCCGCCAGTACGCGGGAAGCCTGGGAAGAGAGCTTGCTCGCGGCGAGAACGGTGAGTTTGTATTAATTATGCGCTGGGAGTCGCAGGCGGCGGCAGACGGTTGGAACGCTGCCCTGTTTCAAGACCCGGCAGGGCGCACTTTGGGAGGATTGGTAGACCCAACTTCGATGCGCAAAGAAGTATTCAGCCAGGTTGCCCCTTAACATCCTTCTATACTTTCCGGCTACCACTTTGTTTGTGTGGTAGCCGATACAGTTTTTGTCTACCCCAATAACCTGCTTTAATTCCAAAACTGCTTTTGACACAACACCAATTGCTAAGACTATCGCTTACTATGTAAAAATAGTAGCGATTTGCCCAATCGGGCAAATCGCTACTACCAAAGCCAAAGTTCTGGTTGTAATAAAGCCCGGTTCGATGCTACAATCAGCTTCGTTCGATTGTGAAACCCGCAATATTATAAAATGGCTTTAATTTCAGCATTTAGAAACAACAGTAAGTGACTATGAGCGAAGACAAGACCGACTCTCCTATGGTAGTGGTGCTAGGCGATGTTATAACCGATATTATTGTGCAGCAAACCCAGGCACTGGTGAGTGCCAGCGATACTCGGAGTAGCATCGCTATTCGGGTCGGTGGTTCCGCCGCTAATCTGGCTACCTGGTTGGCTACTAGCGGGCTAGAAGTGCATTTTATTGGTCGGGTGGGCAATGACCCTTTCGGCCTTTTTCACCAACAGGAATTTGAAAAATTTGGGGTAGTGCCGCATTTGAGTTTGGATGCCCGGCTTTCCACCGGGACAATTGTGGCGCTGGTCGAAGCCGAAAACGGCGAACGTCATATGCTGACCGACCGGGGTGCTAACCGTAATTTGGGGCGGGAGGATATTCCCTGGGAAGTGTTTCAGGCTGGCCCTGGCAATTGTTTTCATCTTTCCGGCTACAGTTTGCTTGAGAAACCAGCGCAAGCTGTAGCACTTGCAGTGCTGGAAAGAGCCAGACAAAGCGGAATGTTAATCAGCATTGACCCTTCTTCCACTTCTTTACTGCAAGAAATTGGGCCAGAATTGTTTTTAGAATGGACACGCGGCGCGAATTTTTGCTTCCCCAATCTGGAAGAAGGCCAATTACTCAGTGGTCAAAATAATCCCCGGCAAATAGTAGCTTTCCTGACAAATTATTATGGGGAAGTGATACTAAAGCTGGGTGGAGGCGGGGCGCTTTGGGCCAAGCAAGGCTCGACCAGCGTTGAAGTAGCGGCTTTGCCAGTAGCAGTAGTAAATTGCACCGGGGCGGGCGATGCTTTCGGCGCGGGGTTTTTGGCGGAACGCTTGAAAGGGGCTTCCCCGGCCCAAGCCTTACAAAATGGCGCGCGACTGGCGGCTAAAGTAGTAGCCCAAATCGGCGCTCGGCCTAATTTGACATAACTAAATTTAATAAACTCTGACAAAATAAAAGGAAGATGCTCTGAGCATCTTCCTTACTCTTTTTCATAATGATAATTAGCTATAAGTGCCAATGTCGGCACTGAGGAATTTGTTCGTGAAGGCACTATTTGGGTCAACCTTGTTGCGAATCAGCTTGTTATCGAGCAAGAATTGTTGCGAAACCTCCCATACTTTCGGGTCGCTATAACCGAGTGGCTGCCCTTTAACACTATCTGAAACCATAAACTTGACCGTCTCTTTTAGCACCGCTCGTTGTAGTTCGGGGTCGTCGCTTTTTGCATCGGGGGCGATTTTAATGGTGCTTTCAAAAGCCGCGTCAGGGTTGGCAATAGTATCTTTAATACCGCGTGCGACTGCCCGTGTCATCTTCTGTGCCAGTTCCGGGTTGCTATTCAGCAAACTTTCGCTGGTAATCAGGCCAATCGAGGCTAAATTGGTAACGCTGGAAACTTCGATAATATCGAGGGCGACTCCGGCTTTTTGGAGTTGTACTGGCTCGTTCATCGAAAATACCATCGCCGCATCTACCTTGCCCTGAGCCAGTGCTTCGCGTTGAGTGAAGCCGATTACCTGCACTTTCACATCTTCTTCAGTCAGTTTAGCCGCCGCCAATAGCGCCTTAAGCCCAGTATAGGTCGAGCCAAATTGACCGGGAATACCGATAGTCTTGCCCTTCAAATCGGCGGGTTTGGTAATGCCTTTGCCCTTTAGCGCCGCTAGTGCCACCGGGTATCTCTGGTATTGGGTTGCTAGATAAGTTATCGGGATGCCGCCTGCCCGTGCCTGCAATACTTCGTCGCCACTGCCCAGCGCAAACTGAATTTTGCCCTGCCCGACTACTGCCATCAGGTCGTTAATCGAACCGTGCTGGAAAGTTACATCGAGTCCTTCTGCCGCAAAATAGCCTTTGTCCTGGGCCACATAATATGGCGCAAACTGGACGTTGGGAATATAACTCAGCGCTAACGTTACGGCCTGCTTGCCTTTAGCTGGGGCGGCAGTAGTCTGGGCCGATGCTGCTGTTGTTGCGGCGGAAGCCGCAGTCGTGGCGGGGGTAGCGGTCGGGTCGCCGCAGCCTGCCAGTACCGGCATCAACAATAAAGTTAATATCATAACAGGTAGCCATTTTTTGAATTTCACGGAATTTTTCCTCTCCTCTTGAATAAGAACCTATCCGAGTATGGGTTTGAAGGGGCAGACTCTGCATTTGGGCGCAATGAATTGCGCCTCTACCGGGATAGGTTATGACAATCTTATTGTGAATTTACCAATCTTTTTTCGAGTAAACTGACCAGACCATAGGCCAACATAGCAATGCTGGTCAGAGTGAGCAAAGCCACGAAAACCAATGCAGTATCGAATTGACCGCGCCCTAAATTTAGCAAGTAGCCTAACCCGCTTTCTGCCGAAATAAATTCACCGACCACTGCCCCGGTAATTGAAACGGTAAAGCCAATCTTGACCCCGGTCAGCATGGTCGGTAGTGCCAGGGGCAATTCCACCAGCCAGAAGGCTTGCCAGCGCGATGCTCCAAAGACCTGGGCCGCTTCCATCAAGGATTTTTCCACATTCTTCAGGCCAGTAATGCCATTAAGTAGCAAGGGAAAAAAGACAATCAGCGCACAGGTTATTACTTTGGGCAGTAGTCCAAAACCAAACCAGATGACCAGCAAAGGTGCAAGTGCCACCAACGGCACCGCCTGGGTTGCCGCCAGCAGGGGACTGAGCAAGGCTGAAATCAGGCGCGAATGGGCGATAGGGTAACAAAGTCCGCCCGCCACCACCAGCGCCAGCCCAAAGCCTAGTGCCGCCTCTAGCAGGGTAGTTTGAGTATGCCGCCACAACGCCCCGGTTTGCGCTACTTCAACCAATCGCTCGGCAACTGCCGTCGGCGAAGGTAAAATGTAGGCCGGATAGACCGCCAGCATCGTCAGCAGTTGCCATAATCCCAGCAAGATTATAAAAGTAAGCGGCGCGGCAAAGCGAGCGATTTTTCTTAAGCCAGCTTTATAACGCTGTTCTGTTACCAACAATTTTTCCTGCGGTGCTGCCTCCGAAAAACCATTATTTTGAGTATCAACTTTTGGTCTAAGCTTGGTAAGGTTTTCTTTATGGTCTTTGTTATCTTTATCAAGCGACCAATCTTCTATTTTATTTGAGCGCTTCATCAGCATTTTAAATACTTCCCGTTTTAATATTTTGGCAAAAATCTGGACTCTTCCAACCACTAATTTCAGTTTTAATTCCAGGATTTTTACAAAAAATCCTGGAATTAAAATTATAAAAAAGGACGCATGAGGTAACAGGCTACCTCATGCGTCCTTTTCTTCTTAACAATAACCTGCAACAAAAAAGGTGGTCGCCGTTAGTCGGCTAGACCACCTTCAAGGTTTAGGTTGCACAGAAAAGAACAGCAACTGCTGCCACTGTTACCTTCTTTCATCCGGACTATTACCGTCGGCCTCGGAGTTTCACCGAATCATGCACTCTGCTCGAAGGCGAGAGGCTCGCGGGCTATACCGCCGGTCTGGGATTGGCTTAAAAAGCCGCACCATGCCCTGAAGGTCAGGTTTGTCTATTTATTTTTATGTTCCAATGCCTATTGTACCAATTTTCACAGACCTTGTCAATTAAATCGCTAGATTTTTTGCGTTCTGAGCTGGTTCAATGCGACGCAAGAAATCCCGAAATAACTGTAACTGGTCGCGCATTTGTAACGTTGCCTCAAACAAAAGTTTGCACTCATCCTCGTCTATCCCGCCCCCGATACTGCCCATTTCCAACGCCGTCAGCATGTAAGTTAACGGCTGACTAAGATCGTGATTTAATCTTGTAATATGTTCTACAATACTGGCAATCTCTCTAGCGGGAGTAGCATTAGCCGGAGCGCTGGTTGCCTCATCCCCTGACAGATTTCGAGCTGGCGCTGAACTGTCGGAAGAAGTATTTTCATCCAAGCTAAGTCTCCTTTCGCACTACCCCACCTATAAAAAACAAAACGCTCACCTGCTCATTATAGAGTCAGTTGGGCGTTTTGTAAATGATTTTTGAACTTTTAATGCAGTTTCTAGCGGCGCATTACTTCATCATAGCTATCAAAAGGCGATTTAGGCTTTGAATTTGTGGCTGCTCCTACCCCTTTGGTAGCGGAACTGCTGCCCCGCCGGATGATAATTTTCAAGGTTTGCCACAAAATAAACCCGGCCAGTACACTCCAGACCAACGCCCACAGCAGCGCCGGAATACCAGTAGCCCGTTCCAGATTTCTCGCGTCGTTGTGTCCCCCCGTTGGGCTTGCGTTAATCATCACTACGTTAATCAGGTCGAACACCGCGTAAAGGGTGCTGAGGAGAGCGGTGACATAAACCATAAAGCTGACCAGCAAATCCGGCCCTTTGTAGGCAATCAAGCCAAAAAACGCCGCGACCAAGCTCACCAGTATCAGGGTAAAGAAATCGCGCTCTACCCCGACGGTAAAGAGGTTGAAGATATTGACCACAAACAGAACTGCTACCAACATCAATGCGCCTGCCAGCGTATAAAGCAGGCGACGGCGGCCCTTTTCGTTTTTGGCCCAGATAAGCATCAGCCCGCCCAAAATGGTGCTGCCCAAATAGCCCGCCGAAGAAACCAGTAAGCCCCAGCCGCCCCGGTTAATAATATAGCCCGAACCGTTAGGGTCAACCTGGAAAGCCAATACCTGCCCGCCAGTAATAATGGTGGCGAAGGCGTGGCTGGCTTCGTGAACAGTAGTAGTAAAAATACGGAAAGGAAATAATAGCGGAGTCCACCAAAGCGCTATCACTGCTACCAGTGCTAATCCTAGACCAAGCAGGTAGCTGGAATCGAAACCGCTACTCTGAACCTTATTCCGAAAGTCTTTCATGTGTTTAGTCCTTTGTTGAACCTACTCAACTCTTGTAGTCCCGGCTTGAAATATTCCGGTTATTATTTCTACGCAATTCCAGCCAAAGGGTTTCACTTTTTGCCCCCACTAATGGTAAAATGGGAAAAATTAAGAAATTAGTGATGAGTAATGAGTGATGAGTGATGAGTAAATTAAATCAGCTGACGGAGCAGCATCCTACAAATCATCCCGTATCTGTAAGACATTGCTCCGCCAATGGAAAATCAGCTGACGGAGCAGCATCCTACAAATCATCCCGTATCTGTAGGACATTGCTCCGCCAATGGATTTTACTCATCACTCATCACTCATCACTCATCCTTATAGAAAGTGATGAAAATTAATGTCAATGGTAGAAGACGAAATGCAAGTTGTCGGTTCGCAAAGTGAAGTACAGGTAGTCTGTATTGCTTGCGGACGCGAACATTCGATTAAAGAAGCCAACGATGCCTGTTTGAGTTGTGGCTCCCTTTTGGAAGTGCGTCACCCTCTGGAAAGTTTGCGCGGTATGCTCACCCGTGACTGGATTGAGCAACGACGTTCGGAGCGCGACTTCCCTTACGGTAGCGGAGTCTGGCGCTGGCGCGAACTGGTCGCGCCTTTCCCGACGGCCCGGATTGTCTCGCGCAACGAAGGAAATACCAACCTGTACGAAGACGAGCGGTTGGCGAAATATAGCGGCATCGAAAACCTCTGGCTCAAGCACGAAGGCGAAAACCCGACTGGTTCGTTCAAAGACCGGGGCATGACAGTAGGCGTAACCCACGCCAAACTGGTTGGGGCGCGCTACGTCGCCTGTGCTTCCAGCGGCAACACTTCCTCGTCGCTGGCCTCTTACGCAGCGCGAGCCGGATTAGAGGCCATGACTTTTGTTCCGGCGGGCAAAGTAGCCCTGGGCAAACTGAGCCAGACTTTTGCTTATGGCGCACGCACGATTCAAGTAGACGGTAGTTTTGATTTGGCGCTCGATTTGGTGCGGCAGGTGGCGCACGCGGCGGGGGTCTATCTGGTCAATTCGGTCAACCCTTTCCGACTGGAGGGCCAGAAAACTATCATCTTTGAAGCACTCGACCAGTTAGATTGGCACATGCCCGACTGGATTGTGGTGCCGGGCGGCAATCTGGGCAACACCAGTGCTTTTGGCAAGGCGCTGTACGAATTGCGTGAACTTGGGTTGCTGGGCCAAAAATTACCGCGCATCGCTACTATTCAGGCCGAGGGTTCAGCCCCATTCTATACCTATTACAAAAATGACTTCAAAGACTTCAAGGCAGTCGAACCCGAAACCGTTGCGACTGCTATTCGGATTGGCAACCCGGTTAATTTGCCAAAGGCCCAGCGCGCTCTGGAATGGACAGACGGGTTAGTCGAGGTGGTTAGCGATGCCGAAATTATGGACGCTAAAATGCACCTTGACCGCAGTGGGATTGGCGGCGAACCGGCGGCGGCGGCAACCCTGGCCGGTATTCGCAAGCTCAGTGCTGCCGGAATAATCAAACCGGGCGACGGCGTGTTGGGTATGCTGACTGGACACATTTTGAAGGATACCGATAGCATCGTTCAGTATCATTCGGATGCTAGTTTGCCCGGCGCAAACGCCCCGGTCAAAGTAAAAGCTACTTTGGAAGATGTTTTGAAGCTGTTGAATTTGTAGTCAGACCCTGGCTTTTGCTTTGATTAGGAGTTTGGTTTAAGTAGTAGCGATTGCAGTTAGTGGCCCGATTGGGCAAATCGCTACTACTTTATAATCGGGCAACCCAAATTCCTGGATATAACGCTTTCGGCGCTTTTGCTGCATTGCTTTCTGCTTTCTAGTCATTTATAATCTAGGTAAATAAGCAAGTAATAAATTAGCAGGGAGCGAAACATGACCGAGCAGGTTCCCCCGGAGCGTGAGCTTGATATAGCTGTGTCCACCGATGACCTTAATCTGGTAGACTGGATGCGGCCTTACGTACTTAAAACCGGCGGTCTCTTACGAGGGCTGCTGGTTTTGCTGATTCTTATTTGCAGCATCTGGCTGGGTATCTGGCTATGGGTGGCGCTCACCTATTTTGCTGGGTTACTGCTGCTATTTGTCAGTGCCTGGCTAGTGACCCTTATTCTGGCTCCTGTAGTCAGCAAATTAATCGAATGGGGTATTGCAAAAGGGCTGGCTATCGGTTTGTGTTACCTGCTCCTAATCGCTTTTGTCGGCTTATTTGTGGCTCTGATTGCGCCCGGCTTAATTTTGCAGACCAAAAGTCTGATTCAAAATTTCGGCCCGTTTACCGACAATGTTCAAAGCTGGCTTAACAGTACGATGGGGAGCCTGGGGCTGGGCAAGCTCGATTTGAGCGAAATAATCAAGCAGTTCGAGAGTTATGCTACCACTTTGCTCAAAAATGCACTCGATTTAGTAACCGGGGTAGCGGGTTTTTTGTTTCAAATTCTGCTGGTGACAATTATTTCGGCCAGTTTGTTAGCTGGACGGCGTTTTTCCGCTAACGAAAAGCCCCGTTCTGCTTCTACCCTGGAAAAAACCGTACCGTTACGCTGGCGGCAGTTTGCGCGCTGGCTACGCCTGACGGTAGAGCGAAATTTCGGCATTTTTTTGGGTGGGCAACTGATTGTTTCGGCCTTTTATGCGGTAGCGGTCGGGTTGGTTATGTGGGTATCGGGTCTGCCCTACGCTGTCACTACCGCTTGTTTGTGCGGGGTCTTTATGCTGATTCCGCTTTTTGGTGGCCCAATTTCGCTGTTCATTCCCCTGATTGTGGCAATCAGTTCTGAGCCGGTCAGTGCGCTAATTGTTCTGCCGATACTCTTTATTATTCAGACTGCTCTGTTAAACGTCGTGTTGCCGAAAATTGTAGGTAAAGGCAGTGGTCTTGGCCCGGTTTCAACCCTGTTCGTGCTGCTGGCGGGCGGGCAAATCGGCGGTATCTGGGGAGTAATTCTGGGCGTTCCCCTGGCTGGCGTGGCGGTCAGTACTTTCGACTACGTTATGTCGCATATTTTGACCAGGGAAGCAAAATCGCCAGATGCGGTTGTGAGTGTAACAACAACTTCTGACCCAAATAATTCAGTTGAAGTGGGAGTTAATATAGTCAAGGGGCAGCCCGCCGAGCAAATTAGCAAGTCCTAGAACGTGTTGCATAAACAGCGTAGGGTTCGACTCATTGAACCCGGTTGGGTTTGCCCCTTCAAACTCCTACTGCTCTAGGGGAAGATACTATGCAACAAAGCTTCGATTTCATCAATATCAAACGGCTTTTTTACAAAAAAATCGTATTGTCCCGCCGTGGCTGCCGGGTTGAAAAAGCCTGCCGTCATCAACATTATGCGGGTATTTTTTAGTTGCGGGGTAGCTCTAATCTGGCGGCATAGCTCATAGCCATCCATCACGGGCATCATTATGTCGCTAATAACCAGTTCGGGTTTTTCGCGCAAGCAAATTTCCAGCGCTTTTTTGCCGTCCAGCGCCGTAAGAACAGTATGATTATGTTCACTTAGGAGTTCGGACATCAAGGAAACAATTACCGACTCATCATCAGCGACTAAAATCTTTGCCACGTTTTATCCTTGCGTATTTATTAGAACGTACTCTTTAAACATTCTGACTTGTAATCATCCCAGCTTTTATTGCAATTTCCGTGCCACTAATAAAGTTAATTTATCAAATCAATCAATTCAGGCCGATAATTCCTCACCCTCATCGGCTACTTTAAGCGGGCGACCATAGCCATCCAGCAGCCAGACTAAGGTTTCTAACTCGGCACTCAAGCGTCGGGTCAGCGTAATTGCTATCTGAACCGAATTGCCCTCACTGCCTCTTACTGCCCAACGGATGTAATAGTTAGCCTGACTACTTGGTATCGGTTTTTCCTCGGCAGGGTATTGTTTCAGGTGCAATGAAAAGACCCCAGGGCCGCGTTCGGGGTCAAAGAAAATTTCGCCTGGCCCCAGCCGAAATTGAAACCCAAGCGGTAGCACATTCAATAACTGGGCCAATCCTGCGGCCTTCAGCCGGGCGGCAAAATGAAATTCGTAAAATTGCTGATACGGTACGATTTCCATTGAAACAGTTTCTAATTTCTAGTTTCTGGTTTCTAGTTTCTGGTTGTAGTTACTCACTCTTGTCATAGTAAAAATAAAGCATTTCTGGTTTCTGGTTTTACTTGAGATAGCACAAGGTTGCTATCTCAAGTAAAACCAGAAACCAGAAACTAATACAAATGTGAGATGCTGGTAGCTTCTTTGAGAAGCTCTTGCTGTTCGGGCGTAGTAGCGCGCTTGATTTCGTAAATCATCGGTAATCCTAGCGCGATACGTTGGGCAAACTGGAATAGCTCAAACGCCTGAGCGCCGGTTGGTCGCGGCATAACTTTCAGGTAAAGCGCTTTGCCAGGGCTACCTTCAAAGACCAGGGTAGAAGTGCCAAAAACGGCGTACTTCTCGACTGCTTCGGTATGGTCATTCTTTATTTTGTCATAGCCCTGCTGCTCTTTGCCCTCTAGCGCTTCTTTATACTCTGCCGGGTCGAAAAGTGCTTCAGTGAGAGCGGCTTCAAGCTGAGGGCGTTCCCAGATAGGTAGCCCTTCCTCGTGGAGCATCCGGCCCATTATCTGATAAAACAAATCCAGGCCATCTTCGCCCGCTATTCGCTCTACGGCGGCCCCTACCAAAAAGGGCATTAAACTTTTCGCGTCGCCACCTGGTTTCTGTTCCCAGATATGCCAACCGGGGTGTTCTTTGCCCCGATTATTTTCCTCTAGCGAAAAAAATTGCCAGTCTACTTTGATTGCTTCCGGGCCAATTACATCGCGGACTTCGCGCAGCCAGAGCGAAGTTTGATAGGCATACGGGCAAAGGAAATCGAAGAACATAGTAATTTCGAGTGCGCCACTCCCATCTATATCCATAATCAGCGGGTTACTCACAGGTCTGCTCCTTTCCTGTCTTTACAATTCGTTACGCTCCCTTATTATATACCGATTTACTTCTTTTCAATACTAAATCGCCCGACCTCATTCGTCAACCCCATTCGTCAAAATAACCCAGTCGAAAATCTATTGGCGGAGCAATGTCATACAAGATTGAAATGAATTTGTAAGATGCTGCTCCGTCAGCTGATTTTCCTTCCCTGTGTATGGCACTTTCTCGCAAAATATACTATTATTATTTCAGCCAGTAACTGGCTCATTTAAAGCAAATTATACCAGATTGCCTTATTCGAGGCTCTCGCTTTTTCTTTAGCGGTTGAAA
Organism: Chloroflexia bacterium; assembly: GCA_038209275.1. Taxonomy (GTDB): domain Bacteria; phylum Chloroflexota; class Chloroflexia; order Chloroheliales; family Chloroheliaceae; genus L227-5C. The sequence continues at coordinate 14,356 of JBBQXW010000046.1, read as the reverse complement.
ATTTTTGCAAAAATTTTCAACGCTAAAAAATTCCGTTCGTGGCTTGTTTTTGATTTTTCGGCAAAAAATCAAAAAACAGGCCACAAATGAGCTTTCGTTTGAAGAAAAGCGAAGGTTGTATTATTTAAAAACAGGAAGGATTCTTAAAGAAATGCCTGATATTCAACCCCTTACTTTAATGGCGGTACATGCCCACCCCGATGATGAGGCCACCAGTGGCGGCGCGTCGCTGGTGCGCTACCGGGCCGAAGGTGTACAAACTATCGTTGTCACCTGTACCGACGGCGCAGAAGGCGAAATTCATGACCCCGATTTAGACCCGGAAGAAGCCAAGCCCCGTCTGGCTCAGATTCGGGCAGTAGAGATGGCCCGCGCCGCCAAAGTATTAAACCTGAGCGCTGCCCTGAATTTGGGCTACCGCGATAGCGGCATGGCCGGAACTTCGGCTAACGAAGACCCCGCTTCGTTTAATAAAGCCGATATGCGCGAGGCGGTTGGGCGATTGGTGAAGTTGGTGCGGCAATACCGTCCCCAGGTGCTGTTGACCTACAACTCGTTTGGTGGCTATGGTCATCCCGACCATATCATGGCCCACAAAATTACCGTTGCCGCGTTCGACCATGCTACTAACATTGTCCGTTACCCCGAAGACGAATTTGGCCCGGCCTGGCAGCCCACCAAACTTTATACGACTGCCTGGAGTCGCAGTAGTTGGACAGCCATGTGGAAAGCGATGCAGGAGGCGGGCGACCCCTGGCCTTTTGGTCGTCCCCAGCGCGAAGAACCGCAAGAGCAAGACGCACCTGCGCCCGCTCCCGTTCAGGAAGAGCCACCCGAATTTGGGTCGCCCGACAACGAAATCACGACCATTATTGATGTGCGCGATTACTACCGTACCGCCCGCGCCGCTTTGATGGAACATCGCACCCAGATTAACCCGGACAGCCCGTTTATGAAGATTATGCAAAAGTATGGGGATATTATTGCCGGAGAGGAGTTTTTTATCCTGTTCAAATCTACCGTTCCAGCCCAGCGCCCCGATTACGACCTTTTTAGCGGCATCAGGTCAAACTCCTAAATCTTAGCTCATAAAGTAGTAATGAGTTCAATCCAAAGCGATTGAACTCATTACTACTAATCTGAAATTGCCGTTTATGAAGGCTAATCAAAGAGGCACTTTTGACTATCACTTTGGTCAAAAGTGTCTCTTTGATTAGCTTCTAATCTATTCCAAATATAATTTCTAAATTCTGTATTTTTTGACCGGGCTGTTATGGCCCGGTGCTTTTTAGGTTGAACAATTAAGAAATTTTGCGCCGTACCGGGCTGATTACAAACAAGCGGTCGGTCAACTCATCAAAATTATTCGTATCGCGGGCCGAAAGCTTACAATCGCGTTCTTCTTGACTGGCCTCGTCCTTGTAGCGAATCAGCAAGCCGCGAAAGCTGGCCTTATATTTCCAATAGCTGACTGGCACGTCGGCTTTGCGAACTAAAACAATGTTGGCGAAGGGTATTTCCGCTTCGCGTCCTGCTGGCCCGTCCACCGTCATTTTATCTTCTTCCAGCCGCACCGACTGCGGATTGTTCCGTAGCAAAAGCGCTACCACCGCCATTTGTCCAAGCCAGAATATAAAAAGCAGCGCCATCACCAGCAGACTCGCGCCCCAGTTAATCGGGGTCTCGCCGCCTCCGCCTTTTGACCCGTTGTTTATCAGTCCCATGATAAGTAATGCCAGCAGCCCCAGGCTCAGGAATAATGATACCGCAATCATATTGAATCCGGCGCTCTGCCAGATTTTGCGCTCTTTGAATATTTTGGTCATTATTAGTTTTTAGTTTTCAGTTTTTTAGTTTTCAGTTTTCACATTTGTTGCTGCTTGCTCATGTTATCGCGCAAGGTGACGAGGGCGCGGTGAATAAGTTGCTTGACCGCGCCTTCGGTACGCCCAATCGCTTCGGCAATTTCGATATACGAGAGATTTTGGGAGAAGCGAAGCAAAATAGCCTGGCGCTGGGCATCGGGGAGGCGGCGCACCATTTCCATTAGCGCGCTGTTTCGCTCTCCCTGCAAAAAAGTTTCTTCGGGGGTCAGCCCGGTATTGGGAACGTCGTAGGCTTCTTCAAAAGCGGCGCTGGGCCGACTTCGGCGGAAATTGCCAGTAATAATATTTCCAGCGATGCGGTAAAGCCAGGCTCCCATCGGCATACCGCGCCACTCAAAGCGGTGCAAATTTTCGAGGGCTTGCTTAAAAGTTTGAGCAGTAACATCTTCGGCTTCGGCCTGGTTGCCGGTGTGCCGATAGGCATAGCTATAGATTCGCTCGAAATAGCGGTCGTACAAAGCCCCAAAAGCGGTCGGGTCGTGCTGTGCCGCCTCAATCAAGCGTTGCTCTTCTGCCAGCTCGCTGCTCAAGTTCGCCCTCTCCTCAAAAGATTTTTTGTGTTTATTTGAGAATTTTCTTGCAAGAAAATTCTCAAATAAACAAAATTTCCGGGTTTTTCGCTTATCCAGAGACGAAAGCTTTATCTAAAAAATCTCCGTGCCTATGTGTCTCCGTGGTAAATTTTTAACGGCCCGATGTCAGCTTCAGGTTAAATTGGGTTGGGACTAGCGTTCTAACGGCGTAAGGCGCGACCACCACTACCGCCCGCTTGTACGGGAAAAACTGACGGGCCGCATTGGTGCTATCAAGGGTCAATTGCTGGATGCAACTTTGACCGTTGTTGGCTTTGCTCAAGTCAGTCGCTTTCGGGTCGGCGCAGGCTCCGTCGCGGCTGATAACCTGGACGGCGTAGCGTTGCGGTATTGAGTTGTTGACCCGCAAAAAGCCTTCGGATTGCCAGCCGTTGATGCCACCCTCGACGTTATCGCTCCAGCCGATTTCGGGAATTTCGAAATCATCGAAGAGTGCGCCGTTGCGGTTGTAGCCCTCGTCGGTGACATATTCCAGCCGGATTTTAATTTTCTTGCCCGCGTACTTGCTCAGGTCAATATTTTCCTGCACCCAGCCTGCTACTACTGCTTCCTGGTCGGACAAATCCGGCCCGGTAGCGGCACTCTGCCCGGTCAGGGAAGGGCCATAAGCGCGGGAAGTCGGCTTGAGTGGCGAAGTATATTTACCCGGCAAAACTTCCCAGCTTACGCCGTTATCGCTCGAAGCTTCAAGATACAGATAATCGTAGTCGGGTTCAATATCGAACCACGTCCAGAATTTCAGGTTTGCGCTACTAACCTTGCTCAGGTCTACTTCACGGGTGAGCTTCATATTGCTGTTGTCGCCCCGGTTGGCCCACCAGACCATTTTGCCACTGTGGGGATTGGTCGGCGCAAGTTTTGCGCCTGGCAAGCCTTTGAAATCCAGGCTAAAGCCGTTTTCATCGGCAGTAACATCGAAATATTGAGCAGCATACTGGTTCAGCTTTAGTTGAGGCGGATTAAAAGGCAATTTAGCCGGAGTCACGGCGTTAACCTGCGTGCTGACGCTTTTGTAGCTGTAAAGTGGGTCGGCGGTGCGTCGGTTCAAGTAGTTGGCAATTACCCACTGCTTAAAAATGCTGTCGCCGGATAGGTCAGTGCCAGTGGTAGTCGCCAGCGACCAATCCACCGAATTAAAGCCGGTCAAGCCCTGCCCGTTGCCCGCAATATTGCGAATTACTTCAAAGCCGAAACGGTCATTCAGGTAAGCCAGCCAGCTAAAGCCCGCGCCGTACTGGGCCGTTACGCCGCCACAGGGAGTGCAGGCCCACGAATTAAGCTGAGTGCCGGGCCGGGACATAAAAGCGTTATCCACGCCGCCGGACGAATAGCCGTTGAGGATTTGGGCCAGCACACTGCTGCCTTCGTTGAGCCAATTATCCTGGCTGGGCAAGCGGTTGAATTCAATCATGTGCTGAAATTCGTGGGCCAGCGTGCCTAAATAACTGTCCTGGTTGGCTGGCTGCGAATAGATAAAGAACATTTCGCGCTCGTTACTATAGGGATTTACGCTTTGCAAAAGCGCATCTTCGGCGCTAAAGTAGCCGGAAGCCAGCTTGAGCGGCGTATTCAAAATAATCAGGCGCGGGTCGTTATCTACGCCGGGCAACGGCTCTGAGCCGAAGAAGCGGCGGTTGGTCGGGTAAACTTTATTCTCGAAAGCTTCGGCGGCAGTGCGTAGGGCATTAACATCAACCTTAAAGCCATCGTCGAGAAACATATAGACGTGCGCGGTCAAAGCGACCAGCGTAGCGTTCACCTTGTAATATTGCTTGCGTTCCTGGTCGAGTACCCAGAAAGTATCTTTGTCGCCGAGTTGATAAACTGGTTTGGTGGTAGTGCGGGGCGGGTTTGGCCCTAAATCTTTCTTGAGGCGCGAGTAGAGGTCGTAATCGTCGCGGCGCGGGGCTGCTACCGAGTGTACCAAAAATTCGGTGAGGTACGCCCCGGCATCCGGCACATTTTCGGCGCTATCGCTGGTTTGCCCGTTAACTGGCGAGATAAAGGCAAACAGCAAAAATAATAGAGCGCAGGTCGTTATCCATTTGAATTTTCGATTTATCACAGAGTTCGCCCTTTCTAAGCCAAAAGATTGCCCGTCCGTTAATTCTACCAGAAAGTGGACAGGCTGCAAAGCCCGTTAGAATTTTGTGGAAAGCTTTGGCCTGTATTATGCCTTATGAATCTTGAGACTATTTGAGGGCTAGAATTTATATACTCAAGGGTCATTTGACCAAATATAGCGGATGGGGATAGGAGAAGGTAAGAAAATGGCTTTGAATAGAGAACAACAACGCAGTCTGGAAATGGAGCGCAAGGCCGGACGCATGGCGCAGACGGGCGAAATAGGAAAGCGGGCGGCAAATTGGGGCGCACAGCAAGCCATCGAATATGCGAAAGACCCCAGCTTATACAAAAACATTACCCGTGCTTTTGCCGAGGCCCGGATTGCTTTTATAACGCGCTGGTTCTGGCTGGCGGAAATTGCCACGCTGGGTTTACTGGCCTTATTTGCCGTCATTGATGTATTGTTTTGGATTAATAATCAGGTGGCTTTAGGTTTGGTAATGCTAATTCCAGTCGGCCTCAGTTTTTTATTGTGGCGCTTGGCCCGCTATTTGCGCCGCTTGCTATATCGTCAGATAACGCGGGCGCTCGAAACCTTTGATGAATTGTTGGGTAAGGGAGTAGCTTCAATCAGTGATTGGCCTCGCTTCTTCCTCGACTGGCGGCGTAAAGACAAAATGAAAGCTCGTTAGTCTTAAAAATTAATTCGGTTAAAAATAAGCGGGTCAACCTTTGAAATATTCATTTCAAAAGTTGACCCGCTTATTTTTAACCTGTGTTAGCACTCTCCTGCTTCAATTGCCAAAATAGCTAAAAACAAGCGAAAAATGAAGATAAATAGATAGTTTGAGCGAAGAATTTTCTTATAAATAGCGTTAAATAGCTTTAAGCTCTCTTGCGAACGAGCGGTTCATGAGGTAATATTTGAAACGGGTTAGCACTCATAGTAGTCGAGTGCTAAAATCTGCGAAAATAAGCAAGCATTATATTTTTAACTGGAAACGTGGCGAACTGGTTGAGCGAAAGTGCTTGAACCTTTACTGGTGCGCCAGCCAATTGATACTAAGTATCTATAAGAGGAGGTTAAGGACAAGACATGCCAAGTCTAAAACCGTTGGGCGACCGGGTAGTGATTAAACCGACCCCGAAAGAAGAAGTAACCAAGAGTGGGATTGTGCTGCCGGATACGGCTAAAGAGAAGCCGCAGGAAGGCACCATTATCGCCGTCGGCAGTGGTCGCATAACCGAGAAGGGCGACCGCATCCCGCTGGAAGTCAAAGAAGGACTGAAAGTACTGTATGCCAAGTATGCTGGTACTGAGTTCAAGATTGAAGGCGAAGAATACCTGATTTTGAGTGAGAAGGATGTTCTGGCGATAGTAGCTGACTAAGCGCCCGCCAGTAGCAAACAGAAGTTATACCTTACTTAAGAAATTAGAGATAAACAGGAGATATAGGAAAAATGGCTAAACAGCTTCAGACTGCCGATGAAGCCCGCCAGTCGCTTAAGCGTGGCGTGGATATTCTGGCTAATGCAGTAAAGACGACCCTGGGACCAAAAGGCCGCAACGTAGCGCTCGACAAGAAATTCGGCGCGCCGACTGTTACCCACGACGGTGTTACCGTTGCGAAGGAAATTGAGCTGAAAGACCCGTTCGAGAACATGGGCGCGCAGCTTTTGAAAGAAGCCGCGACCAAGACCAATGATATTGCTGGTGACGGTACTACCACCGCAACCGTGTTGGCTCAGGCGATTGTACACGAAGGTCTGCGGAACGTAGCGGCGGGCGCGAACCCGATGCAGCTAAAGCGCGGTATTGACCTCGGCGTAGCGGCAGTAGTAGAGGCTCTGAAGGCCCAGGCTACCCCGGTTGCCAGCAAAGACCAGATTGCCCAGGTTGCCACTATTTCGGCGGCTGACCAGGAAATCGGCGATTTGATTGCTGAAGTAATGGAGAAGGTCGGCAAAGACGGCGTTATTACGGTTGAAGAGGGTCGTGGACGCGAGTACGAAAAAGAATATACCGAGGGTATGCAGATTGACCGCGGTTACATCAGCTCCTACTTCGTAACCAACACCGAGCGGATGGAAGCCGTACTGGAAGACCCGCTGATTCTGATTACCGACAAGAAAATTTCGGCTATCAGCGATATTCTGCCAGTTTTGGAAAAGGCGCTTGCCGTAACCAAGAATTTCGTAATTGTTGCCGAGGATGTAGACGGCGAAGCACTGGCGACATTGGTAGTCAACAAGCTACGCGGTACGTTGAACGTACTGGCTGTAAAAGCCCCTGGCTTCGGAGACCGCCGCAAGGAAATGCTGCGCGACATTGCCATTCTGACGGGTGGACAGGTTATCAGCGAAGAAATTGGTCGCAAACTGGATAGCGCCACTGTACAGGATTTGGGCCGGGCGCGCCGCATCGTTAGCGACAAAGATAACACTACTGTTATCGAAGGTCGTGGCGACGAGGCTGGCATCAAGGCTCGTGTAGACCAGATTAAGAGCCAGATTGAAACTACTACCAGCGATTTTGACCGCGAGAAATTGCAGGAGCGGTTGGCGAAACTGGCTGGTGGTGTGGCGGTCATCCGGGTTGGTGCTGCTACCGAAACCGAACTGAAAGAGAAGAAGCACCGGGTTGAGGACGCTCTGAGCGCCACTCGTGCCGCCGTTGAGGAAGGTTTCGTACCGGGTGGTGGTATTGCCCTCTTGAACGCAATTTCGGCCCTAGATACCGTAACAGCTCAGGCTGGCGATACTATGACGGGTGTGAACCTCCTACGCCGCGCTCTGCAAGAGCCGATTCGACAGATTGCTGCGAACGCTGGTCAGGATGGTAGCGTGGTTTACCAGACTGTTATGCGCTACGCTGACGAAGGCAAGAAGAACATGGGCTACGACGTGCTGAAGGGCGAGTACGTAGACATGGTCGAAGCCGGTATCATCGAGGCGGTTAAAGTTACCCGCAGCGCGGTTGAAAATGCCGGTTCGGTTGCCGGTATGATTTTAACCACCGAGGCGCTCGTCACCGACCTGCCCGAAGAAAAGGGTGCTGGCGGTGGTATGCCTGGCGGTATGGGCGGCGGCATGGACTACTAAAAAGTGGTCAGGGAATAGGATTGGAAGTTTTATTTCCATCCTATCCTCAAACTTGCTTGATAGAAAAACTAAAAATCCGCTTCCTGAACGGGAGCGGATTTTTATTTGCTAGTTTTGAGTTTTGCTGTGGGAGCGAGCTTCCGCTCGCGATTTGTGAACACAAAGGAGAAATCGCGAGTGGAAGCTCGCTCCCACAGAGGCTATTTGAATTATACTGAATTAAGGACTGGTCAAAAGCTTGACCGAGGAAAAGGCGAAAGCCAATCGGCGGTCATCGTCGCCCTGGCCCAATTCTTTAGGGGAGCGGGCGGGGACGGCGCTGTGCAGGTTCAGGGTGATTGTTCCGGCGGGCAAATCGAGCGGCGGGGTGAGCATTTCGGTGGGTGCGCCGCTTAGTTTCAGTTGGGCGATGGTACGGCCATTTAATTTCAGGTCAAGGGTATTTTCGGGGGTAAAGCTCCAGGCGGTCAGGCGCAACTGCACTTTTCCGGCGGCGGGCATGGCGATGGTGAGGGCGGCATCCTGTCCGGCCCAGCGATAATTGCGACCATCTTCGAGCTTTTGGGCCGGATAAAAGCCGGAGGCAGCCAGAGGGAACGGCTCGGCTCCGCCTTCCTGCGGCACGCGGTAGGCACTGAGTAAATCGTCGCCATAGATACGTGCGCCCGTTCCGAGCAACCGGGTTAATTGCTCCTCAGTGCGGACAAAGCCGCCCTGGTCATCTTTAGGATATTCGTCCCGATAATTAATCACGTATTTTAGATTGTAAAAATTGAGCAAGCGCAGAGTAACAGGTTCGGTATCAAAAATCGGGTCGGCGGGGACAGGAGCGCGTCCGAAAAGCTGGCGGAAGGGCGACCCGGCTAACTTGTCGTAATCTTCGGTGCGCCGCGAAATATAGCCGCCCGTGATGGGGTGGTGGTGGAGCGCCTGAAAATACATCCGGCGCGAGTCTTCGGTGTAATGATTAGTGATGGGCAGTTCCAGAATGGCGAAAGTTTTGTCCGGGTCGGCGGCAAGCTGGCTAAAAATCGCCGGACGCGGCAAGGTCTGCAAAGCCAAAGGCCAGACGTTGGTTTCCAGAATAAATATTAGCAGTGCCAGCCCCGCGATTATTGGCTTCCAATCCCAGCGCAGACGCGGCAGCTTGCTAAATCGGCTGAAAAATTCGCCCAGGCCAAGCACGCCCCAACCTGCCAGCAATGCCAGACCAAGTTGGGCCAGCGCCATAAACCGAATGGGGCTGCGCCCGTTGCTGACCAGCGGAATTTTACTGAGCAGCCAATAGGGTAGCGGCAAATTTTTCAGGGCTACTTCGGGGCGCTGGTTCTGGTCGAGCCTTAAGTTCGGGCCAAGTGCCATCGTCAGGGCTATCAAGGCCAGTAGCGCCCAGCCCAACCCGCGCCACCGACTGTGCCATAAACCGATTGCTGCCAGTAACAGGGTACTATAACCCAAAAAATAGGCCGACCAGGTGCGCTCCGCCCCGCGTGTCGGTGTCCATAGTGAGGGCAAGGCGGCAGATTGCAGAATTTCGACCTCGCGCCCCTCAACAAAGCGCACGGTTGGGTCAGTGTTATTGAGCAGCATCGCGACAATCAGTGGGCTGGTTAGTAACAGCCAGCCTCCCAATATAATGCCAAAGCGAAGGGTTAGAGAACCGGGTTGCAGCAGAAAGGTTGAAGATTGCCTCGTGTCGGCTAGAACTTGTACTATTTTGTCGCGCCAGGATAGGACGGAAGGCTTGTCGGGATTGGCCTCCACATATTGAGACAATATACTAACCGATTCATCAATCGGACGGGGTTTTAGTTTACTTGAAGCGAACCTTATCAGCAATAACAAAAGATAGAGTGCGCCAGTATAAAGCAAGAGATACAGGGTGAAATAGAGGTTGGTATAGGTGTTCAAAATCAAGACTAGCGCCGCCAGCAAAGCATCACGTCGCCAGTTTGAGTTTGGGCCGTGCAAAGGCGCTACCGTGCGATGCAACAGCCATAAGTAGAGCGGTAGCCATTGTTGCCAGAAAATTTCGGTTTGGCCTTGCGCCAGATTGTGCCAGTGATAAACCGAAAAGGTATAGAAAGCCCCCGCCGCAAAAGCCGCCGCCCGGTTCTGGATAAAATAATAAGCCAGACCGTACATGGCCCAACCCGTCGCGACGAAGCCGAATATTATCACCAGATTATAAGCAAAGGCGTAGTTAAACAAAGCACTGAGCAAACTACCCGTTAGACTCAGGGTTGGTTGGAGAGTGTGATAATACAGGCCAAGCGGGTTGTGACTATCGCGGTAGGGGAAGAAAAGCACATCGGTCTGGTAAGGATTTTGGCCGCGCTCGAACAGGGCGCTTCGCAGCCACCAAAAATTCCAGATATTTTGCCAGCTATCGGGTTCGCCACGTGGTATCTGCTCGTTCAGGTGCAAAGGCAAAGGCCAGGTCAGGCCCAGCGTGAGCAGCAGGTAAGCCAGGGGCGGCCACGCGCCAATGACCCAGCGCGGCAAGTTTAGTGCGCCATTTGCTCTGCCGCCAACGCTCACTTTTTCTTCAGTTGTACCTGACCTGTGAATTGAATTCTCCACCTGTAATGTTGCAATTACGCGCCCGACCTGTTAGCAGTTCATTTCTGCGGCAGATACTAACATAGCAGGCGCACCTCTGCAACCTCAACTATCTAACTGGGTGAGCGTCAATTTTTTGCACTAGGGTCAAGCCAACCCGGACGTGAACGTCCGGGCTAAAATTTAAGCTCACTTATTTTTAGTCCGGATGTTCACGTCCGGGTTTTGCAAAAAACTGACGCTCACCCTATCTAACTTCGGTTGCGGCGGGTACTGACTACTCGGAATTTATAGGCACAGGTTGCGCCATCACAAGCCTGACATTCGGTTTCTTCGCCCATAAAGCGCCATCCGGTGAGCCATTCCAGAACGTCGTTCAGATAGGTTTTGCGGGCGAAACAAATCGGTTTATCGGCTTTGATGTGATAGCAGAAAATACACTCCTGGCGCTCGGTGAAAATATCTTTACCATCGGTGCGCCATTTTAGGGGCTGGCGCGGTACTTGATTTTTCCATTCGCATATCAGGCTCAGTGCTTGCTCTAAGGGTAAATTTGGCTGGATAATTTCTTGCTCAATTCTTTGCCTGAGTTCGATCCAGTGAACCATTAGCATCGCTCTGGCAGCCATATCGTGACCGAGGTTCTGGGAAAAAAGGCTGTAAACCCCGCCTTGGGTCACTTTGTAAATTTCGCCCATAAAAGCGCCACATTCGTCATAAGTTGCGGCGGGCGCTTCGTTTGGCTCCGGCAATTGCTGGCTGTAACGGTCTAATCCGCTATTCGTCAGAAAAGTCTGATAATATTTGGATGTAAGATGCTGCTGGGCCGTTTCCAGCAGCATTCGGGTGAATGAACCACTTAGCATATTTGGGTTTGCCATAACTGCGCTCCCCTGGAAGAACTGAAGCTTAAAATTTACCAGCCGATAGCGGCGCTGTCGGCACGAGGGTCAGCCCCACCCATTAGCAAGCCGTTAGCTGGATTGATGACGATACCCTGGGCAAAGCCCATCATGCGATTCCACTCGCCCACTTCGCGTACTCGGTGGCCCATTTCAGCCAGACGCGCCCGCGTTTCGGCAGGGAAGCGGGTCTCCATTTGCAAGAAATCGCCTTCGTCGGGCAGTTCGATGGCGCGTCCGTGTACCCAGCGCGGCGCTTCGAGCGCTTCCTGAATGTTCATACCAAAGCTAAGTAGTTTGGTGTAAATCTGCAAATGCGTCTGGGCCTGACCGTCGCCGCCCATTGTGCCAAAAACGATGCTAGGACGGCTACTCCGCTTCTCGAAAGCCATCGAAGGAATGAGGGTGTGCAGGGTGCGTTTACGTGGCGCAATCTGGTTAATATGTCCAGGTTCGAGCGAGAAATAAGCCGCCCGGTTCTGTAATTCGATGCCCGTTCCTGGCACAACTAGCCCCGACCCAACGCCCATATAGTTGCTTTGAATCAGCGAAACGGCGTTGCCTTCGCCATCGGCGGCACAGAGGTAAATCGTGTCGCCTTTGTTGGAAGATAAGCCTGGAGCGATGTTAGGCATGGTTCGGGTCGGGTCAATCAGTTTGCGGCGCGAATTAATGTAGTCGTCGGCAATCAATGCGGCGGGCGGCACTTTCATCTGCTCCAAATCGGTCAGGTAGGCGGCGCGGTCAGCAAAAGCCAATTTTTTGGCTTCCAGCAATAGATGAACGCTGGCTGCATCTTCGGGCGAACTGCCCAAATCTAACCCCTCGGCCAGTTTGAGCATTTGAAGGGCGGTAACTCCCTGCGTGTTGGGCGGCATTTCAAAAATGCGGTAGCCGTGATAGGTGATGCTGAGTGGCTCGACCCATTCGCCGTGATGCTCGGCTAAATCGTCCATCGTAAAGAGGCCACCCTCTTGTTCGGAAAATTCGACCAGGGCGCGGGCGAGTGTACCTTTGTAGAAAACGTCGCGGCCCTGCTCGGCGATTAAGCGCAAAGTTTGGCCCAGTTCGGGTACTTTCAGAATAGAATTAATCGGCGGCGCAACGCCATCGGGCGCATAAACCGCCCGCCAGGATGGATGACACCAGGGTGCTTTCAGAACGGCGCTGATAGAATTGTGCAAATTTGGCCCGACCCCGAAGCCCTGCTCGGCGTATTCGATAGCGGGTTGCAACGCCTTCACCAGCCCTAACCGCCCGAAGCGCTCCGCCGCCATCACCCAACCATCTACCAGGCCGGGGACAGATACGCTTAGGATGCCACGTTCCGGCATTTTCTGATGACCATTGGCCTTGAACCAATCGAGGGTAGCGGCGGCAGGGGCGCGTCCACTGCCGTTCAGCCCGTAAAGGCCGTCGCTTTTGGCATCGTAAAGCATCATAAAAATGTCGCCGCCCGTGCCACAGACGAACGGATAAACTACTTGCAAAGTGGCGTTCGCCGCAATCGCTGCATCAACAGCGTTGCCGCCCGCCTGCAAAAGCCGAATACCCGCCTGCGCCGCCAGATAATGCGGTGCGCTCACCACGCCGCGTCGGGCCAAAGTTACAGAACGATGTTGGGGCATGAATTTCTCTCTCCTCTTATCCTATTTTCATATTACAATACCGAGCCTCATTTATTTTGGCTACACTTTAGCCGATATAAAGGCGGGCGTCAAAGCAAAAGCGAGGAGAAAATTCACCACAGAGACACGGAGACACGGAGAAAAATGGAGCAAATTTAGGAGCATTTTCCGTCCTCGTTCCTCGTTCCTCCGTCCTCGTTCCTCTGTCCTCGTTCCTCATTTCTTTCTTGCTTCTTTGGGGCTAATGCGGCGGGTGAGATGCTGGAAGAGGTGGGCCAGGAGGCGGCTTTCTTCGCGGCGGGGGGCAGCGCGCAGCAAAATAGCGCGAAGGCGGGTCATGGAGTAGGCCATGCGTAAATCGCTGGTGTCGGGGTGGAGGGCGCGCAAGGTGTCGGCGATGGCGCTGAACATGGCTTCGCGTTCGGTGCCGGTAGCGAGGTTGGCATCTTCGGTCAGGGCGGTTTCAAGGGCTTCGAGGGTAGTAGGCGGGTCGCCCCAGCGTGGCGGAGCGCCAGGTGGTTTTGGAGTAGTTGGTTGGGCGGACGGGTTATCGAGGGTGGAACCCTCTCCTACAGTGGGGATGATGGGATGAGCGGGCGGATGGGCGGCTTGCCAGAGTTCGTAGGCGATGACGAGTGCAGCCTGAGCCAGATTTAGCGAACTGTTGGTCGGGTCGGTTGGAATAGTAATGAGGGCGTGGCACATATCGAGGGCTTCGCTGGGCAAGCCGTTATCTTCGCGTCCGAAAAGCAAGGCGGCGGGAACATCGGGGTTGGATTCGTTGTATTTGAACAAATACGGCCCAACCTGTCGCGGCGCAAGGTGTTCGCGGCGCGTCCCACGCTTACGGGCGGTTGTTCCCAGCACAAAGCCGCAATCGGCTAAAGCATCTTCCAGCGTAGGGTAGCGCTCGATAGCCGAGGCGATTTTCTCGGTGTGATGGGCAATCCCCTCGATACGGTGAAGGTCGTAGGCGGCAGGCTCGACCAACCGCAAGCGGCGCAAGCCAAAATTGCTCATCACCCGGACTACGCCGCCGACGTTTACTATATCTTGTGGCTGGTAGAGTACCACTACAATGTTTTCGAGGTTTGCCATAGATTAGGAAGTTTCAAGTTTCAGGTTTCAAGTTTCAAGTTATTCGACTAGCCGAGTTTGGATGTGTTCGAGTTAGGTGTCGGTAAGGCCGGTTTGGTAAAGGTAGTTGGTATTACTCGATTTTGCCTTTGGTCGAGGGTAGCGAGGTGCCGGTGATACGGGCGGCATCGCGTAATGCCTGGGCGTAGCTTTTGAAAACCGCTTCCAGAATATGGTGCGGATTCTTGCCCCGAATTTTATCAACATGAACGGTTAGCCCGGCGTTGAAGCTCACTGCCCGGCAAAATTCTTCGATTAGCTGACAATCGAATTGTCCGACCTTTTCCGGCAAGCCTTTTACTTTGTAGACCAGAAATGGACGGCCCGAAATATCGAGGGCGGTGCGTACCAGCGTTTCGTCCATCGGGACGTAGGCGTGACCGTAGCGTTGCAGGCCGATTTTATCGCCAAAGGCTTGCTTGAGCGCCTGCCCCAGCGCAATCCCGACATCCTCGACGGTGTGGTGGTCATCAATCCAG
>JBBQXW010000045.1:0-31117 GCA_038209275.1 Chloroflexia bacterium | reverse complement strand
TAAGCTTACTAATATTTTCTACCCGACGAAAGCTTCTCGCATCCACTGTTGCATTGGTGGGGGAGCGTCATTTTTGTCCAACGCCCGGACGTTCACGTCCGGGCTTTGCAAAAAACTGACGCTCACCCCAAATAGTCGGGTTGTGCAACCGAATTTGGTGGCTTCTGCTAATATAAAGTTTGTGGATAAAGCTGCTGGAAAGTAACAACTCAGCCCGGCATGACTGTCACCCTGACGCAGGAAGTGTACTGTTCCACTAGATCAGCACCCCCAAGTGTTCTGGAACAGCGCGACCCTGGTCCAAAACAGGGCTTTGCAATCAGACCGATTACTCAGTAGGTTGCGATGTTCCAGAATAGGCCGGGTGCTGATGTGGTAGAATAGTACAGGAAGGGTCTCGGCTCTACCCGTAAACTTCGGCCACCAGAGATACTTCGTTCCTCAGCATGACGGCGGTGCGTTGTTACGCTGGAAAAAGAAGAGTGGAGGCAAAAAGACAAATGAGCCAGCCCGATTCAAAAGTAATGAGTATGCGCGAGGTGATGGAGCGGTTTGTGCCGGACGGTGCAGCCGTTGCTATGGGGACGGCCCTGGAAGCGGCTATTCCCTTTGCCGCCGGGCATGAGCTAATTCGGCAACAGCGTCGCGACCTGACTCTCATCGGCCCGATTTCCGATATTCTTTTCGACCAGCTAATCGGGGCGGGCTGCGTCAATCGGGTAATCGCCGCCTGGGTGGGTAATGTGTCTGCCGGGTTGGGCCATAATTACCGCCGTGCCGCCGAACAGAACTTGCCGCAGCCTATTGCCATCGAAGACCATTCTAATTTTACGCTGGCGCTGGCCCTGAATAATAGCATCGCTTTCCTGATTTTGAATTCTTAATCTAGCCGCAGGGCCAGCACCTTCAAATAGCCTTCGGTCTCGCCGGAACGGGGAAAATCCAGTTCTGGCTCATGGTAGACCCCGATTATTTCACCCTGCCGATTCGCTTCCTCAATGCCTTTCAGTACCATTTGCCGGAAGTTCTTGCGGTTCAGTCCAGCGTGATTCGAGCAAGCTAGTAAAAGTCCGCCCGGCGCGATTATTTTTGCCGCCAGCGCCGCCAGTTTATCATAATCCTGTTCTGCCGCCCAGCGTGTTTTGCGGGTGGTCGAGTAACTCGGCGGGTCGAGTATCACCACCTCAAAAAGTTCTTCCCGGCGTGCGAACCGTCCCAGCCAGTCAAACATATCGCCATCTACGAAATCAAAATCGTTAATTGTCAGTCCGTTAGCCTGATAATTTTCTTTGCCCCATTCCAGCGCCCGCCGCCCGGCATCCAGATTCAAAACACGTTTAGCCGCACCCGCCAGCCCGCTTACCCCAAAAGCACAGGTATAGCTAAAACAATTCAAAATTGTTTTATCCGCCGCCCACTCCCGCAGCCGCGCCCGCACCTCGCGCATATCCAAAAACAGCCCTACACTCAACCCTTCGCCGGGCCGGATAAGATAATTCAACCCGTTCTCCTGCACCGTTAGCACCTCCGGCAAATTTTCACCCGGCCCGGCTAATGGTTTCGGTGGAGCAACTTCGGGCAGCACGTTCTCGCCCAGTTGGGAAGTCTGGCGCGGGCGAAACTTGGCATAAACCGATATTCCAGGCCATATGCGCGTTATGCCATCCAACAAGAGCTTTAAGGCTGGATGGCCTGTTTCCAGCACCGGGTCGTAGCAATTCAGCACCAGCGCCGAGCCGTAGCGGTCTAACGTCATGCCGGGCAAACCGTCGCCGACTGCGTTTACCAGTCGGTAGGCCGTATTTTCCAGTAGCGGGTCGTCTGCCAGGGGCGCACGCCGTTCGCGGGCCAGTTCCAGCAAGCCGTTCAGCGCCACTCGTTCGCCCGGTTGCAACAGCGAAACGCTGCCACCACTCAAGCGTTCCGCCAGCGCCAACTCCGGCAAAGGTCGCTCGGCTTTCGCCCGCTCAAAAATCGCTGGTAACGGCGCTTCAAACCAACCTACCCCAATACCGGGCAAACCCAACCGCACCGCGTGCAGCAGCAGCCGGGGAAATTTAGGCTCTTCCTGACTCTTCCCCCTTCCTTTTCCTTTAGCAGGGGGCGCACCATATAAAACATCGCCGATAATCGGGCAGCCCACATGGGCCAGATGCACCCGCAACTGATGCGTTCGCCCGGTTTCCAGCGTCAGCCGCAACAGGCTATAGCCCGGCCCTTGCCCTTCTAGTCGGTAGCGGGTCGAAGCGCTTTTTGCGCCCTTCGTCTCCGCCGTCACGACTTGCCAGCGTCCATCCGGGCGGGGCGCAAGCGGTGCATCTATCACGCCTGATTTTTTCGGCGGGCGACCTTTCACCAGTGCTAAATATTCTTTTTGAGCCTCTCGCCCCTCAAACAATTTTGCCAATCGCGCATTAGCTTCTGCTCGCAGCGCCAAAACGATTACTCCCGATACTTCGCGGTCAAGGCGGTGATGCAAGCCCAAATAATCCACGCCAAGTTGCCGTTTTAAGGCCGACACCATATCGAAGCCCAGCCCTGCCCCTTCGTCCGAATGGACGTTCACCCCGGCAGGCTTGTTCACCACCACTACATCGTCATCCTGATAAATCAACGGAATAAACACAATTTTTCCCACTCCACCTACAAAAACAAAAGGCCCGGATACTGTTCCGGGCCGCATTAGCTTACGATTTCGCCTGGTTCTAAAGGTGGTTTGCGTGCAGGCCAGACTCTCAAAACTTTAATCGAATTTGGCCCTAGCCGCTTGAAATAGACACGACATTCTAACCGCAAAACGTACCAATATTGATATTGCCCGCCTGAGTGTTCATCATTACTACCTAACATTGGGTTGTCTGCCAGCTTTTTAAGTTCTCTAACTATAGTGGCCTTATTGCGAACAGCTAACTCTTTGTTAATTTTCAAATAAAAATTAGTTATATCTTGCAAATCAACCTGAGCTTTTCGCGTAAACTTGACTACAGCCATGAGCTAAACACCAGTCTGGCCCGGTTGATAGGCTGCTATCATCTTGTCTAATTCGGCTTCGACTTCTTCCAAAGTAATTTCAATACCCTGAGCGTCTTCAAGGTCGCTTTCAGCCAATGCTTCCAGGACTGCGGCGATTTCTCCATCACTAGATTTGCTTAGAACCTGAGCGATTAATTCGTCCACATACTGTCGCACCGCATCTTCAACTAATTCACCAACCGAACGATGCTGAACTTCAGCTAGTTTTAGCAAAGCGTTATTTAATTCTGATGGTAAGCTCAAGACTGTCATTGCATTTTCCCTCGTACTACAACTACATCTCACAATCTTAGCAGATAGGGCAACCCTCAAAGGGTTGCCCTATCGAAAAATTATATCACCTACACCGCTCAACTGTACAGTCTTAGATAAAAGTTCATGTTCAACCGCCGTTCCCAACTTTGAACACGGAACTTTGAACTTTGAACTTTCTACATCAGATTGAGCAGTTCGGTCAGTTGCTGACGGCTGGGGTTGGTGTAAACTCCCTTGCCCTCAATCTCGATAGTTGGCACGGTACGATAACCACCATTAATGCGCGTGACGAGGTCGGCAGCTTCCTCGTTTTCATCCACATTGACCATGTTGTACTCTACGCCCTTGCTATCCAAAAACCGCTTGGTCGTGCGGCAATAGCCGCACCAATCGGTTACGTACATCGTAACTTTAGGTTGTGTCATCTAAATTTGCTCCTTTTTGTTAATAACTATTTTAAATGAGTGTCCCGTAATAAATAGTGTCAATGGCTTGTTTTATATATAGAACTGTAAATTATGGAGTAACCACGTACTTCTTGACTACCCAACCAACTTTGCCGTTGGCTTCTACTTTATACCACTCCAATTTATCAGAGTCAACTGGCCCTTCGAGGATTTTAACCTTATCCCCATCTTTTAATTTATCCAATATATCGCTGGAGATATTCGGTTGAGCGCGTAGCCGCAACACATCGCCACCCAGACCGCCAATAGTCGCGGTCTTATCTTTCAAAGCCGAGGCTGCGGCGGTAGGCGTTACAGTAGTTCCCGCGCCGGGTGTTACACTGCCGCGCAAAGCCGAACCTAAAGTCGGATTGACTGTACCAGACGCTCCAACTAATTGAGCATTCTGAGTCGCTACCGCGCTCGTCTTGGCCTGATCGGGCGTAACTGTAGCATCTTTCTTGCCACTGAATAGCACAAATAGGACAATTATTGCCAATAGTCCGGCAACGGCCCAGGGTAAAACCTGCATCGGGTTAAAATTAAGCCGCTCCAAAGGCCAATTCCGGGTGAAAGGCAAGCGGCGGCGCACATCGGCCCGCCAATCCGGGCCTTCCGGCCTGTTTAGTTCGCCCTCGATTATTAGTGGCTCCGGCCCAGGCACGCCTCGGAAGAAAGTATCGTCATCTGGTTCTACTCGCGCCGTCCGTTCAGAGGTGGGCGACCCGAAGAAACCACTTTCCGCTCCCTTTGGTGGTACTCCCTGCCCCGAATCCGCCGCATCCGAACCAGTACGATAGATGCGCGGCATGATGGGCGCAGTTCCCATTGAAGGAGTCGGTTGTACATTCACCTCGGCGACCGGCAAAGGCTCCCAGTAAATGCGTGACCGAAAGCCACCCTCACAATCAATTCCGGTGCTATCCACCAGATGATTAGCGTGGGGCGGATACAATTGAGCGTTGCGACACCAGCCTTTCCGCCAGAGCGGAGCAGGCTCGAAAAAACGACAGTTGCCGCATTTGCGATTGCGCGGCAAACTTTTAGTTTCCTGCTGTTCAGATCCCAAGTTTATCCCCCTGGATATTACACACACAAGCAACAGTAAAATGGTATTGACAGTGTAATCGAAATTGCCCCGTTCGTCAAATTTTTTGGGATAGTATCGCCTTCAACTTAGCTTATTTGTTTGCCGAAAAACTGTACCATAAGAGATTGATTTGTCTTCAAATTTTCCGTTATGATTTTAATATAAAAAAATCGGCGACAGTTGCCGCCGAGGTGTAAAGTTTGCGTTAAAAGAGGTTAGCGGGTTCAGCCTGGAACTCGCTATTTGATTTTTCTCAAAATTTTAGTAATTCTGGTTGGGCAGGAGGATTTAACTCCGGCAATTCAGAAGGCTGTCCGCTCTGGTTACGTACATGCTGGCGCAGTTCATCTATAACTCTTAAATTGCCCTGCTCATCCTGAAAATACCAGTGTTCCCAGCCGTTACAGGCCGGAAGTCCCCCGACTTTCGCCCCCAGACTATGAATTGAGCCGCTAATATCGCCACTCTTGAGCGAACCGTCCGCCTTTACAATCGCGTCAGGCACGTTTGCCGTTCCGTCCTGAGCAATTTTGATAGTCTCAGCTTTGCCGGGACGGGCATAATAAAGCGTTGTGCCAGCCTTAATCAAGCCTTGCTCAATCAAACTACCAAAAGGTACTCTGGCGGAAGAACGCTTATTTTCAAAAACAAAAACTTCGTGCTGGAAAAGAGCTTGCGGTATCGTATCTATTCTGGCCTGGGCTACTTCGACATAGCGCGGGTCGCGCTCGATGCCGAGCCAATGCCGTTGCAGTTTTTTGGCAACCGCCCCGGTGGTGCCTGTCCCAAAAAAAGGGTCAAGCACTACATCGCCCGGATTTGAACTTGATAATATGACCCGATAAAGCAGCGCCTCCGGCTTTTGGGTGGCGTGGGCTTTCTCGCCATTGAGCTTGAGCCGCTCAGACCCGGTACACAAAGGTATTTCCCAATCGCTCCGCATTTGCTTGTCACCATTCAAGCTCTTCATTTGATGATGATTAAAAGTATATTTCTTCTGGTTTTTGCTTTTTTTGCACCACAAAAGCGTTTCATGGGCATTGGTAAAACGAACTCCCCGAAAATTGGGCATGGGGTTGGTCTTAACCCACAAAATATCATTCAAGACCCAGTAACCCAAATCCATCAAAATCGCCCCGACCCGGTAGATATTATGGTAGCTGCCAATTACCCAGAGCGTGCCGTTATCTTTAAGCACCCGCCGACATTCGGTTAGCCAGGCTCTGGTAAAACGGTCATACGAGGCGAAATCATCAAACTGATCCCAATCGTCGTCAACCGCGTCCACCAGGGTCATATTGGGTCGCCATAGCTGGTTTTGAAGTTGAAGATTATAAGGAGGGTCGGCAAAAATGAGGTCAACACTTTTTTCAGGAAGTGAACGGAGTATTTCGGTGCAGTCGCCATGTAAAATAGTATCTACTGGAAGAGCTTCTTGCAACACCCTGGTTGGGATAGGTGTGCCAGCCGTCATTATTGACCTCTTTTCCAAAAATCTTCGTCAGGGTTTTCCTGTTAGCCTGCAAGCAAAATAAAGCGCCAGCCAATCCGAAATACCAGCCTCATAGCTTAAAATTATAACAAACTGCATGAGGAAAACAATCTAACTTTCATGAGAAATTCATGAGAGATTTTGACTGAAGAATTGTTGTAACGAAAATCCATTGGCGGAGCAATGTCCTACAAATACTCTTTTTGCCACCAATTTATTCCCCTTTCAAGGTAATGGCAAATGAGTTTATTTGTAGGACATTGCTCCGCCAATGGATTTGTTCGAGCTTAGAACTCCACCCGTAGCGTCGCGATTTTGTGCGAACAGAGCGTGAAGCTGAACCAGTTTTCGTCGTCGGAGGCAAGTTCGGGCGAAGTAGGTACTTCCAATAGATTGCACTCGCGGACGGAGACGGGTTTGCGATAGAATTTTACCTTTGCCGGAATTTCGGCCTCGGCGGGATTCCAGAGACGCACGATTACCGCTTGACCGTCTTCGCTGCGCTTGATGGTGCTGAGGGCAACGGTACTCGGCGCGATTTCGACGAAGCTATCTTCCGATGGCAGCGCCCCTTCCTGATTGAGCGAAGTTACGCCCGTCAGGGGATGGTTAAAGGCGTGGGCCAATTGTTGCGCGCCCGCCGATAACCAATCGCCTTTGTGTGGCATCAGGGCATAGTGGAAGAAATGTTCGCCCTGTACCTGCGCCCCCGGCGTAGCAATGCCCGGCCCGGCGTGACCGCGCCGCGTCTTCATATCGTCCCGCGATAGCCAACCAACCGAGCGTAGTAGCGTCAGGGCAATCGCTGCGCCGCGTTCTTCGGTAGCGGGCAGAATTTCGTATTCGGGCAGACCGCGTGCCATCAGGGTCAAACCGTGCTTCCGCTCGGTATCGCTGATGGAGACAAAACTCTTCATAGCAGCCTGGGCCATCGGGTCTTCCTTCCACTTCGCATCGAACGCTGGCAACTCAACTGGCCTGGTCACTACATCAAAGGCTTGTTCCGCCTCGCTGGTAATGGCGGCGAAGGGCGCAGGGAAAATTACCTGCAAACGATGGTCTTCCGCCGTGTTCACAAAAGACGTTTCAAAATCAATCCGCCGCAGTCCCGGAGTCAGGCTAACTACGGTCGTGAGCGGGCAAAGCGCTTTGTCCGACTGACGACCCTGGCGGGTTTCGTCCAACCCGTAGGGTATTTCCAGCGCAGTAGTCACTTCGATAGATTGTTCCAGTTCGCTTTTGCGGACGATAATTTGCGGTTCGCTGAACAACTTTTCTATCAACATATCTTGCGGCGGCGGCGAATAGTTGTACTCGTCGCCTGCATCCGCGCCGTCACGAAACTGGTTCAGGTTAGTGTAGGTTAGCTGGGTCTCTTTATCATAAATCACCACATAGCCCGCCTTAGCATCCACCGAAACTTCGTAAAACTCATTCTGGATTGACCCCGATGGATCTTTGATGGTGGTTTTCTTGGTCTCAACTGGCTTCCGCTCATTGGCCCGGCGCGGACGCACTACAAAAGTCTTGTAGCCACAGCCCGGCACATCCTTTGCCAGAAACGCCACGTCCGCCTTTTCCTGACGGTAGGCCCGCAAGCGAAAGGTTTCTACGCCAGTCGCGATATATTTCTCGACTTCCGCCATCGTCTCTGCCATCAACTTCGGGTCGGTGGGGGTGGGCGATTGGTAAACCGCCATTACCTCTACTTCCACAATCTCAGAGCGAGTGATATGTCGCTCAAACTTCACTTCGGTCATGGTGTAATCCATGATACGGCCATCGTCGCCACCCTGTGCCGCCATTCCTTCCAGCGCACTGGCCGGAATATCCATCGAGAAGAGCAATTCGCGCCCTTGCTCCACCAGTTTGTAGGGCAATAGCGTCCCGTCGGTGTCAGTAATCACAAAATCTTCCAGCGCTTCTTTTGTCACAATCGGCGCAACCGCGATTTCCGTTCGGCGCGTTGGCACGGGATTGAACACTACCACCGGCACGGCTTTCTCATCGCCCCCGGCCTGGGCTATCACGGTTTTGGTGTTCAAATTTTCGCTGATGCGGCGTTGGCCCTCGCGCTTTAGATTATCGGCAATCTGCTCGGCCCAGGCAAAGCGGGTCTTCATTTCCTCGTGTACCTGGTCAACGCTACAGCCGCAAATACTATCGTGCGGATGATTTTGCAACAAATATTTCCAGGCGGTCTGGTAAAAACCGCGTAGCGAAGACGAATCGTAGCTTGCCGACGGCAGCGTCGAAGGCAAACTCCAACCCCAGGCCAGTAGCGGCCCGGCTTCGCGTTCCAACAGATTCTCAATCTTGCTATTCCATTGCTTGATCCACATTCGGGCCGAAAGCACCCCCGGCAGCATGTGAGCCAGTTGCGGGTCGCGGAATTCTCCCCGGTGGCGCGGGGTTTCGGCCCGTTCGTATACCCCGGTACTCCGCACCATTTCTAAATATTTCGGTAGCGTGCCGTGTACAAATTCGTAATGCTGGCCCTTCTCCGCCAGCTTTTCTTTTACCGTCCGAATAGTCTCTGGCAGCAGCGCACTTGGCTCGGCATGGTCATCGCCATTCATAATTAAGGCGTAGCCACTGGCGGCCCGGTCAATCACAGCCGACTTGATTTGTTCTATTTGCCGCCGCCCTGGTTCTGGCCCGGCATTAAAGGCCAACCCGGAACTATAGCCAGTCGGCAAATGCACCCCGTCCACCGTTGAACCGTCCGGCGCTTCCCAGATAAATTCGATTTGATTAACTTTCGGCCCAACTCCCCGCCAGAACACCGCGCTATCAATGCCAAAACCGCGCAAAATTTGGGGCATCTGGCTGATATGTCCAAACGGGTCAGGAATATAACCTACCATCATCGGGTCGCCAAACTTGGAGGCAATCTGTAAGCCGCGCAACATATTCTGAATGTGGGACTCGCCACTCACTAAAAACTGGTCAGGTAAAATGTACCAGGGGCCAATCAGCAAGCGCCCGCTTGCAATATGCCGCCGCAAGTCGGCCTCGCGCTCCGGCCTGATTTCCAAATAATCTTCCAGCACAATTGTCTGCCCATCCAGCATAAAATAGGCATATTCCGGCGTAGTATCCAAAATCTCAAGTAGTCGGTCAATCAAACGTACCAGCTTGAAACGGAACTGCTGGTAGGTCAAATACCATTCTCTATCCCAATGGGTATGCGAAACCAGTACCAGCGTTTTGGTTCCCTTGCCGACCTGTAATTCAGTTGGCGATGTGGTCATAGTAGGCTTTCTTCCCCTTCAATTTATTTGGTCTAGCTTAGTTTATCAAAGCTCTTTTGGTTGAGCCGTAGGCCCAAACTTTGCTAAATTATACATCACCTAACTACAATTTGCACCCGACTAAATGTATAAGACAGGGGCAGTTGCAAAGTAGGATTTTTTGTAGGAGGGGGCTGCGCCCTCGATTTGATGCTTACAAAGGCCAGAAATCGAGGGCGCAGCCCCCTCCTACAATCTTTGTGTAGTTTGTAGGGCGTTGCAGCACCGATACATTTTCGTATTCGTCATGCGTTATGCTACAATTTTGGCCCGAATCTTGCATTGGTAAATCTGAATTACTTTTAGATATTCTCTATTGGGTCGAAAATAAATACCGGATAGAGCAAGATGTTGAGTGGGGATTTCCAGGGGAAAGGATTTTTTTGATGAGCAGGGCAGTCCGTACAACTAGCCTGGTTCGACGGCTTATATTTAATCTTGCCATTACGGTTGGGCTGTTGCTGGTTGCCCTGGTGCTGAGTTTTATTATCGGCTTTGTGTTCGTCAATAACCAAAAAAATATTGACCAAAAACGTCTCATGCTTGCTACCGATAGTGCTGAACTGCTCCGTACCATGCTCGACCAGGAAACCGGGTTGCGTGGCTATATCAGTACCGCCGAGGAAACCTTTTTAGAGCCTTACAATTCAGGTCGTACTCAATACAACGAAATTTACCGCAAACTTCTAGCTGAAACAATTGACAGTAATCTTAACAGCACCGCTCAAGCACTTGGCATTGTCAACGACCGGGCCAATATTTGGAGTACCCAGTTCGCCCAAACCCAGATTGACCGCATCAAACGGGGTGAAATCGAATTGGCCCGGCGCGCCCAGACCGACCGTGAAGGTAAAACGCGCTTTGATGAACTTCGTCGCGCTTTTTCCGACCTTAACCAGGCTATCGAGCGCGACCTCTTTAAAAGTCAACAGGATGCCCAGACTTTTCAGATTACCTTGCTTGTGCTGGCTGTTCTGGTGGCCCTGATTGGTCTCTTTTTTATCTGGAGGACTTCCATTCAGTTTGTCAACGGTCTGCGTAGCCAGCTAACCGACCTGATGGAAGTAACTGACCAGCTGGAAGAAGGCGATTTGAGCGCTCGTATTAAAAATCCGACCAGTGACGAGCTTGGGCGACTGGCGCAAAACTTTAATTCAATGGCCGATGCTTTGCAAAGCCAACAAGAAATTCTCAAAGAACGCGATATTCAGACTAATGTTTTGCAACTAAACACTACCCTCAATTCCAGTCTGGAACTGGACGAATTGCTGACCCAGTTCTTGCAAGAATTATCCAGTCTGCTTAATATTCAGGTTGCAACAATTTATCTTTATGATGTGCAAAGCAATACGCTGACTCTAAATGCACATCTTGGCCTTGACCAGGACAAACTGCTACGTGTTTTTCGGCCCGGCGAAGGCACATTAGGCAATGTTGCGCTGACCCACAAACCAATCCTGGTACAACGCCCCGAAGCCAATCAGCTGGATAGTCAATCGTTCGCCCTTAAAACCATCTTTGGACAAATCATCCCTTCTTCACTATATTATCAGCCTCTGGAATCAGGCTCGGAATTACTGGGGGTGCTTATGGTCGCCACCCTTTACCCGATGGCCGAAAGCACCCGCAACGTAGTTAACGTAATTAGTAGCGGACTTAGTTCGGTCATAAGCAACGCGCTGGCCTATCGCCATATCCAATCGCAAGCCGAAGAACTGGAACGCCGCAAGACTGAGCTGGAACGCAACAATCAGCAACTCAGCCGCCACCGTGACGAACTAGCCACTCTTAATTCGGCCCTTGAGGAAGCCAACCGTCTCCGCAGCCAGTTCCTTTCGACTATGTCACACGAACTCCGTACCCCCCTGACCGCAATTATTGGCTTTAGCCAGCTTTCTTTGCGTAAAGCTGAAGTTACCAACCTGACCCAGCGCCAGCAAACCAATCTTGAGCATATCCTCCGTAACGGGCAGAATTTGCTCAATTTAGTCAATGATGTGCTGGATATTTCCAAAATCGAAGCCGGGCGTATGGATGTAAGGAATAATCAAGTGAAACTTGGTAAATTATTCTCTCAGCTTGTTGATGAAAATCAGCCGCTCTGGTTTGAAAAACACCTCGAAGTAAAATACCAGGTTGACCCGAAGATAGATAAAATCGAAACCGACCCCGACCGATTGCATCAGATTTTGCTCAACTTGCTCGGCAACGCCATTAAATTTACCGAAAAAGGTTCAATCACGCTTGTCGCTGCCCCACGCCCTAGCCAGAATAACCGAATGAATATTGCCGACGAGATGGTTGCTATCAGCGTGGTTGATACCGGCATTGGTATTGCAGTTGAGGTGCAAAATCGGATTTTTGAGGAATTTTACCAGGCTGATAGTAGTACCACCCGCAAATATGGCGGCACCGGGCTGGGGCTTTCCATCGTCCACAAACTAACCGATTTGTTGGGTGGTCAGGTTGAACTTAAAAGTCAGCCCGGAGCAGGTAGTACTTTTACCATCGTGCTACCCCGTCACGCCTATGCCAGAACCAGCGCACCAAGCGACAGTTCAACTACGCCGCAACTACCGACCATAAACATGGCTCAACTGAGCAGCCAACTCGATAAAACCACTCCTTCTTCCGCTCATTCAGTTTCGATTAAAGAAATAAAAAAAATAAATGAGATAGATGAGGACGAAATAATCGAGGGCAAGCACCTGATTTTAGCTATAGATGACGACCCGGATGTCCTGACGCTTATTCGCGGTACGCTGGAAGATACCGAGTATCACGTGGTTGGCTTACTCGAAGCACCCAAAGCGCTAGAAACCGCCCGCCGTCTCAATCCCTACGCCATTACTCTGGATGTGATGATGCCCGAACTGAATGGCTGGCAAATTTTGCAGCAACTCAAGGGCGACCCTACCACCGCCCACATTCCAATTATTATGTTGACGGTTGTATCTGACCGTTCTGCCGGATACGTGCTGGGAGCCAG
The DNA here is from genome assembly GCA_038209275.1 of Chloroflexia bacterium. Taxonomy (GTDB): domain Bacteria; phylum Chloroflexota; class Chloroflexia; order Chloroheliales; family Chloroheliaceae; genus L227-5C. Next base: position 18,519 of record JBBQXW010000045.1, on the reverse strand, counting down.
CGATTATTTGGTCAAGCCAGTTCAGCGTGAAAATTTGCTAACAACGCTCGAACGGCTGGCCCAACGCCGAATGCCAGTATTGCAAACTGCCTCTGGGGAAGCGGTTGGTATTCAACCGGCTCAACCCGATACCGCCCCCAAAGGCCCGCCGCACGAGCGACGTTATATTCTGGTGGTAGATGATGAACGCGATATTCGCGACGTACTTGCCGAAATTATTGCCGATGCCGATTATCAGGTTAAAACCGCGGCGGGTGGTTATGAGGCTCTTCGATTGATCGAAGAAGAACCGCCCGGCTTAATTTTGCTCGATTTGATGATGCCCGACCTCGATGGCTTTGAAGTGCTTGAGCGCCTCAAAGCCAATCCGCGTACCGCCGCTATTCCAGTCGTTATCCAAACCGCCAAGACACTGACCAATAAAGAACGCGAGCAACTCAAACTTGGTGCGGCCCGCATCATCCAGAAGGGCAGCGTCCCGCTCGAAAAACTGGTGGATGAACTCAATCACTTATTAAAGAAGGACTAAAACCAGGACTGAGGACTGCACCCCGTCGGGTGGGCTGATGCAGCCAGGACTGGGGACTGAGTCAATGCTTTTGACGCTGTTCATCTCTTTGCTTTTCGACAGCGACACGAAGACCGCCGACAATACGACTAACTTCCTTTGCCTGGGCTAAAAGTTCATCAAATTGAGGCTGACTCAAATAACCAACATCCAAAGCTATGTAGAGTTGAGAACGAACCTCAGCACAAGACGATTTTGCTATAGAGAGGAATTGATGAAATTCTGCCCGATTGCCCCGCTCAAAACCTTCAGCGATATTAGACATAATAAAAACCACTGCTCGTTGTATTTGCCCTGAAAGTCCGTAATCCTTAGCAAAAGCGTTCTGTCTTGTAGCCTGATAAACTGCTTTTGTTAAAGTCCGAGCTTTTTGCCACGCAATCAAATTCTCGAATTGTTCAACTTTATTAGTCACACTCTCCACTCCCTAACTTGAACCTACTCAGTCCTCAGTCCTGGCTGCATCAGCCCACCCGACGGGGTGCAGTCCTCAGTCCTTCTTCAACAATGTTCTAACTAACCATAATTCGGGAAAAAGGGGAGCATAGCGCATGGTCTCGCGCAAATAGGCTACACCTGAATTGGAAACGCCGCCCGTGCCAGCCTTTGCCCCAATCATCTGTGAAACCATCCCGATGTGGGCATCGCGCCATAGCCGCAAATTTCGCTCGAATTGAACCAGTTCTTCCGCCAGCGCCAGCACGTCCAGATGCGGATTTTGTTGAGCGCTGGTGGTTTGATATAGTAAACGCAAATCTTCGGCAATTTGTTCGGTACTGTTGCTCTGGCTGATTTTGCGGAAGCGCAGATATTGCCGGAAAGCATCCGCCAGATTGCGCCCTTCACTGACGTGCCGCAATCGGTCTATGAACAGATTAGCATTATGCCCCAGCACTTTCAGGCGATGCACATGTACTTCATCGCGCAACCCGCCCAGCATTTCCAACTCGCGGAACTGGTACGATTCTAACCCGCTTGATTCGCCCAGCTTATCCCGAAATTGCAAAAAATCGCTCGGAAACATGGTTAGTGGCAACTGAATTTGCTGCGCCAACAGACCCTGCAAAGTCGCGACCCGCCGCATAGACTCCACCGCTTCCCAGACCCGTTCCGGCTCACCTTCCAGTACTTCTATCGCCCGCCGCAATTCTCGAATAATTACGCTGAACCATAGTTCGGTGGCTTCGTGTACTACAATAAACATGGTTTCGTCGTGCCAATCCGTCACCAGACTGCGCTCCGATAAATCTAGCAACTTTTCGACGCGAGTAAAAGAATCATAACTCACACCGTCCGGCAGAAAAATCAGCGCCAGCAAATCGCGCTTTACCCGCGACAATAGCGAACGCCATTCGCGCAGGTCGTGTTCCAGTCGGGTCGCCAGCATTTCGTACTCCTGAGCATCTTCTTCTTTCAAAGTCGCCCGGTAGCGCCCGGTACGCGCTCGCAAAATTGCGTTCAAATCATCGGTTACTTTTACCAGTTGCCACGACGGATTTTCTTCTATTTTTTCGCCGAGTTCACTTTCCGTCCCCGCCAGTTCGCTTTCCAAAATTGAATTTTGCTGACTCATCAATCGTCCTAGCGCCACCCCGCGCCGGGCCAGTTTTATTCCTTCCCAGAGTGGCGCTAAATCGTGCGCTGCCCCTTCGTCCAGTGCCACTATATTATTTAAAAGCTTCTTTGCATCCAACCGCATTATCTTGAACCACAATTCGGAGGTCATCAGTCCCACCCGCAACATCAACTGGCTGCGGTTCTGCTCCCCCTCCACCAACCTTTCCAAATCCGGCACACCGATATATGAACAGTAATGTACCAATCCGTCCTGGCTCAAAACATGCGGGCAAGCCAAAATTTTCTCCTGGGTCATAACTAACCCCTCCCCGTTTCACCTATTTATTTCATCTAAATTAAACCTCACCAAAATTTTAGCACACAAAAGCCGATAGCGTTTTACTCACCATCGGCCTTTCATGAGTTTTGAGTTTTGAGTTTTGGTCGAAGACCACCCCTTCGGGGCGAGTTTTGAGTTAGGAACACAGATGAACACGGATTAGCACGGATGAACACAGATTTTTATAAATTTTTGAATTTATCTGTGTCCATCTGTGGTTCTCTGTGTTCATCTGTGTTCTTGCATTTTACATTTTGTATTTCTCTAGCACCCGTTTGGCAAAGCCCGGTACTAATTCGTCTTCGTGTTCGGGATATTTCGAGCGGATGAAATGCAGATTGCGCGCCCACTTCATAGTTAGTGTACCCCGCGCAAACTCGACTCCTTTTAGCCCAAAATTCGAGACGATAAAAGTAATCAGGTTCAACCGCCAGGCAGGAAGCGGCTTGGTGCGCGGCGGACGGCCCAGCGATTTGATAAACTGCAACACGATTTTCTCGCGGTGGCCTGATTCTTTGATGGGGCTAAATTCCAGGTAGGGCCGCAGCATCTCGAAAAGCTCCTCGCCCGTTTCGGTACGAGCCAAAATCCACTGGAAAGGCATACTCGCGCCCAGGTAGCCAATCGTAATATCTGAAAGGGCGTTGGTGTAATCAAAGCAACTCAGGCAGCTATCCGGGAAAATATCCGACCCCATTTTGTCCATTGGCAAGCCGAAATAGCTCACTCGCTCGGTATGTCCATCTTCGTGCCGCAACCAGACGTGATAATCCGGCATAAATTCCATGTGAACGACGGTTTCCGCCGACGTGCTGATTAACCCCATAAACTTCATCAAATTCTGGTAGCTCACAATATCGGTACAAGGCAGACCGATGCAATAAATTTTCTCGAACGGCAACTGCTTTTGAATCGCCCGCAGCGCGTGGGTCTGGCAACCGTTGCCGATGTAGGCCAGACGCTTGACCCCCTGCGCCTCGGCTTGCTTGAGCGCCGATAAATTGTGCGAAAGACAGGGTTTGTTGCCCGCCGCCGCCCGCACTTCTTCCGGCGTGGTCGCCAGAGTCGGCATCGGCTTAAAACGGGTATCGGGGTGGGCCTGAACGCAAATCACGCCGTCCACCAGCTTTTTTTCCAGCAGCAGCGTTGCCAGCGACGTAACCATGCCGCTCCATTGCGCGCCCTCGATTGGCTTTGCCATGCGCGCCACGTACATCCGGCGATAAATCCCGAACATATCCTCATCGCTACCGGCTTGCCGCCCGCGCCCGTGCAACTCCTGTTCCAGCGCCTCGTAACGGTTCTCGACAAAAACACAAGCGTCCGCCAGCTTATCGCGATGGTCGGTATAGCACAATCCGCACCGACTGCACATCAAAGGTTTGCGCTTCTTCGACAATCCGTCTGGCTCGTCTTCTGGTCGGTTAAAAAGCTCGACTTCGCCTTTGCGCTTGATTTGCAACAATGGCCCTTCATTCAACTGGGTCATGATTTTTATTCCCCGTTACTATTTTTCGCTTCTAATTTAATGCCTATCTTTGGTAGGGGCGCAATTTATTGCGTCCAGGCGCAGGGTTTGACTCTTCAAACCCCTACGAAATCGAAATAGGTTTTTTATTGGTGGAGCGGTCAAAAAGCTACCTCATGTTAGAGCAGCCCCCCGCGCTAGTCTGTAGTTGTTACTACTGGAATAGAATATGTTAAGATACACCTGACCCATAAACTTAAAAACTTAGGACTTTCGCTTGCCACCGTAAAAGCGGACTCACCGCAGCTACAAAATTTAAAAAACTCCGCGTCCTCTTTGCGTCCTTTACGTCTTGGCGGTTAAAAATAATTCTGAAAGAAAGCAGGCTCAAAATGGTAGTAAAATTTGGCGCGTTTGCTCCACAGGGTTGGCGGATGGACTTGGCGGAAATCGCCGACCCGATAGAAAAATACGAAGCGATGACCAACGTAGCGCTTGAAGCCGAACGGCTGGGCTTCGACTCGGTCTGGCTCTACGACCATTTTCATACCGTGCCTGAACCAACTATCGAGGCGACTTTCGAGTGCTGGACGAGCATGGCAGCGCTGGCCCGCGATACCAAAACAATAAAGCTGGGTCAGCTTGTCACCTGCAACAGCTTTCGCAATCCGGCGCATCTGGCAAAAATCGTTTCGACGGTGGACGTACTCAGTCACGGGCGAGTTATTTTAGGATTAGGGGCGGGCTGGAACGAAGGCGAGTACGAAGCCTACGGCTACCCGATGCCTTACCCCGAAACCGGCGAACGCTTGCGCCGCCTGGGTGAAGCCGCCCAGATAATTCGCCGGATGTGGGAAGAGCCTCGCGCCAGCTTCGAGGGCCAGTATTACCGCATCAAAAACGCCATCAACGAACCCAAAGGCGTTCAGAAACCGCACATTCCGCTCTGGATTGGCGGGGCGGGCGAAAAAGTAACGCTCAAGCTAGTGGCCCAATACGCCGATGCCTGCAACGTCACCGACCACACCGACCCGGCTTTCTATCGCCAAAAATTCGAGGTATTGCGCCGCCACTGCGAAGAACAGGGACGCGATTATAACAGCATCCTGAAAACCGCCAGCTTTACCGTCTTTGCCGCCCACACCGAAGCCGAACTGGAAAGCATCACCGCCTCGTCTCGCGGCAACGCCAGCCTTGCCGAATTTGGCAAGGGCAGTGCTGTTGGCACTCCCGCCCAGCTAATCGAGATTTTCAAAGGTATGATTGAGGCGGGCGTAGAATATTTTGTCTGCTATTTCAGCCAGCCCGCCAAAATGGAGAGTATGCGCCTTTTTGCCGAAGAAGTTATGCCCGCTCTTTAACAAAACTTTGCCTTTAGCAAACTTTTGTAGTATGATACCGCCCAGCCCTTTGAGAATTTTGTTAAAAATATCATTGGGCCTCAGTTTCTGATTTTGAACCAGAAACTAGAAACTAGAAACTAGAAACTACCAAAGGAGAATAAGTTTGCTTAGACAAAGAACCATCGGGTTCATTACCTTATTAATAATATTAGTCCTGACCCTGGCAGCCTGTGGAGAAATGACCCCTACCGCAACAAACTCCGGCACAACCACCAGCCCCCCGACTGTAGCTGCCAATACTCAAACTAAAACCGTCTCAACTACCGCCGCCGCGAACTCAACCGCCGCAACGACGGCCCGTAACAATGCTACTAACGCCGCCACTACCCCGGCCCAGACTGCACCTGTTACTACTGCAAGCGGGCAGACCACTGCTGCAACCAGCAATAATACACCAGCAACCGTAGCGACTACTAGCAGCACCAGTCCGGCAGCACCTAACCCTACGACCAGCGCCGTCACTACTGTTGCCCCCGCTAATCGCACTACTGCACCAGTTGCACCTGGCACGACCACACCGCCGAGTCCCAGCGTTGCCGCTACAAAGGGGACTACTGCCGCTTCCGATAGCGATGCAGTTTATCAGGCGCTCCAAAAAGCTTACCAGAACAAAGGCTTTAAGCTCAGTGGCTCGCTAACTCAGGATGCCAAAAAATCCAGCCAGATTTTTGAACTGTCCCCACCCGACAAGTTGCACGGCATAATTACTGCCCCCGATGGGAAAGTCACCGAGCGCATTATTATTGGCAACGATAGCTACACCAAAGCCGCTAACGGTGGCTGGACTAGAGACCAGAGCATCAGCCTGACCAAACAACTCAACGCACTGGGCCTGCTAAATCCAACCCAGGCACTCGATTTGTTCAAAAACGCCGATGTAACAAAAAAGCAAGATGCTCAGGTAAATGGTGAAACTTTGCGGGTAATCGAGGTTAGCTTTGATGAGACGCAAACCGTCCCAGAAGGGTTGCCGTCCGCACCACAGCTTAATTATTACCTGGACAAAAATGGCTACATCAAACGCATCACCATGTTCAACATCGGCGGCACCTTCACCTACGACCTGACCGATTATAACAGCCCGGTTAACATCAGCACCCCGGCTTGAATAGACTTTCCTGAAGCTGAGTTCACTCAGAGTGAACTCAGCTTCAGGAAAGCGGCCTAAAGGTTAAAAAGGGTGAGCGTCAGTTTTTTGCAAAACCCGGACGTGAATGTCCGGGTTGGATTGACCCTAATGCAAAAAATTGACGCTCACCCGGTTAAAAAACCTACGTTGACTTAAACTGGCAAATTAGTTATAATTTTATATGGGCTAGAACGAACATTTATTCGCTGGAATGTAACCATTTAAAAAATAAGGAGGCTGATTGATGGCACGGGTTCTAGCATTTTTGTTTGTAATCGTTATCATCGTGGCGATTATCGCCATAATTCTAATCGTTGGCAGCAGCACCGGCAGCGTTCAAGTTAAATAAGCTTATTCTATTCTATTAACTAATAATTAAGGGAGAAATTTCACTATGTCAGCCAGAAGACGGCGGGGAGGTGGAGGCGGGGTCTCGATACTGTACCAGCTTATGTTTCTGGTTCTGGTGATAACGGCTGCGGTTATTGCGATTGCCTTTGTGCTTTCGCCCGGTGGCCCGTTTCGGCCTGCTCCACCGCCTACCCCTGCCCCGATAAGCATTGGGCAAATTCAAAAAGCTTATAAATTGCAAACTGCCGAAGTAACTGGTTCGACCATCGTTGAGGGTGAGACTAACAGCGCCTTACCTTTTAGCAAAGCCAAACTTACCTATCAAATTTTTGTTACTCTAACAGCTGGGATAGATATGATGCAGCTAAAAGATAGCGACGTTCGGCCTGATGGCGAAACCCTTACTATTGTGTTGCCCGACCCGCAGATTTTAGGCGAGACCTCCGAATTTGTTCCGGTTGCCGAAACCAAAGAAATTTTCTCCGGCCCAAGTGAGAAAAAAGAACTGCCCAAAATAGTGGTAGATGAAGGCAAAAAGCGCGTCCGCACCACCATTATTGAGCAAGGCAAGCTGCTCAAAGACGCTCGAATTAATGCCGAAGACGAGCTACGTAACCTTGTTCTTCAAATTGCGCCACAGTATAAACGGGTGGTGTTCATTCAAAATCCGTCCGGCTCACCTACCGTTAGGGCCAGCCCCAGTCCAAGCGGGCCACCCCGTTAAAGTTCAAGCGCACATTTAGGAATTTAGTAGTAGCGATTTCAATCGCTTTGGATTTAGCTTTGAAGAGCGATTGATAGTCTTTAACAAATTAATTCGTAAATGTAGGGACGAGGTTTCCTCGTCCAATTTACCCTGGCGCTCATTTTTGGGCGAGGAAATCTCGCCCCTACCAGTGATTGTCTATTTACGGCTTATTTTATTAAACAGCATAAATCGCTACTACATTAAAGGAAGTGCAAAACTAACATTTATTTAAAGCCTCATTAAAACCCTCTTAAAGCTTTGTTAATAACTCTCGGTTACTCTACAGTTCTGGAAGGGCGCAGCGGCTCATTGTCTGAGAAGTGTCAGCCATTGTTAGCAATCGAAAATTAGGTTATAATAGAAGAAGCGTAACGCAACGAGGCGTTCTCCTCTGCACTATCATCTTGATATTGCCTCGGTTGCATATGCATGGTTCGTATTTCCAACCTGGTTTTAATTTACCCATAAATTTTTGCTAAACTGGCTGGTTCTTAGCACGGGAGAATAGACTGCCTATGAGCGCAATTGATAACCAAAAAGAAGGAACGATTCACCGGCCCGATAGCCCGGTGGAGGCGGCAGCCGATGCTTCAGGAACGAGCTTGCCCGGCCTTGAGCAAGCGGTCAGCCCAACCAGGGTAAGGTCGGCGAGACTAAACAAACGCTGGAGCGATTTTGGCCTGGCATTGCTTTATATGAGTCCGGCTATCGCTATCTTTATCACCTTTACCTATGCCCCGTTCATCCGTTCGGTCTGGTTGAGTTTTTTCGTCACCGACGGCACGGGGCAGCCGGTACGCTTCAACGACGTTAAATACTACAGCCGCATCCTCAACCAGGATGGTAGCGGACGCGACGAGTACCTGAAAAGTATTGTAACTACTTTTCAATTTACCTTGCTGGTCGTACCACTGAGTATTATCACTTCGGTCGCTTTAGCTGTGCTGGCTACCGCTAAAGTAAGGGCGATTGGTATTTTCCGCACCATTTTCACCAGCAGCATTGCTATTTCAGTCGCCAGCGCCGGGGTAATCTGGTCATTGATTTATAGTCCCAATACTAAAGTTACCCAATGGTTAATTGATTTGCTCCACCTGAAAACTCAGACCCTACTAAATGATGCGGGGACGGCGTTGGCCGCAGTCGCTTTTATGACCGTCTGGACGGGGTTAGGCTTCAGCTTTATTATTACCCTGGCCGGTATGCAAGCCATTCCGCAAGATTTATACGAAAGCGGAAAGATTGACGGCACAAATAGCTGGTCGGCCTTCCGCTTTATCACCTGGCCTTTGCTTACCCCGACACTAATGTTTCTGTTCGTCATCACCACAATTCAATGTTTTCAGGCGTTTACCCAGTTCAACGTCTTAATCGGCAACGAAGGCCCGGACGGTTCGACTAACGTGCTGGTCTATAGCCTGTTTACCGCCTTCTGGAAGGACAATCGCTACGGCTTTGCGTCCGCAATGGCGGTGGTGCTGTTTATCATTTTGCTGGTGCTAACCTTTATTCAATATCGCGTGCTGGATAGGAGGGTGCATTACCAATGAGCGTTCAAGCTACATCTGCTCCCCGTGAAATCAGTTCGGGCCAATATCAGGCTATTCAGCTAATCAAAAAAATAGTCACCTATTTCTTGCTAGTGCTGGCCTCGCTGATTGTGCTGTTTCCGTTGGTTTTTTCGTTCTCGCTGGCGTTGCAAGGCCCGACCCTTGCGCCTAACCTGATACCTGATTTCGGCAAGCTGGATTTCAGTGTTTTCGGACAGGCTTTCCAAAGAGAGAAAAATTTAGGGCGTTGGGTGGTCAATTCGTTCGTGGTTTCGATTGTAGTTACGCTGGGCCAGCTAGTTACTTCTTCGTTAGCAGCCTATGCTCTGGCGACGCTGGACTTTCCGGCTAAACCCTTCTTTTTCTTTTTCATTCTAGGGACGCTGATGATACCCTGGGAATCTACGATTGTTCCCAATTATCTTTCCGTGACCAGTTGGGGCTGGAAAGATAGCTATCAGGGCTTGATTGCCCCCTTCCTGGCAAGTGGATTTGGTATCTTCTTGCTTCGTCAGTATTTTCTGACTATTCCCCGCGATTTGTACGAAGCGGCTACGATTGACGGTTGCGGGCGCACTCGCTACCTCTGGTCGATCTTGCTGCCGCTTTCGCGTCCGGCATTGGGAACGCTGGCAGTTTATGCCTTCCTGAACACCTGGAATCAATATTACTGGCCTTTGCTGGTAATTGACGACCCAGTGTGGCGCACTACCCAGGTCGGTATTACTGCTTTCCGTTCATCCGAAGTAGCCGTCTTCAACCTGCAAATGGCGGCTACTATTATTGTAATGTTACCTACTTTGATACTCCTGATAGTGGGCCAACGCCAACTGGTGCGCGGTCTGACCGAAGGAGCGCTGAAAGGATGATTTTAGTTAACAGTTGTCAATTGTCAGTTCCAAACTGACTGACAACTGACAACTGTTAACTGACGACTGATAACTGATAACTGTTAAACGAGGAGAGAAACGTTGAAAAAAGCTAAGAATTTGTGGCAAGTGCTATCTTTAGTGCTGGTCACGGTGCTGATGACCGCGCTACTGGCGGCTTGCGGCGACCCAACCGCCACGACTGCCTCGGCTACCACCGCCGCCGCAACTACCGCCGCCGCAACTACCGCTGCCACCACTGCCGCTGCAACAACAGCAGCGGCTACCACTGCCGCCGCGACTACTGCCGCGACTACGGCTGCTGGCGCTACCACTGCCGCCGCGACTACGGCTGCCGTAGGTGCAGCTACTACCGCCGCCGCACCAGCCCCCACGATTACGCCAATACCGGCCCTTCCGCAGCCCGCCGGTTCAATCAAGATAACTTTCTGGTACGGTTTGACTGGCTCACTCGGTAACGTAGTGCAGCAGACCGTGAACAAGTACAACGCCAGCCAGAGCAAGTATTACGTCGAAGCGATTCAGCAGCCCGACTACGATGCTACCATCCAAAAGCTGAACACCAGTCTGGCTGGTGGTCAATTGCCTAACGTGGCCCAGATTTATGATGTTGGCACCCAACGTATGATTGACACCAAGAAAATCGTGCCAGTTCAGGATTTGATTGATAAAGATAAGCTGGACATCATCAGCGATATTGAACCTGCCGTAGCCCGTTATTACACCATCGGCGGCAAGCTTTACTCGATGCCTTTCAATAGCTCTGCCCCGGTAATGTACTTCGACAAGAACGCCTTCAAAGAGGCCGGGTTAGACCCGGAGAAGAAAATCTGGACTTACGATGAAGTTTACGATGCCGCCAAGAAGCTGGTCAAAAAAGACGCGGCTGGTAAAATTAGTCGTGGCGGTGTAGATTTCACGCTCTATAGCTGGATTTTGGAGCAAGAACTGGCTACCCAGAGTGCTGTTTTCGCCGACCCGAATAACGGACGCGAAGGCCGGGCCAACAAGCTGGTCTTTAACAACGAAGCGGGCGTGAACTGGCTCAACTTCCTGAAGAAAATTCAGGATGATGGTTTGGGCCGTAGTTGGGGAACTGATGGCGGCGCGAACAGCACTACCCGCGACACCAAGTTCGTTACCGGCGAGACTGCGATTACCTTCAACAGTATTGCCAGCTTGCGCGGCTACATCAGCAGCGCCGCTTCTTCGGGCGGCAAAGTAGATGTTGGCGTGGCCTATATTCCGCGACCAACGGGTGCTAAAGGCGGTGTAATCATCGGCGGCGCTTCGCTGTGGATTACCAATACTGGCACGCCAGAACAGCAGGCTGCTTCCTGGGATTTTGTGAAATGGACGGCCCAGCCGGAAATCCAGGCGTTCTGGTCTGCCAACACTGGCTACTATCCTATCCGCAAAGCGTCCTATAATGTGCAGGAAATGAAGGACGCGCTGGCTAAATTCCCGCAATTCCAGACGGCGGTAGACCAGTTGCGGGCTACCGAAGCCAGCCCTGCTACGGCAGGCGCGGTTTTCGGTACGTTCGTCGCTACTCGTACCAATATTCAAGGTGCAATGGATCAGTTTATGACGGGCAAATTCCCCACCGCCAAAGCTGCTCTCGATGATGCTGCCAAAAAATCCAACGATGCCCTCGACGAATACAACTCAACCGTGAAGTAACCAGACATCTAAATAAAAATCCCTGCTCGTCAAATTTGATGGGCAGGGATTTTTATTTAGACAAGTTTCATGTTTCCTAAAATTGAACGGAAATAAGGAGTTTACCTTTAGCCTGTCGTTCAGCCGCAAGACCCCAGGCATAGTTAAACTCCTGCTCTTTATGTAGTGCCTCCGGCAGAGTTAGCTCAGGCGAAATATGAATAACCAGCCGAGCATCATTTACTATTTCGGGGTCGCTCATAATCTTTACAGACAAATTAGCATGAGGGAAGTATTTATGTATCTGAGCGAAAGCATCATTGAATACAGCCTCAACATAGGGATGCTTATTAATGAATTCATGAATCTTTTCAATGTCAGCTTTACTCTGTTCTGGGAGAACTTGAGATAGCTGTCCCGTCAACCCAGCTACATCTTGCATCGGCTCACTCTTCCTTTTAGAAATTGGCTTAATTACTGCCCTAGCCAATCGGTTAAACTAGCACTGGTGTTAATGCTGACCACTAGATTCGTCAGTTGCCCGGCATCGTAACGGCTCAAGCGTGCTTCGAGGTCGGCGGGCAACTCTATCCCAAAACGGGCCTGTGCCTGTAGCAACACGATTTTTCGCAAGGTTTGTAATTCTCCTTCGGCCCGACCCTGTTCCAGCCCTTGCTCTAAACCTTCGGCGCGGCTTTCGGCCCGCCAATTCTGGGCGGCTTCGCCAACCATCGCCTCGGCGCTCAAGTTTTCGGCGAACAAATCCAACACTGCTCTTTGCCATCCGGGTAATATTTCGGGGCAGGTGATTACATCACCTTCGACAAATAGTTGGGACTGAGCCGGGTTTTCGGCTGTCCAGACCCAGATTTTATGCTGCTCCGGGTCTATATCCCAAACTACTAACGTCCCATTCTCAAAATATTGCCGCCGCTTCTCCCGTTCTTCCTTGCGAGTATTGGGAGGAGAGCGCAATTCTACCGCTAATTCTGGCCCACCCACCAAAACCTGTCGGTCATTCGGCCCGGTAATTTTTAAGCTGTTTTTGGCGCGTTCTTTGGAGACTAAACAAAAATCGGGCTTGAAGACATCTTCACTCACCATCTCACATTCTACCTGGTCAAAATACCCCTGCCCAAAACCAGTTGTGCGTGCTGCCAAATCTAATATTACCAGCATATTCGTCGCTATTCGACGCTCCTCGAAATCGGTCAAGGCTTGCCAGACCAGCCAACCATTATAAAGTTCAAGCGGCTCCCCCTCTAATAAGGCATCGGCATTTTCCAGCGTGTACGGCCCGCGCTCTCGTGCATAGGCTTCCAGAATAGTGCGAGGCCATTCGCTCCCATCCTTCGTCATAAGACTTTGTTTTTGCGCTGCGCTTGTAAAGGTCATACCTGTTCTCTCATCTACCCTGCTAAAGTTAAATCTTCACCACCGCTTTGATTATATCATAAATGGTCACTTTATCTAATTCTGCTCGATTCCGGCCTCTCTCAGAATAGCAGCTACCGCTTCTTTTTTGCCCACTAACAGCGCTTCAAAAGCCGAAGTTGCTAACCGTTCCAGCTCCGGTAAGCTGGCTTCGACTTCGCGGGTGAAACGAGTTTGTGGCGCGGTACTATCGGCTTTTTCGCTGGCGGGTAACTCGATTGTCTGCTTGAATTCTTTGGCCCATTTCAAATTCTGGCCCAGCCGATAATTCCTGACAGTACGGTTAACTACAAATTGCACCCGCGCAATTAGTTCTACCTGTCGGGTCTGCTCTTTATCCTCGCTCACCCAACTCCGGCCCTGCTCGGTGGATAGTTGGGCTGCCACCAGCCGATTACGACGGCGCGGCAAGCGCGGGAAAGCCGCTTTACACAGACTTGCGACCTGTTTTACCAGTTCCTCAGTGCCGTAAAGCCGCCATTCTTTGCTCTGGTCATCCCACTTTGCCCCAATTTCTCTGATTTGACGGGCAAATTCCCGGTCATAAGGTACGCGAACCGAAATAAGGGCTGGCCCCTCTTCGCCATCATCACTGGAGTCGCTTTCGATAAAAATATCAATTGCATCTACTTCAATCAAACCAACGCCTCCTACCAGACTTTGCCTATAAGTTTAGTCTGCAATCTTCTAATTTCAGGGTCTTTTTGGCTTGAAATTATTTTGCCGACGTTGCACCAGTTCGGCCTGCAAATAAAAAATCACGGCCTTTTTGTAGGTCGTATCGAAAGTGCGGCTACTCTCGCGTAGCTGCAACCAGTCAATCCGGCGGCTCAGTTCGCTATTACTCAGCTCAGTGCCGAGACCGTTGTAAATCTTGTACTCCACCGAATTAGCCGGAGCCTGTCCGATTACTTCGCTAATTTCGCCCATTAGCTATACCTCCTTCAATTTACCAGAATTATTCAATGAGGCACTCTTAAAGTTGCCCATAAATATAATTTTCAGCCGTTGCCCGGAAACGGGTCAGACAGCTAGTTAGTGCCGCCACGCCATTAACTTTTACGCCAGAAGCTACTCTTAAATAGCTCCAATCACTTTCAGTATAATCGGTCATCAGCAGTTGCTCAAATTTGAGTAAATGAGCCTGCTCCTGATTAGTCAGTTCAATCGTTACGCCATTTGCAATCAGCCGGTCCGACAAAGGCTGGCAAGCTCTCAAAATGTTGACGGCGTTAAGCAACACATGAGGCGGATTTACGGGAATATCACTCATTATTTGTATCCTGTTTAAAGTTTTTGCTGTTTTCGAGGGCAATTTTTGCACTAAATGGGGTTTAGAAAGCAAATTTTGCAAGAAGTTCGGGTAGGGGAAACTTTAACAACATGTATTCCAATGTCAAAAGATTTATTACCTTACCGCTTTATTATACCACAAATTCCAGCCATAAGTGCTTATTTATGGCTGGCTTTTCGGTTTGATTGGTAGTTAGAACAGTAATCAGTATTTTTCTATCTACTCCAGTGGATTAAAGGGTTGTTCGAGGCGCACCAGCACACTGTGTATCCAACCATGCCCATCCACAGGAGCAATATGGAACCAGCGAGTAGAACCCTGTAATTCTGGCCCTTCGCGGTAGCCATCGAACTGAAACTGGGTATCTTTTTCGGCGGTACGCATTACCGTAGAAGGGTCGTAACTGGGTCGGCGACGGATATTGGCTAGTTCAGCCGAAACTGTCCCCTTACTGATGCTGGCATAAATAAGGCCACTAACATCATCAGGCGGCGGCGCGGGCGTGAGTTCCGGCTCTTCTTTAGGAGTAGCAAAAGTAAGCGGGGCGGACGAACGCGGCGCACCCTCAACCTCGAACGGCTTAATTTCGGCTGGTTGAGTAGACTTATAATTAAAATCAGCTATCTCATCGAACAGGCTATCAAAATCGTTGAAGTCGGGCAGGTCGGGTTGGGCGGTCATTACTTCCGACAAAGCAGGTAGCTGCTCGTCCTTCAAATCGGCGGGTAATTCCTGGTCAAAGCCGGGATTATCCAGTTCTGCCAGAAAATCGCGTTCGCCTACAGACTGGCTGTTAGTAGTGGCAGGCTTATCAAAAGAAAAACTCAGTGGTTTTTCCAATTCCTCTTCCAGTAGTAAGTCTGCCAGGTTGGGCGATACAGGTGTAGGAAGGGGCAATTCTTCTTCCACTTCCGGCTCAACCACATTCACTTCTTCAACGGGCGCTGGCTCTGCCCAGACCTCAACTATTTCTGGCTCAACCAATTCTTCGACTGGCGCTGGCATTGACCAAACCTCGGCTACTTCCGGCTCAATCTCAACTTCATCAGCTTTTGTTGCCGTAGTTTCAGCGACTTCTGATTCATTTAGTTCGTCGAGTTCGAGCGGCGGCAGCGTCCAGTTTTCGAGTTCGAGCGGCTCAATTTCGGCTTCAGTTTGGGGCGTTGTCTGCATTTCAACCGCTTCTGGCGCTACCTCACTCCGAGCAACTTCTGGTTCTGGTGCAATTTCAATGATGGATGGTTCATTTTCTTCCTCAAGCGGTGGCAGCGTCCAATTTTCAAGTTCAAGTGGTGGCAGTGTCCAACTTTCGGCTACTTCTGGCTCAACCTCAGTTTCAGCAGGCGGCATTATCCAGGTCTGCGCTGCTTCTGGCTCACTTATTACGTTTTCGGCGTGAACTGGCATTGTCCAGGCTTCGGTTATTTCTGGCATTGATTGTGGGACTGGTTCTGCAAAAGTAGTGGCTTCGGCAGTATATCCAGTCAAAACTACCTCGGATTGGACAGGCGGCGCAATATTAGCCGCGGAAGGATTTAACTCTTGCACCAAACGCGCCCAGGGAAAAGCCGGGCCGGGGTTTAGCTTGCGGTCAACACTATCAAAGCGGTCATGCCCTAAGATATGGTCAGCCGTCGCCGGAATCTCCCAGCGTTCAAGCAAACGGCGATGCAAGAGCAAGGCCGACTGGTACTGAGCCTCAGTCAAAGATTCGCCGCTGTAACCTTCATACTCAATCGCCAGCGTCACCAAATTGGCATTAACGCCTTCTTCATTAACTTCTTTGAGCCAATCAATCGAAGTATCGGGCTTGTTCAATACGCCGTTGGCCCACGCGGTATCTTCATCGCGCACAAATTGCCAGATGCGTCCGTCTCGCGCAATTCCGTAGTGGGCTGAAACACCAAAGTTGCCTTCTCTGCCCATGAAGTAGCTCCAGGTCTCCTCGATTGTACCTTGCATCATATGCTCCACAATCGCCATCGGCATATAACCGTCGCGGCCCGGCCAGAAGTTCTTGACAAAGTGTGGCTCTATCGCAACTGCATAATCGGTGGTCATGCGCCCTTATCCTCCACTACGAATTAATTTTTACCTGGTCATATTTTTGGTGCTTGTAAGGCTGTATTATGGCTGCAATTACCAAAATCGTCAATAGCTAGTAATTGTTGGGAGTGCCTATTTTTGCAGAGGTAAATTTTGGTAGGGGCGAATTGCATACGCCCTTTTGACCTGACGCAAGGCCACAGGGCGAATCGCATACGCCCCTACCTCGGCGGTTTTAGGCACTCCCTAATTGTTGGGCTTGCCCGGTGGCAACCTTTCGGTTATAATCGGGCGAGTTCGGCTTACCGCTCCATTATATATCACCTGGTGCAGATACGGAATAAGTTACAAGAAACAAGGGATAAAAAGAATGACCGAAGTAAATGCCCGGCAGCCCAGTTCGGATAGGAAAAAACCGCTTGTGTGCGGGCATCGTGGCGCAAGCGGACACGCCCCCGAAAACACGCTGGTGGCCTTCCGTGAAGCGCTGGAAGCCGGGGCAGACTGGATTGAGTTTGATGTGCAACTTAGCGCCGACGGCGAAATTATTGTGCTGCACGACGATACTTTACAGCGCACCACCGATTTGCAACAAGCGCGCCGCCCGGTTGAATTTAGCCTTGCCGAACTAAAAAAGCTGGATGCCGGAAGCTGGTTTGGGCCGGGCTTTGCAGGCGAACGTATTCCGACGCTGGACGAAGTGCTAGAAGAATTTCGGGGACAGCTGGGCCTCAATATTGAAATTAAAAGTCAAATGGGCTTCGAGGCCGACAACGGTATCGAACAAAAGGTAGCCCAGGCACTCGTCCGCCACAATTTATTTGATATAGAGCAAGTGATTGTCAGTAGCTTCGACCCTACTCGCCTCGCGGCTCTGCACGCGCTGGACGAGAGAGTACCTATCGGGGCGCTCTACTATCCGACCAAAAATGACCCACGCAATTTTGACCCGTTCCAGTTAATCGGTAAGACCGGGGCGCGGGCCTTTCATCCGCATTTCAAGCTGATTGACGAAGCCCTGATGCAACGGGCGCGCAAAGAAGGCGTGCTGGTCAATACCTGGACGGTGAACGATTTGCCCGATATGTATCGCATGATTGAACTTGGCTTGAACATGATTATTACCAACTACCCGGCCCAGTTGCGCGAACTGGTAGACAAATAATCGTAGGGGTTTGATGAATCAAACCCAATTCGGGCGCAATAATGAACTTTACCTAAATAAACCGGGTATAGCGGTAGGGGCGAATCGCATACGCCCTGTTGACCTGGCTGTGTGTTCAAGGGCGTATGCGATTTGCCCCTACCAAAACCATTGCTTATACTCGGATTTAATACTTAAGGTTCACATTTGCGCCCCTACCAGATAAAAATAAACTTAAGCAGGAGAAAGTGATGTCCGAGGAGGGTAAGCCGCCAATACGAATAGGGGTGGTCGGGACAGGCTTTGGCAGTCGGGTGCAAATTCCGGGCTTTTTGAAAATTCCGGGGGTCGAAGTTGCCGCCGTAATGAGCAGTGGGCGCTACGAACGGGCTGAAGAAGTGGCGCGGCAATTTGGTATCAACCGGGTTTGTCGCGAATATGCCGAACTATTGCAAACTCCCGAATTGGACGCAGTGACAATCGTAACGCCGCCCTACCAGCATCGCGACTTGACGCTGGCGGCTCTCGATGCTGGCAAACACGTATTGTGCGAAAAACCAATGGCCCGCACGCTGGAAGAAGCCCGTGAAATGCTAAAATCAGCCCGCCAGAGCGGATTGGTCGCAATGATTGACCACGAATTTCGCTATGTTCCGGCGCGCGCCTACGCCCACCAGCTAATTGCCGAAGGCTGGCTGGGTCAGCTTTATAACGCCAATATTACCTTTCTGAGCGGTCTATCGGCTGACCCGCGCCAACGACCCTGGGGCTGGCTTTTTGATAAAGAAGCCGGAGGCGGTTTTCTGGGGGCGCTCGGTTCGCACTATATAGATGCGCTGCGCTACTGGTTCGGCGAAATTGCGGCGGTATCCGCCGATATTCAAACGTTGGTCAAGCAAAGGCAAGTGCCGGGTCAGCCCGAACAGTGGCGACAG
>JBBQXW010000044.1:0-31308 GCA_038209275.1 Chloroflexia bacterium | reverse complement strand
ATTGTGCTGCCGACCAGTGGGGCGCAAACACCCACGCCAACAGCGGGTTTGCCGGGTGCGCCGGGTATACCACCGGGCGGCGGGCCAACTTCGTTCTATACGCCCACACCGGGCAATGGCGCGAACCCTAATCGGTTCTTCCAGGTCTGGCGCAGGGTAGATGACCCGGTGAAAAATTCGCTGGTCAATCGCTCCTGGCTCTACGGGCCTTTGCCCTACGGCTTCTCGATACTTTATGAGAATTACGAGGGCGGCAGACGAATTGTGGCCTACCACGATAAAGCCCGTATGGAATTAACCAATCCAGCTTCCGGCTATGTCTCCAACGGCTTGCTGGTGAGGGAGATGATTTCGGGCGGGTTGCAATTGGGCGATAATATATTTGATATACGCACGGCGGCAGCGAACCAGAGCATCGCGGGCGACCCTTATGAGTTGAACCCAAGCGTGCCAAGTTATGCTGTACTTGCCGGAGTTGCTTCGCTCAATAACGATAAGCGTTCGCCCAATCGTAGCAATAATCAACAGGTCGTCGAGACGATGGATCGCAACGGCTCAGTCGGCACCAACTTTGGAACGGCGGGTTATGGCGCGGTCTATGTTTACTACGACTACAACCTGGGCCACAATATCCCCAACAAGTTCTGGACTTTTATGAACCAGGGCGGGTTGGTAGGCAGTGAAGGCGGCTATTACTACGACCAGATTTTCGATTGGGTCTCGGTGATGGGCTTACCTTTAAGTGAACCGTACTGGGTCAAAGCCTACGTCGGCGGGCAGCAAAAAGACGTGCTGGTGCAGGTCTTTGAACGCCGCGTACTGACCTATACCCCTTCCAACTCGCCCGCCTTCCAGGTCGAGATGGGTAACGTGGGCCGCGCCTACTACAAATGGCGCTATGGACGAGAACCTTAAGATAATTTTGAGTTTTGAATTTTGAGTTTTGAGTTAAAATCATAGCTTACCCCTGCTGAGGCGAGGTTTGAATTAATAACTCAAAACTCAAAATTCAAAACTCAAAACTAACCCTTTGCAGGTTGCCGCCGAGAGGTCGCTTCTATTTTGGGGAGGCGGCTTTTCGGCTTTGTTGATTTTGAAGTGGCAAATATTTCTATTCTATTCCTCACAACCCAATTACCCGATTTTACCCCGCCTCTAGCCCGTAATGCCGGATTATTAAGCGAACTGGCAGCCCGGCATACCTTAAGCCCAATACCATTCAAATAGCGGTTGTAGGAGGGCGCTGTGCGCTCGATTTGAGGGTAGCGTCAGGTCTAAAATCGAGGGCGCAGCCCCCTCCTACAGCAAGTTTAGCCTTATTTGAATGGTGTTGGCCTTAATATATATCGGCCTCAATCCTCGTTCCTCGTTCCTCGTTCCTACTTTGCGATGAGGCTCATCATTTCAGCAACGCTGGTGATTTTGACGCGGGGACGGCCTTGCTCTGTGCCACGCGCTACTTCGATTTCGTTCAGTTTGTGCCAGCCTTCGTAGCTGACGTAAGTAATCTGGCGTTCCTGAAGTAGTTGCTCGATTTTGGCGGGGTCGCGGTACTCGTCCTTGATAGGCTTGAGGTCGGCTAAATCTTCTATCATGGCGGTTACGGTTGCTGCCGAGTCGGGTTTGTTCGTGCCGATAATCCCGGTTGGGCCGCGTTTGGCCCAGCCAACCACATACTCGCCCGGTCTGGTTTCGCCGCTATTGGGCTGGATAACCCGTCCCGCTACGTTCGCAATTGTGCCGGTGCTTTCATCGAACGGCACGCCGGGCAGCGCCACGCCCCGGTATCCCACCGAGCGGAATATCAGGCCCGTATTTAGCGTTTCGTACTGGCCTGTACCACGCGGGCGCAGAGTGCCGTCGGTCTGTGGCTCAAGTTTATTCTTTTCGATGGTGACGGCGGTAGCCTGACCGTTTTCGCCCAATATTTCGATGGGCGAGACCAAAAAGCGCATTACGATGCGGCGATTGTTCGGGTTGGGGCTTCTTTCGGCGTAGGCGCGTAGTGTCTCGACGTTTTTGCGGGCAGTTTTATCACTTTCGAGTGCCGCCAGACTACCTTCGTCCAGTTGCAATTCTTCTTTGCTGACGATTACGTCTACCCCTTCAAGTTCGCCAAACTCTTTTAATTCGGGGTTGGTGAAAGCGGCCTGGGCCGGGCCACGCCGACCAAGCATAACTACTTCGCGAATTTTGCTATGACGCAAGGCTTCTAGCGCGTAATCGGCAATATCGGTTTTGGCGAGTTCGTCCGGCGATGTTACTAAAATGCGGGTTACGTCCATCGCTACGTTGCCGTTGCCGACCACCACCACCCGCTCTTGACTGAGGTCGAATTGCATATCGCAATAATCGGGATGCCCGTTGTACCAGCCCACGAGAATAGTGGCGGGCAGGCTGCCGTCCAGTTCTTCGCCGGGAATGCCCATCTTGCGATCAGACTGTGCGCCAACCGCATAAATAATCTGGTCGTAATAATGTTTGATTTCTTCGTGCAAAATATCTTTGCCAAAAGTTACGTTGCCAAAATAGCGGAAATTCGGGTTAGCTGAAATGCGGTCGTAGATACGGGTGACGGCCTTGATAGATTCGTGGTCGGGCGCAACTCCCTCGCGCACCAGCCCAAACGGGGTCGGCAGGCGATTAAACATATCTATTTGGCAAACTAAATCGGTGTGCTTGAATAACGACTCGGCGGCATAGTATCCTGCCGGGCCAGCCCCGATAATCGCGACACGTAGAGGGCGCTCGGTTGTACCAACCTTGTGTTCCAAAACTACTGCTCCCTTTGTTTCATCCTAAAGATTGTTATTTTCTACTCAATCTGGCTCTATTATAACACTCTTCCGAGGGGTTTTCTTTAGCTTTTGAAGATTTTTTTGCAAAAAAATCTTCAAAAGCTAAAAAGTACAAAAGAGCAACGTTATCGTTTTTTCATCGCCTGAAATACTTGACTAACTTTTGTGCCGATAGAATGGAAAAGTTCGAGGAGAGGTCGGACATCGAAGGGCATCAGGTGGTCGCCATCGGGAAGGCCGAGGTAAGCGGATGGGCCAACCTGGGTAATTTGCGCTTCGGCCTGTCCAGTCAGCAAGCTAAAAGAATAATCCATCAGGGTATCGGTATCCTGAGTGATGCCAGTTAGCGATGCGCCCATGACAACCACCAGCACGGTACGTCCGTAGTTAGTGGCAGAAGCAACGACACAGCGCCCCGCGTCGTCCGTCCAGCCCGGTTTGATGCCAGTTGCACCGGGATAGCGCCGTACAAAGCTGTTTACATTGTAAAAGTCGTGGCCCTCGAAGCTATAGCTATTCAAGCCCACAATGCTCATAACAGTTTTGCTGTGCAGCGCGTACCAGCCGCTAATTGCCAAATCGCGGGCGGAACTGTAGTGACCGGCTTCGTCCAGACCGTGCGGGTTCATAAAATGGCTGCGGTACATGCCGTATTCAAGTGCTTTAGCGTTCATCAGGGCGACAAAGCGGTCAATTGGCTCGGCAGGGCCGGGTAGTTTTGCGCCCGCCCAGCGTGCAATTGCCATGGCAGCTTCGTTGGCGCTGTTGGTGAGCAGACCAATGAGCAAGGTAAGAATTTTGACCCGCTCACCGTTGTGCAGGTTCATATTGGCTTCGCCAATCAGGTCATCTTGAACGATAGTGGTTTGGGCATTGAAATCAATCCCGGTCATCGAAAGCAAGGTGAGGGCGGTCATAATTTTAGTGGTGCTGGCCTGAGCCACCTGCCTGTCCGGGTCTTTCTGATAGAGGATGCGCCCGGTATTAGCATCTACCGCAATCGCGTTAGGCGAACTCAGCGTTGGTGGCCTGGAAACAAGTCTAGGCGCGGACGGCGTAGGGGTCATGGTAGGGGCAGGCGAAGTAGTAGCGCGAGGGCTGGTTTTTGTTGCGCTGGTTGGTACAGGCGTGGGCGTAGTTGGTTTGGGCGTACTGGTAGGCGTAGGAGAGAGGACAACCGGGGGCAAGGTCGGGGGTGGCGGCACCTGGGCAGCCTCGGCAACATTGCTCAGGGCAAGGCTAAGTAGCAGTACCAAAATTTGCAAAAAACTGAAATATCTGAATTTAGTGCGAAAGTTCTTCATGATCTGAACCGACTCCAGATTTTCGTCAGTAAAAAAATAATCAAGAAAAGTCGTTTGAAGGTGGCCTGAGTTTAGCATAACAAAAGGCAGTTGTAAATCCAACAAGCTCTTCAAATATATTTTCTGCGTATTTAGTATAATGAGCTAGTTCAAAATTCAAGCTTCACAAAAGGAGTAAAAATGTCACCACAAGAATATAACGAATTTACCGACGAACTCAGGCATAGTCTGGAAGCTGATCAACGAGTAATTGGTCTCGTAGCGCTAGGCTCGATGGCGCAGCAAGATTACCAATCCGATAAATGGTCTGACCACGATTTTTTTGTTATAGTTGAAACGGGTACGCAAGAGGCTTTTCGTACCGATTTAAGCTGGTTGCCTTCTTCTAAGCAAATTGTCTTTTCTTTTAGGGAAACTGCTCATGGCTTGAAAGTGCTTTATCGGAACGGGCATTTGCTGGAATTTGCCGTCTTTGACCTGCCAGAATTGCAGCTTGCCCGCATAAATCGCTATCGAGTGTTGCTAGACCGGGACGCGGTAGGCGCACAGTTAGCTGAAATCAAAGCCAGTTCTTTAGTTTATAGCAATACCGAAACTAACGATGATAAAGCGTTGCTTGGTCAATTTATGTTGAATTTGCTGGTCGGAGTAGGACGGCACCACCGGGGCGAGAAGTTGAGCGGTCAGCAGTTCGTCAAACAGTTCGCCTTCAGAAACTTGTTGCTGCTACTCCAAAAGTACTTGCCTTCTCCCACTAAAGGAATATTGGATAATCTTGACCCATCGCGCCGTTTTGAAAGGGCATACCCGGCGTTGGGCCAGGAACTTAACCAGATATTGAGTCAGGAAACCCCCCTGGCGGCAAAAGGACTGCTGGCGCTGGCTGGTCGTGAGCTAAAAGATTATATGCAAGATTATCCGGCGGAAGCGGCAGCAGTAATTGAGCAACAATTTGAGTAATTCAGTTCAGGGGCGTTCAGGAAGGAACGTCCTTTTGGGCCAGATTTTGGTAATGGTAGGCTTTGCGGAAAATCTCAAGTGCTTCGCGCAACATCCCTAATTTTTCCAGTGCAGTAGCATAACGGAAACAAATACGTTTGAGGTACTCATTCGCCTCAATTTTTTCAAGCGTAGTAACCGCCTCCTCGAAAAACGTTAGGCCAGTTTCAACCGCATTCTGAGCAATTTTGATTTCAGCCATTTGCGCCAGCGCTTGCCCCAATTGTAAATTATTTCCCAAATTGCGGGCTTTGGTGCTGGCAGTTTCGCAGTTTACTTCGGCCTGGGCCAGCTTTCCTTGTTTATAGTACAAATAAGCCAGGTTTGCGTGCGCGCTGTACAAAGCATTGGTATCGTTTAGAAGGCTGGCGGTTTCGAGAGCCGATAGCAGTACCTTTTCGGCTTCCGCTAACTCGTCTCGTTCCACCATTGCCAGGCCCAAAATTCCTTTGACGGTGCAGGCTTCTCTTAGTTCGCCCATTTTATCGTATAATCCGGCACTTTTAGCTAAGTACAATTTTGCCATTGCCAGATTATCAAGCTGGCGGTAGACCACTCCCAGCCCCCAGCAAATCTTGGCTAAGGCATTATTGTCCTCGCCGCCTTCGCCTAGCTTTGCCGCCTCACGGTAGAGTTGTAAAGCCTGCTGGTTATCGCCGACGCAGTGATATTCATTAGCCAGATTAGCATAGACTTTCATTTTGAAGCGAGTATCTTCAATCCGTCCCTGGTTAATGCTCCGCATACAACGTTCGTGTTGCTCAATTGCGGCCCGATATTTTCCCTGATTATAGTAGGCCAGCCCAATCAAGTTTCGTACTTGTTCGATTTCGAGTACGCTAGTTTTGGAAGTGCTGCCCAATAACTGTAGGGCTTGCTCAAGGTCTAGCACCGCCATATCATATTCTTTTAACCCAACTTCAGCTTCTCCAAGCAAGGCATAGTAGCGCCCGGCTAAATCACTGGCTAACACTTCTACCTCAAGTTTATCCAGGTAAATTTTAGCCATTTCGGGCTGGTGACTTTGAAGGGCAATATGGGCATTGTTTAGTTCATGCTCCTGGGCTTCTCTGGGCAATCTTTTTGGTTTGGGAGTAGCCTTAACCGTATTTTCTATTAAGTCGGCAGATGTTACTCCCAGGCGTTCGGCAATAAAAGCCAAAAACTTGTCTGAAGGCTGCATCTGGTCGCGTTCGACCCGACTTAGGTAAGCGGCAGAATAGCGGTCAGTCATTAGTTCTTGCTGGCTATACCCAATCTCCAAACGTTTATTACGAATCTTATTTCCTAACGTCGTTTCAAGTTGAGGCTGTTCTAGGTTCATTACACTCTCCATCTTGATTTTATTATTCACGTAGCGGTTTCAATTTTATCATACCTGGCATTGTAAGGCTTATAATAGCAAATTTTTTAAGTTTTTGTTCAGTTCGCTTATCAAATTTGCCCGGTACATTTTGGCTATAATACACTATATTAGTATATCTTGCCAGTTAATAGACTTCTTGCTTTGTTAACTAACCTGTTAAAAATCAAAAAAGTCTTCTTAAAAGGATAATATTTATTGTTTAGCAAACTAACTAATCTTAGAGCGGGTCTAACAAGGGTCATGCCCCTTTACGGGGTGTGACCACTCAAATCAATTATTAGACACCTTCTTAGATATTTTCAACCATTGCTACTGCCAGAGCAAAATTCCTGAAAAGTAGAAATGAAAGCGCCCAACTTTGGCTAGAATTTCAGAAAGATACGGCCTCGCCGAATTTGTTATAATGGTAACAGGCGGCAAGGAGAGCCGGAGTTGCAAAGAGGCAATAGAGAGTTCAACAGTCAGCGAACTAATCGGTTTTTGCTCAAGGAGTTCAAAGAGAAAAATTAATGACTCACTATAGCGAAATATTGCTTACCGTAACCGGGCTTGACCACCCCGGTATTACCGCCGCACTCTGCCGTTGCCTGGGCGAAGTAGAGGCGGAACTACTCGATATTCAACAGGTGACGATTGCTCCACTTTTGGTGATGGCTTTGCGGTTGCGCCTGCCAGTCGAAATCTCGCGGCTTGAAAGTGGTCCAGCCGGATTTTTGCCGCCCAGCCTTTACAAAATAGCTTACGAAATGGAGCTAAACCTGAAGGTGCAGCCCTATCTCCCCAGCGCTAAATCTGCCCCACCCGAACAGCTTTATGCCGTAACCTGCCTTGCGCCCCGCATTTCGCCCCTGGCTCTTGGCTCTATCAGTACCGCTCTGAGCGACCTGGGCGCGAATATTGAGCGCATTACCCGTCTGGCGGAAGGAGATTTGCTGGCGCTAGAACTGACCGTGCGTGCGCCAGCCCAGCTTGAACACTCTCGGCTCAAGCGGGCGCTTTTTGCCGTCAGCAACGAGAGCGGCGTAGATATTGCGGTGCAGCCGGAGAGTTTGTTTCGGCGCAGCAAACGCCTGATTGTGCTGGATGTAGATTCAACTTTAATTCAACATGAAGTGATTGATGAAATTGCCCGGTTGGTCGGGGTCGAAGATAAAGTGGTGGCGATTACGCGGGAAGCCATGAGCGGACGGCTGAATTTTTCAGAGGCGCTGAAACAACGGGTGGCGCTGCTCGCCGGACTGCCCGCCGCCCGTCTGCAAGAAGTCGCTTCCCAGCTCGAATTAACGCCGGGCGCGGAGCGGCTGATTTCCATCTTGAAAAAATTGGGCTACAAAACTGCGATTGTCAGTGGGGGCTTCACCTTTTTCACCGACCTCTTGAAAGAGCAACTCAAGCTCGATTATGCCTATGCTAACGAACTGGAAATTCAGGATGGCAAGCTAACAGGTCGTTTGCACGGTTCGATTATTGATGCCGAAGGCAAGGCCCGGTTGCTAACCGAAATCGCCGAACGCGAAGGCATTGAGATGGCCCAAACCCTGGCGGTTGGCGATGGCGCGAACGATTTGCTGATGCTGGAAGCCGCCGGGCTGGGAGTCGCCTTCAATGCCAAACCAATGGTGCGCGAAGCCGCCGACCTGTCTATCAGTCAGCCCCGCCTCGATGTACTGCTCTATCTTATTGGCATCCGCGATTTTGAGGTAAGCGAACTATAATTTTTGAAGAGCCTGAACAGGCCCGTGCGAATCCTTGTAGGAGAGGGCTGCGCCTCATGCGCGTCAACTTAAGGAGTTATTCGCGAAATTGGTGGCTTAAGCAAATTCGCCCTGGAATAAATTACTGGCTCCGTAGCTCAAGTGGTTTGAAAACCACTGGATACAGGCTGCTAATTTGGGTGTAATCAGTGGATTTTAATCCACTTGAGCTACGGAGCCAGTAATTTATTCCAGGGTGGGCCACCTTGAAGTACCAATCCAGAAGGGAAAAGCTTAAGTTGACGCGCATGGGGCGCAGCCCCCTCCTACGGTGAAATTTGAGGCAAAAGTCGCAAAATCCGATTAGATAGGGTATAATCGGCCATGCAGCGGTCAGTGGGCGGCTTTTATTGCCCGCGCCGGAGCGTAACAGTTTGGTCTGTTTTCTCCCCGGTCTCAACTTCACTTCAACGCCCCCGCTTTTTCTTTTTATTCTTGTTTAACTTGGTTTTGCACTATTATTTTGCCCGACCGCCTCGCCTTCTAATTCATATCAGAGTGAACCAACTCAGGAGGATTTGAATTTTGCTTTTTGCTATGAGTACTAAAAACAGCTATTTGGCTCGGAATTTTCTGACCGTATTACTTTTGTTGGCATTGATGGCTTCTATGCTGACGGCTTTCTGGCCCAGCCCGGTTCAGGCTGCCGGTATTTTTACCGACCCGGCTTACCAGCGCGTCTGGAGTCGTACCGACCAGGCAGTCGCGGCGGGTGGCGCGAACCGTAGCTGGTTTTGGGGGCCAGAATCTTTTGCCCATACTAGCGAAACTTATTTAGAAGCGACTGGCGCACAGCGCAAGGTGCTTTATTTCGATAAAAGCCGCATGGAAATCAACAATCCCGGCGGCGATAAAAGCAGCGCCTACTATGTCACCAACGGTCTGTTGACCAAAGAACTGGTAAGCGGGGCAATGCAGACCGGCGATAATGCTTTCTTGCAAGGCCCACCCGCCAATATTCCCGTCGCGGGCGACCTAACTAGCACCACCACGCCAACCTATGCTTCGATGGCGGCTTTTTCGACGCTTTCGCCGGGTGAAAATACCGCCCAGCCCAAAAGCGCCGGAACACCTGTCAGCGACCAGCTTGACCGCAACGGCAAACTCAGCAAAGCCGATAATACTTACGGCGTAACTTACGCTAATTATGTCGCCGATACCAACCACAATATCCCGGACGCTTTCTGGAACTGGATGAACGATACTAAAAGCGGCTTCGACCCTAGTGCGGGGATAGATTGGGTCTATGTACTGGGTTATCCTATCAGCGAAGCTTACTGGACTAATGCTCAGGTCGGCGGACAAAATAAGCCAGTTTTAATTCAACTTTTCCAGCGCCGCGCCCTGACTTTTACGCCCAGCAACAACGACCCTTACAAAGTGGAGATGGGCAATATCGGGCAACATTATTATCGCTGGCGCTATAGCCTTAATCCGTATAGCCTTTCGTTGACCAGTGCGCCACAGGGTGATTATCGTTTGCTGGCAATCGGGCGCGAGAGTGGTAGCCAGTTTGGGTTGAGCATGTTTACGATTAATGGCGACGGAAGCGGGATTGGGCCGCGCTACAATATCTTCAGCCGCAAGATTTCGCCAAACGGTAATTACGTGGCTTTTACCAGCCCCAAATCGAATACCAATCCCAATGATGTTTCGTTTAAAGTAGCGGCCCTTAATGCTGGCGCACCGCTCGAACTGCCCTTGCCTGCCGATGCGCGGGTGGTGGATTATAGCTGGCAGGGTGGCGCAGATACTGGCTTGAATTTGTTAGCAAGTGTAGCGGTACGCAACGGTTCGGACGTTACTTCAAGCATTTTACTATACAATATTGCCACGCCCAACGCCCAGCCTAAAACAATTTATAGCGCCAGCAACGCTACTCTGCTTAATCCAACCGTTTCTCCCGATGGACGTTTGTTACTGGTGGGGCAGCGCGGCCAGAGTTCGGGCCTGTATATTATTCGGCTGGATAAGGCAGGCAGCAGCGCCCAACTGGTAGCGGGTAGCAGCGACTATTGCTTCCAGAACGGCTTCGATGAGTTCGGCGGCTCTACTAATTGCACCTCGTTCGAGTGGTCGCCCCTCAGTGGCCCGGTAGTAGGCGCAATGCCGAGCAGCAGCGAAGTACCCGGCACGTTCGCTTATTTGCATGGCACCGACCACAAGATTTATCAGGTGGATTTGAAAGTGACCGATAGCGCCTTGAACGATAAAAGCAAGACGCTGGCAAGCAGCGCCGCCGATTTGCTGGGCTGGCAACCCAACGGCAGCCTGATACTCTATGTCGGGCGTGAGGGTAGCGATTACATCTATTACACCCTGGATAGCCGCAACCCAACCACCCGCTTTGAGTTGCGCCGCCTTTCTACCAGCGATGCAATACTACCAACCAGCCTGGAACGTTGGCTTGGCCCAACCCTGGTAGTTTCCGGCGACGATGCTAATAACGGCAAGATTGTTAACTACAACGGTACGGGCGGAGTTGCCCTCGCGCCCGGCAACGCACCAAAGCCGCTAGATAGCACTCTAACTCTCAATCCTACCAGCCTGGCCTATATAACCGAGGATTGGAAACTGGTGCTATCAGACCGCGACGGCTACACCCAGCCGCAAATCATTGACCTCAACAAATACGCCGGACAACTGGGCGCTGGCCCTAGTCGGCTGGATTGGGTTAATGTGTTACCGGGTTCTTGAAAAAGTAATCTAAAAAGGCTTGAACTCAGAACCCTGAGTTCAAGCCTTTTTAGATTACTGGTTGGAGACAATTTTGGGTTTAAGCGTCATGATTTCTTCGTAAAGTTGTGCGCCGTTTTTGCCGACACGCCAGCTTTGGGCTTCGCTCAGGTCGGCTAGAAAAGCGCTTTCTAAATCCGGGCCACCCGCTTGCTTGATATAGTCTATGGCACGGGCGGCGTAGGCAATATCGTTTTTTGGCTCAATCCGGCTCAAATCCTCGAAGAACCAGCCACAACTGGTGTACATCCATTGCCCCATGAACTGCGCCCTCAGTAGTTTCTCGACCCGGCTTATTTCGGCTGGCTCAACTTCGCGCCCGATTTCGCGTCGAACAAATTCGGTGGGTGTAATCGTGCCAAGCAATACTTCGCTGTAGCGGTTGCGAGTGGCCCAGGGGTCGGATAATAAACCTGCAACGCCCTGTTCGTAAGCCGTGTCAAGTTGTGCCGCCAGATGGTCGAGGGCGCGGCGCAACGGGCCTTTCCATTCGGGCGTGGCTGCCTCAAAATCTTCGCGTTCGCACTGGCAACGACTTTCCCAGCGCGCCAGGCCGTGAAAACAACTCCAGGCGGTGCGCTCGGCAATTCGCATTTCGTCGAGCGGAGCGTGGTCGCGCAGATACAGGCCAGGGTAGCCGATTTTCCAGCCGTAGGCCGAAGCATATTTATAAAGTAAATCGTTCAGGAAATGAGCGCGGCCCTTCAGGTGATGCCCGTAGTATTCGCCGTCAGTCGCCGATAGCACAAACTGGTCTTCCTGCCGGGTATTTTTGGGGCGGCTGACCGTGAGCGGCAAGCTATAGCGGGCGAAAACATCGGCATCGGTCAGGGTAGCGTTATGAATACTCCAGCTTAGTGCGCCGTTGAAGAAAAAGACGATAATGCTACGCCCGTTGGGAGTGCGAACGATATAAGGTTGGCTGGTATCTACTTCGCGCCGAAGCGCCTGCCACTCCGCCAGTATCACGAACTTTACGCCGCACTCGGTCAGCGCGTCCAGCGTTTCCAGGTCAACCGTACATTCTGCCAGCCATAGCCCTTCGCTATCGCGCCCAAAGCGGTGCTTGAAGTCCGCCAAACCCCACTTAATCTGGGTAATTTTGTCGCGTCGGTTCGCCAGCGGCAAAATCGTGTGGTTGTACGCCTGAGCTATCGCGTTGCCAACCCCGTTTTCGTTTATGTTTTTGCGGTCAGACTCAAGAATCCGTTCGTAAGCGTTGGGTCGGGCCTTTTCGAGCCAGCTTGCCAGCGTTGGCCCAACATTAAAGCTCATTCGGTCAAAATTGTCCAGCGCCGCCATCGGTTCGTAGCACTCAAAGCTAATCCGCTCGTTCCAATCATGAAAAGGCTCTGCCCCGACCTCCTGCGGAATTAGCTCGGTGAAAGGATTCTCACGCGGCGGCTGATAAAAATGACCATGTACCGAAAGATATAGCACTTTACTTTACCCTATCTAGCCAACAAACCACAAGGATGAACCGCCAAGACGCAAAGAACGCCAAGAATTTTAGTTATATTTCCCGTTCTAGAGTTACCAGGCCGTGAAGAGTAGTAGCATTTCAGTCGCTTTTTCTAGCGCTCAGTCCAAAGCGATTGAAATCGCTACTACTTTTAGGATGAGGATTCTTACTTACCTTCGCCCTCTTTTTTGTCGTCCTCTTTCTTGCCGTAGCCCATTTTGGCTTTGAGGGCTTGTAGTTCGTCATCGAGGTTCTCGGCTCCGGCGATGCGGTCAATTTCGGCTTCGGCGGCAGCGCCACGAGTGGCTTGCGAGTCCATATCGGCGCGGACTTCTTCTGCCATAATTTTGTTTTGCATCCGACCATAATCGCTGGTGGGTGCGCCAGTCGCCGGGTCGCGTCCGCCAATCTGGTTCGCGGTTTTGACAATCGAATAGCGGGCCAAAATATTGACTTTATCGCTCTCCAATTGATTGTATTTGGTCTGAAGTTCCTTGTACATATCGTTCAGTTCAGTGCTGCGTTGCTTCTGCTCGGCGGCTTGTTGTTCGAGTGTGGTAGCCTGTTCGTCAAACGAGTTTTTTTGGCGCAAAGCTTCCTGGGCCAAATCATCGCGTCCGGCTCGGATTGCTGTTTCGGCCCGGCGCTCCCACTCTTGCGATTTCTTGCGGGCTTCCCCAGCGTTTATCTCAAAAAGTTTGGCCTGCCCCGCCGCATCCTGCACTGCCAGTTGCGCCTGCTTGATGCCGTCCGACATCTCGTACATAAACTGGTTCATCGCGGTCTGTGGATTCGTGGCCTTATCCAGCACGTCATTGACATTCGACTTCACAATCATCGAAATTCGGTCAAAAATACCCATATCGTCCTCCTTGCATTACTCCCTGGTTTATTTTGTTGTTGTGCCACAAACTTCTACGCAAAAAGCAGGCCCAAAGTTTTGGCCCAGCCGTTCCAGCTTTATTGTTCCCTTTAAACATAGCAAACCCTATGGCTTTTTGCAATACTCTCTTTTGAGCCTTGGAAAAAAACATTAGCCAGCTTAGGTGAAATTTATCTTCTAATGCGGTACAATAAATTAAGAGAAAGGAGCTTTTTTATGCTCAAGTATGAGGAACTGGTAAACGAAATCCGACAACATTCGCTGAAAGAACGGCTTTCCCTTTTAGAAGTATTGGCTCAATCAATTAGGGAAGAAATAATTTACCCCGCCACCCATAATGGCAACAGTGCATTGCAAACGCAGGCTACCTCAAAGTTTGAAACTCCTGCCTTAGATGGCAATACTACCCAATTATCAGGTTTATTTAAATCTGCCAATGCGCCTGCTCCTACAGACGAGGAACTCCATGAAGATTATACTAACTACCTCATGGAGAAGTATAAATAGCAATCTGGATGCAATTGTAACTCGTAATTTGAAGGATTACGCTGGAGCTACTTTGCCTGTTTTCTCTCCTGGTGACTTTCTCAAGCATTTATCAAACCAGCCTTGAATTCCTGTATTCAACATTTGAAGATTTTGTCAAAAATTCCTGTCTAAAGATAAAGCGGAAGTCCAGCCTTTATGTTTTTGGGGTTGTGCTATAATATTCTAAGCCAAATTTAGGATTGAAGGAAGGAAAAAGAACAGGAGATTGCCCATATGAGTGAATTTACTCTCGATGACGAAACTGGACTACTACGCCGACCAACTGACGCGCTCGCCCTGGCTTCGCTGCTCGACCATACCCTTTTGAAGCCTGAAGCTACCCCAGCTCAGGTAATTAAACTTTGTGAAGAGGCCCGCTTTTATCGCTTTGCCAGTGTGTGCATCAACCCGGTACACGTCAAACTTTGTTTGAGCCAGCTTGCCACCACCGAAAAGCCTAAAGTGCAGGTTTGTACCGTTATCGGTTTTCCGTTAGGTGCTAACGTCGAGGCGATTAAAGTTTCGGAGGCGCAGACGGCCCTGAATCATGGCGCAAAAGAAATAGATATGGTGATTAATATCGGGGCGCTCAAAGCAGGTGATTTCTTTTTGGTGCAGCGCGAAATTGCCAACGTTGCGAACCATTGCCACACCAGCCGGGCGATTTGCAAAGTAATTATCGAGGCCAGTTTGCTGGACAATGATGAAAAGGTCAAAGCTTGCGAACTGGCCCGCGATGCCGGAGCAGATTTTGTCAAGACCAGCACAGGTTGGGCCGGAGGCGCGACGGTTGAAGATGTTCAGTTGATGCGCCACGTAGTCGGCAATAAGCTAGGCGTAAAAGCTTCGGGCGGTATTCGTTCCCTGGCCGATACTTATCGCATGATTGATGCCGGAGCAAGTCGGATTGGGACAAGCAGCAGCGTCAAAATCATAAAGGAGTTTTTGGCGGCACAGGGCGAGGAAGAAACCGCACCCGACTCGCCGGAAGGTGGCTACTAATGTCGCACCCTCATCCTAAATCCGGCAATAAGTTGCGGAAAACGCTGGTCAAAGTCGGGCAACGTATGTATCGGCGCGGCCTGATTGCTTCGCTCGATGGCAATTTGTCGGCTCGGCTGGACGACGAGTTTTTGCTTGTGACACCTAGCGGCGTTTGCAAGGGCGAACTTGACCCGGATAAATTAGTGGTGATAGATATGCAGGGTCGCCCGGTAGACCCGGCGATGGGTACGCCCAGCAGCGAAGTGGCGATGCACCTCGAAATTTATCACCAGCGTCCCGATGTCCGCGCCATCGTCCACGCCCATCCCCCGACTGCGGTAGGTTTAACGCTGGCGGGAGTTTCGCTGGCAGGAGGTATTTTGCCGGAAGTAGTCGCTACGCTGGGCCACATTCCCACCACCGAATACGGCACGCCTTCCAGCCAGCGCGGAGCAGAAGTTACCCAGCGTCTTATCCGTAGCCACGATGCGCTGCTTTTGGCCCGGCATGGCGCAGTTGCCGTCGGTAGCGATTTGTGGGACGCTTTTTACAAAATGGAAACTATCGAACACCTGGCAAAAATTGTGCTGGCAGCGCGTCAGGCTGCCAACGGCGCGCCCGTTCCCGAACTACCCGCCGAGGAAATCGTCCACTTCTCTGACAAATACTGGGTCGCCCGTCAGCAAGCCGAAAACCGGGCCGAAATTTGCCTCGGCCCAGGTCGCTGCCCCTTCGATAAATAATAAACCTAACAAAAAAGCTGAGATTGGCCTGAATATCAGGCCAATCTCAGCTTTTTTGTTAGCTTATTTTTAAATATCCAGATTCTTGACGCTCTTGGCGTGGGTAGTGATGAATTGTTTGCGCGGCGGTACAGCATCGCCCATCAACATCTGGAAAGTTTCGTCGGCCATCGCTGCATCCTCAATCGTCACCTGAAGTAAAGTGCGGTTGCGCGGATCCATGGTTGTTTCCCACAGTTGTTCAGGATTCATCTCGCCCAGACCTTTGTAGCGCTGGATGCTGATATTCTCCTTGTTAATCCGCTTTATTACTGCGTCGCGCTCGGCTTCGCTGTAGGCATACACCTTTTCTTTGCCGTAGCCGACCCGGAAGAGCGGCGGTTGGGCGATGTAAAGATAACCATCGGCGACCAGTGGTTTCATGTTGCGGAAGAAGAAAGTCAGCAGCAAGGTGCGGATGTGACTTCCGTCTACATCAGCATCCGTCATGATTATAGCTCGGTGGTAGCGTAGCTTGCCCGTGTCAAAGCTATCGCCCAGCCCCGCGCCAAGCGCCGTAATCAGCGCCTTGATTTCGGTACTGTTCAACATCTTGTCCAAACTGGCCCGCTCCACGTTCAAAATCTTGCCGCGCAACGGCAAAATTGCCTGGAAACGGCGGTCACGTCCCTGTTTCGCACTATTGTGAACAAAAACGCCATCTGCCAGGGCGAAATTATGATAACCCTCTACTGTCAGGTCATAAACATCGGCCTGTTCTGCCAACTCATGCACCGCTACAACCTTGCAATTCACATTAGCGGCAGCTTCGTGTAACTTTGCCTCGTCACCGCTAAAAAATTCCTGAACAAGGCGGTCGTAACGCATCATTTGTCGGGCAGTTTCAAGACGCTGCTGCTCATAAGCCTGTTTTACGTTCTCTGCCTCAAGCACCTTATTGAGCAATAAAAGTGATTTTAGCTTGTAGCCTTCTCGAATTAGTCTGGCTTTTTCTTCGGTGGAAGTAGAGCTACGCCATTTGTTTAGACCAGCTACAATCAGTTCGCGCTGCTGTTCATCTTCCCAGCGGCGTTTGCACGCTTCGGCGACTTTCTCTCGGTGTTCAGGATGTTGCTGCCACCATTCAGTTACAACAGCACTATGCTGACGTTGATAAGCTTCGTCCTGCCATTGTTCGCGGGTTTTTTCTGAACGCCATTTCCGCAACTCATTATCTTCCCACTGCTTGATAGCTTCCTCACGGCGTTGCTCACGTGCTTCAGGATGCTCCTCAAAGTAGCGTTGCGTTCGCTGCGCCTGTTCTTGCCGATGTTCGGGGCTAGACCAGTAAGCTTCCTGGAATTGTCGCATCCGTTCACCGTAAGCCGAATATTCCTCTATAGTTAGCGCATTGAACCAATCCTGGAAACCTTGCAGAAGCCGCTCGTTAAGTACAGCATCCTGCCGTTGAATTTTTACACGCTCCCGCATGTACTCACGGTAAGCGGGGTCTTGCCATTGCTGAATGGCCTGTTCACTAAGTTGCTTGATTTTGCGCTCTCGATAAGCGGGGTCTTGCCATAGCCGTTTACTCATTTCACCCGCGAGTTCAGCATGAAGTTGCTGATGGTCTCGCCAAAACATCCTTTGGATGTTGCGCGGGTCGTTATTGAGCTTGTTGAAGTCTTTGTGATGGCGTGTGTTACCAGCCTTGCGGGTATAAACTCCAGTGAGCATGTTATAAAGGTCAGCCATGTGATGAGTGTGGTGCCACTCAGTTTGCCCGTTCATCCACACCATTTCATAGCCGGGGGCGGGTAATTCTTCTTTGCCAGTTAACCGCGTCTTGAGCGGCATCAGGCTCTGACCGGGTTCGAGTTTGTTTGCCTCACAATACGAACCATCTCTCAGACGGAAAAGATGGTCAGGAGTACAGCGAATGTGCGCTCCATTATCCAATACCACTTCAACCAAAGCAGCTTCGTGTTTAGTCAAACGTGGCTCAATTAGCGGTACGATGCGGACATCGCCAACTTTATTGGTAGCATAACCAAAATGGTGAATTCCCTGCTCCCAATCACTGGCTAATTCCGCCATCGTTTTGGTCAGGCCGGAAGCCAGCGCTACCCTAGTTTCGCCAACGAAGCAGCCACCTGCGCTGTCGCCTTCCACTATGAAAATTTCACTACGGCCTGGGTCGCGTTCGCTGCAATCGGCGAGCTTGCCGGGCAAAGTCATGCCGTCGAAGGCGCTCTTGCGTAAAATCGTATCTTTCAGCTTCGATTGGGCCTCGCGGATGCGCTGGGCCGTCATACACTTATCAACTATTTTGCGGGCATCGGCGGGATTTTCTTCCAGCCAGGTTGTCAGGGAATCGCCCACCGCCGATTCGACTGCACCCTTGACGTTGGCGTTGCCGAGCTTGGCTTTGGTCTGGCCTTCAAATTGCGGGTCGGTCAACTTCACGCTGATGATAGCGGTCAAGCCCTGCCGAATATCGTCGCCGCTCAGGTTTTCGTCTTTTTCTTTGAGGAAATTGTTCTTGCGGGCGTAGTTGTTGATGGTACGGGTCATGGCGGTGCGGAAGCCAGTCAGGTGCGTACCACCGTCGGGCGTATTGATATTATTGGCGAAGGCATGAATCGAGTCGTTGTAGCTATCGGTATACTGAAAAGCTACCTCAACATCCACTCCATCCGCACCGCGCTGGACATAAAACGGCTTTTGCTGCACCACGCCGCGGTTTTTATTCATGTGGCGGACAAAGCTCATTACGCCGCCTTCAAAATAGAAGGTCAATTCCCGGTCAGTGCGGTCATCTACCAGTTTAATACGTAGCCCTTTGGTCAAGAAACAGGTCTCGCGGAAACGCTGACTGACCGTTTCAAAGCTGTAGGCCAATGTATCAAAAACGGTATCGTCCGCCAGCCAGCTAGTCAGCGTACCACGCGGGTGCTGTTCGATTTCCTCTGGCGTTAAATCGCGGGTTTGCATATCGCCAGTCGGCACGCCGCGCTGGTACTTCTGCCAGTAAGCCTTGCCGTCGCGCCGCACTTCCACTTGTAGCCAGGTCGAGAGGGCGTTTACTACCGACGCACCGACACCGTGCAAACCGCCCGAAACTTTGTAGCCGCCGCCGCCAAATTTACCACCAGCGTGCAGCACGGTCATTACAATTTCCAGGGCCGGGCGGTGCTTGGTCGGGTGCATATCGGTTGGAATACCGCGCCCGTTATCGGTCACAGTAACAATATTATTTTTATCTATAAAAACTTCGATACTATTGGCGTGACCAGCCAACGCCTCGTCCACACTATTGTCCACAATTTCCCACATCAGGTGGTGCAAACCCCGGTAATCGGTGCTACCGATGTACATACCGGGCCGGGTGCGTACCGGGTCTAACCCCTCCAACACCTGAATATTGCTGGCATCATAACTATTAGTAACTATCTGATTTATTTGATCTGTCACGGACAGGCTCCTTCAAAACTTCTTACTTTTTTCTATTTAACCTTATATATTATAGCACATTTTTTTCACTTTTGCACGCTCACACCGCTTTTTGAGCTTACGCTTAGGGCTTTGCAAAGCCATGTTTGAATCGCTGATTTAATTATAGAAAATGGATTCCTGTCCTTGCAATTGTTCTACAATAAGTTGCATCGCGTTGGGCCAGAATTTAACGTAGGGGCGAATCGCATACGCCCTTGAAGAGCTGGCACAACGTTCAAGGGCGTATGCGATTCGCCCCTACCAAAGCTCGATTTTGTGGCGCGCTAAAAAGGCCCGACTTTTTATGGTCGGGTCTTTTACAAATTTACTGTAATTGTTATCTAGCTTGATACAGTTTCCAGCAAATCAGAATGGTGGCGACGGGCGACATCGGGGTGCGAACGCAGACGGCTCTTCATCAAATTCTTGCCAACCTCGTAAAACAGCGGGTTGTTTGGGTCGTTGGTCACGCCCCTCATTCCGCCAGCCAGTTCCTCCGGCAATTTAAGCACTGGTATTGAGGCATCGAGGCGGGCGCTGAAGAAGAAACCCACTGATAAGCGGTCAGTTCCGGCGGGTGGTGTAATGGCCCGATGGACGGTAGCCCGTAGATAACCATTCGAGGCCATTTCGAGTATTTCGCCGATATTGATTACAAATGTTCCCGGTATCGGTGGCGCGGCAATCCAGCTACCGTCATACTCAACTTCCAGCCCTTCTTCCACATCTTGTAGTAGAACTGTCACAAAGCCACCATCTTTATGCGCGCCTACGCCCTGCTCGGTCTGGGTTAAATCGCGACCAGGATAGCGGATAAGTTTGATTAGCTGGTGGGGGTACGGGCTTAAAATTTGGTCGAAGATGGTTTCGGGTTGGCCCAGCGCCGCCGAAAAAGCCCTGACCAGGCGGATAGCCAGACCGCGTGCCTCTTTTTGATATTCCAGCACTACTTCCCGCAACTCAGGAAGGGCGGCAGGCCACTGATTCGGCCCTTGTAGCCGCGACCAGATCGGCAATCCGCTATCCCAGGGCAACGCTTCTCGTTCCGCCCCAATATCCAGTTGTTCGCGCCAATCCGCCTGTCCTTGCGTCCGTTCCCAGCCTACTCTGTTGTAGCCCCGAAAATGGGGCGAATTTACCATTTCGATAGCCATTTTCTCAGCTTCAGGCAATTCAAAGAAGCTTCGCGACAAAGTTAATACCTGGCGCACCAGTCCATCGTCAATGCCATGTCCCTTCAAATAGAAAAATCCGAGGTCGTGAGCTGTTTCCCGCAACTGGGTCAGAAAAGCTTCTCTTTTGTCTGCCCCCGCTTCCAGGTCTGACAGGTCAAGCACTGGTAAAGCTGTCCATTTCATTTTGTAAGCTCCTTTTAATTTACTAATCTAATCTGATTTACTCTGTTTTATATGTTCTAATGGGTATTTCTCACCGTAGATGATAGTACTTTAGAGCAATTTTAAATTAGCATAGTTAAGTATGTCTGTCAAAGTACTTCAGAAGCTAAACCGAGCGGCTATAAAGCCGTCAATTCGTAGGACATTGCTCCGCCAATGGATTTCCTCTGGCCTCAAATCCCCTGTAAGATATTGCTCCGCCAATGGATTTTTGGTGCTTTCTTGCTTGAATGTATCTTCAAAAGAAGGTAAAATTGGCCCAATTCAAGATCGGAATGAAAATTGAATTAAATAAATGTAATTACTCAGCTTATTCTAGGAATGAACCGCCAAGACGCAAAGAACGCCAAGAATTTTAGTTATATTCCCCGTTCTCTAGGCTAGGCGGTGAGTAATTACAAATAAATAACTATAAAGCAGTACAAAAGAAGTCCAAACTCATGCAAGGAGGTATCATGGCTAGAAAAGTATTCGTAGTTGGTGTTGGGATGACCAAGTTCGAGAAACCGGGGCGGCGCGATTGGGATTACCCCGATATGGCGAAGGAAGCCGGAAGTAAAGCACTTGCCGATGCCGGAGTGCCATACGAAGCAATTGAACAGGTTTGTGTGGGCTACGTCTATGGCGATTCTACCTCCGGGCAACGCGCCGTTTATCAACTGGGATTATCCGGCGTACCGATTTACAACGTGAACAACAACTGCTCGACTGGCTCAACCGCTTTGTTTATGGCAAAACAACTCGTCGAAGGCGGGCTGATTGAGTGCGGGCTGGCGCTGGGTTTTGAGAAAATGGAGCGCGGCTCGCTTTCGGCTAAATATACTGACCGTTCTAACCCGATGGACAACCACATGAAAAAGATGGTCGCTTTGCGGGGAATAGCCGATAGCCCCAGAGCGCCGCAGATGTTTGGCAACGCCGGGCGCGAACACATGGAAAAGTATGGCACGACCAAAGAGCAGTTTGCTAAAATTGCGGTAAAAAATCATCGCCACTCCACCAACAATCCCTACGCCCAGTTCCAAGACGAATATACCCTGGAACAAATTATGGGCGCTACCTCTATCCACGAACCCTTGACCAAGCTGCAATGCAGCCCAACTTCGGATGGCTCGGCGGCGGCAGTGGTCTGTAGCGAAGATTTCGTCAAAAAATATGGGCTGGAAGGTAAAGCGGTTGAAATCAAGGCCATGACAATGGTGACGGATGGGCCTAGTTCGTTTGAAGATAGTTGCATTAATCTGGTAGGTGCTGAAATGAGCCGGATGGCAGCCCAAAAAGCCTACGAGAAGGCTGGACTAGGGCCGAACGATGTTCAGGTGATTGAATTGCACGATTGTTTCTCGACCAACGAGCTTATCACCTACGAGGCGCTGGGCCTGTGCGAGGAAGGCCGAGGTGGCGAATTGATTGATAGTGGGGCGGTAGATTACGGCGGTAAATGGGTGGTAAATCCTTCGGGTGGCCTTATTTCCAAAGGGCATCCGCTTGGTGCAACCGGGCTGGCTCAATGCACCGAACTGACCTGGCAGCTACGCGGGCAAGCCGGAAATCGGCAGGTAGAAGGAGCTAGAATTGCCTTGCAACATAACATTGGGCTGGGCGGCGCAGCCGTCGTAACTATTTACCAGCGCAACTAATTTTATAATAGAAAGTGGAGGCGGCTATAATGCCACAAGGCAGCAACAGTAATCCAATAAAACTAGGCATCATCGGGTCGGGGTTGGCGGTCAAGTATTTGCACGCGCCCGCCATCAAGAAGTTAAGCGGGAAATACGAAATTGTGGTTAGTTGCGCCCACACCGAGGAATCGGCCAAAGAGGGTGCTAAGTTGGCGAAGAACGAGCTTAATAGCCCTAATTGTAGTTGGACTACCGATTACCGTGAAGTGCTGGCTAATCCTGAAGTAGAAGCGGTCTTGCTCTCTTTGCCTATCTATCTCAACGCTCAATTTATGCTGGAGTCGGCCCAGGCAGGCAAGCATATTATTGCCGAAAAACCGCTGGCGGCAAATTTGCCGGAAGCACAGCAACTTGTTAGCGAATTGAGCAAATTTGACCAGCTAGTTATCGAAATAGCCGAAAATTATCACTACCGGGCCGATTTTCTGAAGGCAAAAGAGTGGCTCAAGGCCGGACGAATTGGCGAACCCTTTTTAATTGAAATGCAGAGCCGCTTTTTTGTAGATAGCTCGAAAGGCTTTGCCGCTACCCCCTGGCGCTATAGCGAACAGTTCCGGGGCGGTCTGGTAATGGATGGCGGCGTGCATTATGCTGCCGCCTTGCGCGATTTGGGCGGCGAGGTGGAGCATTTGCAGGCTTACGTTAAGACGGCCCATCCTGACCAGAACCAGATAGATACTTTGTTGCTCAATCTGCGCTTTCAGGGCGGCATGGTCGGGAATTTACTTTATAGCGGCGCGCTCCAAACTCGCGAAACTACTGCGTTGCACGGCTTGATTTACGGCAGCAAAGGCACGATTGAGCTTTCCAATGGTCGGGTGGTTTTAACCGAAGGCTCGGCCCAAAAAGCCCAGGTAGTCGAGGAATACGAGGTCGCCGATTTCGATGGCGGTTATGAAGGCGAGTTTAGCAATTTTTATGAGGCAGTTCGTAACGGTGCTAAGGTAGTAAGCACGGCTGAGGAAGCGCTCAAGGATATGGCGGTTATTTCGGCGGCGCTCGATTCTGCCGAAAGCGGTAAAACTGTTCAATTATAATTGGATACTATAACCAAAGCGGTGTAGTGCAATCCTAAAATGATTGCATTACACCGCTTTAGCTATTCACCCCGTGATATGGTTGCGAGATGGTAGCCGACCAGATAGGTTGCCCGAATAGTGGCGCAGCAGGTGGAATGAATGAAAGCCGCCTTTATTGATTTGGATGGTACGGTCTGCAACAGTCAAAAGCGTTTCGACAAAGCCCGCGAAAATAATCAGGGACGTATAGATTGGGAAGTGGCTCTTCACGCGCCCTTGCTGGAATTGGACGAAATTATTCCCGGCGTGGCAGAGGTGCTTCAAGAATTAGAGCAGCAAGGCTGGACTATCCTCTATCTTTCTTCCCGACCCCAACGCTTACAAAGAGCGACTAAAAGCTGGCTGAAAAAGCACCAGCTATCCGAAGGACACCAGGGTGAGCGCGAACTTTTGCTCAAACCGCCCTCACAGCGTTTTGTGAAAACCCCCAAATGGAAGGCTGAAGTAGTATATGCAGTTGGCCTAAAAGCGGAAGCAGTGCTGGTGATAGACGATGAATTCGAGAACCTCAAAGCCATCAAAGGCTTGTGGAGAATAAAAGGGCTGGATAGAACTAAACTCACTTGCATGCAGCAGTGTATTGGGTTTTCGTTGTAAGTTAAGCATTGTTAGTTGAGAAGAGACTAACTGGGTAGAATAGTGGTAGGCGCGCCTGGGCCTTTAGCCCCAGGCGGACTCCATTGGCGTACTAATTTCGGGTTTACCTTATTAATTGATGCTTCTAAACATATGCCCTCGATTTTGACCTGCTACTGCCATCAAATCGAGGGCGCAGCCCCCTCCTACAGCCGTTTTGCAGTTCGTCCAGTTTAGTGTTCTACCAGCACCGTTTGGTTGCGGTAAAGCTGGTAGTAAACGCCGTGCCGCTCGATTAGCTCGGTTTGCGTACCCATTTCGACTACCCGCCCCTGCTCAAGCACGATTACCCGGTCTACGTCGCGGATGGTACTCAGGCGGTGGGCGATGATTAAAGCGGTGCGGTTTTCCAGCAGCTTTTTGAGGGCTTCCTGAATAATCGCTTCGCTTTCGGTGTCTACGCTGGAAGTGGCTTCATCGAGTATCAAAATCGCTTGCGGGTTGTAGGCCAGCGCACGAGCAAAGCTGATTAGCTGGCGCTGTCCTGCCGAGATGTTGGTGCCGCGTTCCTGTAAAACATGGTTGTAGTTGCCGGGCAGTTGCATAATAAAATCGTGTACCCCGACGTGGCGGGCTGCCTCTATCATCTCCTCATCGCTCAGGTCGGGCCGACCCAACCGAATGTTGTCGGCGATTGTGCCTTTGAAAAGTACCGGGTCTTGCAACACCAGCGCCAGATGGCGGCGCAAATCGTGCTGAGTAACAGCCCGAATATCGGTTCCGCCCAGCGTAATACGGCCTTGCTGCACATCGTAATTGCGGCCCAATAAACTAATCAGGCTGGTCTTGCCCGCCCCGGTAGGCCCGACAATCGCCACTTTTTCTCCGGCTCGAATACTGAAGGACATATCTTTGATAACCGGGTGTTCCGGCTTGTAGCCAAAAGTGACATTTTCAAAGCGTACCTCTGACCCAGCCTGATTTAACAGCGGGGAAGCCGGGTCTTGCACTTCCGAAGGTTGGTCTAGCAAACCAAAGATACGCTCGGCACTCGCGTCGGCGGCCTGAAAAGAGGTGTAGCGCTCGGCTAAATCGCGGATGGGCTGGAAAGCGCGCTCGGTATATTGCAAAAAGGCCAGTAGCAACCCAAACGTGACCAGATTACCAGTGCTGCTGGTGAACAGCCACCCACCTACCAATAGTAGCAAAG
Source organism: Chloroflexia bacterium (assembly GCA_038209275.1). Taxonomy (GTDB): domain Bacteria; phylum Chloroflexota; class Chloroflexia; order Chloroheliales; family Chloroheliaceae; genus L227-5C. Next base: position 6,333 of record JBBQXW010000044.1, on the reverse strand, counting down.
CATTGGCAAGTGAAGCCAGAAACGCTACCAGAGGCAAAAAGATGCCATTAAGAAACACAATTGCCCGGTTACTGCGACAATAAGATTGGTTCAGCTCCTCGAAACGAGCGTAATTAGTGGCTTGTCGGTTGAAAAGCTGCACCGTAAGCATTCCGTTATAGTTTTCAGCCATGTAGCCGACCAGCACTGAATAGCGGCGACGCGAAGTGCGCCAGACCTGCCGCATGTGGCGGCGAAACAAAAACGAAACCAGACCCAGCACAGGTAGTACCGCCAGACTGACCAATGTCAGCCGCCAATCCAGAATAAACATAGTGGTCAGGATGGCAATGAGCGTAATCAGGTCGGCAATGACGGCCACCGCGCCTTGACTAAGCAATTCATTGATGGCATCCATATCGCTGGTAAGCCGCCCAATCAGGCTGCCGGAAGGATAGCGGTCGAAGAAGGACAGGGAGTTATTTAGCAGATGGCCGAAAAGCTGCACCCTCAAATCGCGCACGACGTATTGAGCGACTTTTTGCATCAGGAAGGCTCGTAAGTAGCGGCAGAAAAAGCCCGCCAGCGTCACGCCCAGGTATACTCCTAGAATTAAATTTAGCCCGCTCAAATCGTGCTTCAAAATGTAATCATCAATGGCGGTCTTGCTCAAGAGCGGCCCGGCTAACTCGGTAACGGCTGCTGCGATAAGCACCGGCACTGCCGTCAGCAGCATCGGCCAATAGCGCCAGGTATAGGTCAATAAACGGCTAAGTCTGCCGCCTTTGTATACCTGCCCGATAATTTCATCGCCTTCAGATTCGGTTTCTTTATCGGCTTTTTTGGTTGGGCTGGCTGATTTGGGTGATTTACCGACTAAAACTGGCGCGGCAATTTCTTCTGGCTCAACCGCCGTGAGAGTTTGCTCGGCAGCGAGTACATCATCGTCCAGAAAATTATTTTGTCCGGCGGTCATTTCCCAGCGATACATCCGAGCGTACAAGCCTTCGCGTTGTAGCAACTGGCTGTGCGTACCCTGGTCTACTAATCGGCCCTTATCTAATACTACAATCCAGTCGGCATCTTTTGCCAGCGTGAGGCGCTGGGTGACAATCAGGGTAGTGCGACCCTGCCGGGCCAGTTGTTTGAGGTTGGCGGCAATGCGGTTCTGGGTGCGGGCATCTACGCTACTGAGCGCGTCATCCAGAATTAGCACCGAGGCTTCGGGCAGCAGCGCCCGTGCAATCGCGGCGCGCTGCTTTTGTCCACCCGAAAGCGTTACCCCGCGTTCGCCGACCAGCGCGTCCAGTCCGCCCGGTATCTGGGGTAAATCCTGGGAAAGCCGGGACATACGGGTCGCCTGAAAAATTTCTTCATCTTCCGCCTCGCCTTTACCCAGCGCGATGTTCTCGCGGAGCGGCAGCGAGAAAAGTAACGTCTCCTGTGGCACGTAAGCTATTTTCCGTCTTAATTTTTCCAGAGGAAAGTGGCGCACGTCTATTCCATCAAGCGTTACCTGCCCTTCCTCGACATCGTAGACCCGCCCAATCAAGGCCGAAAGCGAGCTTTTGCCCGCCCCGGTAGGCCCAACCACCGCCACCGTCTGCCCCGGCTCAACCCGAAAGCTAATATCATTCAAAACCCAATGGTCTTTGAACCGCAACCCCGCTTGCTTAAACTCAATTGCTGCCCCCCTACCCAGCAAAGAACCACCAATCACCCGCTCCTTCTCCTTCTCCTCCTCCTTTTCCTCGTTCCTCGTTCCTCGTTCTTTCTCCTCCGGGTCTTTAATAATCGGTTCGAGCAAGAAAATTTGTTGCAGGCGTTTCATGCTGGTGGAGGCTTGTTGCGCCAGCGTCAGCACCTGGCCCAGGTTGGAGAGCGGGTTGACCAACATCAGCAGATAGGCGTTGAACTGGACAAACTGACCGATGGTAAGCCGTCCCGCTTCAATTTCGTGTCCGCCCAGAAATAGCAGTACTGCCGTAGTTAGGCCGATAACCAGCGTAATCAGGGGCAACAGCAAGCTGTTCAGCCGGGCAAATTTCAGGCTGTTGTTTACGTATTCCTGATTGGCGGCGGCGTAGCGCCCGGTCTCGACGGTTTCGCGAATATAGGCTTTTACTACCCTTATACCGCTAAAAACTTCCTGCGCCCGGTTGCTGACCTCGCCCAGTTGCTCCTGGGCAGCTTGATAGGGTTGCTGCATCCGGCGACTAATCCAGCTAAAGGCTACCAGCAAAAAGGGCAAAAAAATCAGCCCTACCAGGGCCAGCCGCCAGTTTTGGCTAAACATCAAGCCCAGCGCGGCGGTTCCCAGGAAGATAGTGTTGAACCCGTTGATAAAGCCCTGGGTTAAAAAGTTGCGTTGCACACTTACATCGGAGGTGCTGTGGACAATCAAATCGCCCACGCTGTTTTCATCATAGTAGCTGCGGTCTAGCTTTTGGAGTTTGGCAAACAGGTCGCCTCGAATCTCGGCTTCAATTTGGTGGCCGGTACTCTGAATGGCGCGGCGCTGCAAAAAGCCCAATCCAAACTGAACCAGACCAATACCAATAATCAGCAGGCTGAAAATCGGCTCAAACTTACCCGCGCCCAGGCTATCAATGCCCAACCGCAGCAGATAAGGCTGAGTAAGCGAGATAGCCGCCATCATTACCAGAATAAACAGACCCAAAATAAAGCTAACCCGGTGCCTGGTTATATAAGGCCACAGGGGTTTGAGATTTCGCATTTTCCTTTCCCTTTTCCTCTCTCAGGTTGGTTGCACCTGAAACATGAACAAGTTTTACGGCAGGATTATTATTATATACTATGACTAGCTAATAAATCAAGACTTAAATCGCATAATTTATCAGTCAGATTTTGTATCAGGCCGGTGACGATTACCCAGATCTGAACCCGGACATGAATGTCCGGGCTAAAAACAGACTGACTTATTTTTTAGCCCGGACATTCATGTCCGGGAATTTGAACTTAAACCTAAATTGTAGATAAGAGTTAACCATGAATGACCGGGCAAATTAAAGCTTGACTAACCCGCGCTGGGCGGCGACGGTGACGGCTTCGGTGCGGTTGCCGACGTTGAGCTTGGCGAGGATGGCGCTGACGTGGAATTTTACGGTGCGTTCGCTGATGACGAGGCGGTTAGCAATTTCTTTATTAGCCAATCCGTGTGCCAACAATTCCAGAACTTCTTGTTCGCGGTCGGTCAATTCTTCTTCATGGTTGGCGTGGGTAGGATGGTTGGGCGGGGTTGTGGTCTGCATCTGGCGCAACAATTTTCCGGCCACGACGGGCTGAAGCAGCGCGCCGCCCTGGTAGACTGTCCGCACCGCCTTGAAAATTTCGTCGCGGGGCGCGTCACCCTTGAGCAAATAGCCCTGCGCCCCGGCCTGTACTGCCGACACGATTCGTTCGTCGGTATCAAACACGGTGAAAATAATTACTTTGGTCTGCGCCCAGCGCTCCATAATCTGACGCAAGGCTTGCAGCCCGTCCATTACTGGCATATCGAGGTCGAGCAGCACCACATCTGGTTGCAATTTCTCAACCTGCGCCACCGCTTCGCGCCCGTCGCCCGCTTCACCCACCACCTCAAAATCGGGCTGCGTCTCCAACACCGCGCTCAATCCATCCCGCACTACCGGGTGGTCATCTACTATTAATATCTTGATTTTGGTCATAATTTTTTAATTTTGAACCGCCAAGACGCAAAGAACACCAAGATGTTATAACTTTATAAAAATCTCTGTGTCTCCGTGTCTCGGTGGTGAATTATTCTCTTTTCACAACAAGTATCAGCTAAGTGGCACTACCAACTCAATCTGCGTTCCCTGCCCCGGACAACTCTTGATTTCAAGCTGCCCGCCCAGCAACCGCGCCCGCTCATTCATCCCAATCAACCCAAAATGCCCCGTTTGCCCACTATTTGTATTTTGTTCCCCTAACTTTGAACTCGGCCCGTAGGGTTGCCCTATGGGTTGAACCTTGGACTTTGAACTTACAGTGGTCGGGTCGAAGCCCACGCCATCGTCATTTACGTTCAGGCGCAAGCGTTCGTTGCCCTGGGCGAGTTCGGCCTGTAAAATGACCTGGACTGTTTTGGCCTGGGCGTGCTTTTTGATGTTGGTCAGAGCTTCCTGGGCGACCCGATAGACTCCGGCTTCGATGCGGGCCGGGTAGCGGCGGTGCGAAGTCATTGGCCCTTTCGCCTCGAAATGTGCTTCTACCCCGGTCTCCTGACCAAAACTATCTACCAGTGCGGACAGGGCTTCATCCAGCAATTTTTCCTGTAATGGCGCGGCCCGCAAATCCAGCACCGAGCGGCGGGCTTCATCCAGATTGGAGCGAGTGAGATTAAGCGCCTTGCGTAATTTCTCGCGGGCTTTTGCCTGCATCGCCGGGTCGGGACTATCCAGCATCACCTCGGCGCTTTCCAGATTAAAGATAGCCGCCGCCATGCCCTGAGCAATCGTGTCGTGGATTTCGCGGGCCAGGCGATTGCGTTCCTCGGTGGTGGCAAGGCGGGTGGTCTGGTCGAACAAACGCGCCCGCTCCACCGTGATACCAATCTGGTAGCCGATGATATACAGCAATTGTAAATCCTCGTCTTCCAGCTTGCGCCAGTCCGACCCGACCACGTTCAAAATACCTATGGGCTTATCATGCGCATAAATCGGCACGGAAGCATGATAACGTAGCCCGTCCGTACCGTCTATTTCCCCTTCCAGGCGACTACATTCCAGTACATTCACGTTAGCCGCCCCGGTCACGTCCCCGGCTTTAAAGGTACGGAGACACAGACAATTGCTGCCGCGCATCCGCGAAGGTTTGGCGGTCAGGAAGGGCGGCAACATTCGCGACGCGGCCAGATACGGCTCGTCGCTGGCCTCATCCAATAGCCAGACCCAGCCCGTTTTTAGCCCAAAAAGCTCGGCTACCAGACCCAGCGCATTTTCCAGCGCGCTCTTAACGTCCGGGGCGCGGTTCAGTTCCTCGGCAATTGCCTTCAAAATAGATAACTCACGGTTGCGCTGCTTCAGCTTTTCCAGCGCACTCGCCTCAGATTCTTCGGTTTTAGAAATATCTGCCTGTGACATACTTATTTTGCTTCAAGAACATGAACCACCAAGACGCAAAGAACGCCAAGATGTTATAACTTTATAAAAACTCCGTGTCTCCGTGTCTCTGTGGTGAATTTTCTTTTCAACCAGAATATTTATAAATTCTTTGCGTTCTTTGCGTCTTGGCGGTTCATAATTTCGTGTTCTTTGTACTAAAATTTCTCACTTTTGTCGTGATAAATCTTTTCTAATTCTGCCGCTCGTGCCGCCCAGCTAAAACGGGTTTCGATTAGTTGTCGTCCGGCTTCGGCTAGATGCAGACCGGGGCGACGAATTTCGAGTAATCGGCTCATCAGCGCAGCGAGACTAGGGGCATCTTCGCCTTTCAGGAAATGGTCGCCCAACTTTGCACCCAAATTTTCGAGCGCTTCGGCGGCGGCAGGCAGCGTTATCAAAGGCACTTGCATGGCCCAGGCTTCGAGCCAGGGCTGCACGTTTGTGGGTGCGATTTCTAGGTAAGGCGCAAGGGCCAGCCGACCTGCCTTATACTCCGTTGGTACAATTGTACCATATTCCAGCCGCCAGCCATCACCTTGCTGCGTTCCGGCCCAGTTTTCGCCCACTCCAATTTCAGTCTCGATTTTGATTTTTAGCGTAGCGTCGGGGTGGCGTTCGCGTACCAAAGGCCAGACCTGTCCGGTCAAATATTCGATAGCTTTGCGATTAATTGCCGCCGCCTTTTTATCTTCCGCCCGAATTGAAAAGAGAAATTCTTTTGAGATGATATTAACCGGGGTTTGCCGCCGAAAATAATTAGCATCCAGCCCTGGCCCGAACGAAAAATGCTGCCCATTTGTTTCGACTGTATCAGGATAAAAAGTGAAAAGCTGTATGTTTGGCGAACGAGTCAGGATTGGTTGAACCAGCCGGGCCATCGCCGTATCTTCAGCCTGAATAATTTCGGGCAGTGTGCTGCCCAATTCTTGCCACAAAATTTCGGCAACGGAATTGCCGCGCCGTAACCAGCGCGTGACCATATTTTCAGGCCGGGCGTTCAGCCTGATTACTCTGGCGCATAATTCGGAAACCTTTTGTCTATCGCTTTCTTTATCGTCGGGACGCTCGAAATAAGCCAGGCTTAAGGTCAATACCGTTCAAATAAGCAAGATAGCCTGACGAAAGCTGGTTTTTAAGGGCGGAACGTCATAATGCTGCTCCCGTTTGCGTCCGAACTTACTCATTTTGCGTTTGACCACCCGTGGATTACTGCGCGCTTTTCTTTCAG
>JBBQXW010000043.1:0-31524 GCA_038209275.1 Chloroflexia bacterium | reverse complement strand
TGCCGGGCTACTCCTCGTAACTCTTCTTCATCCCCTCGCCGGTGGTTTTTAAGCAGGTAATAATCTTCCAATAGTTTCCTTCTGGGCTTTGAAAGAAAAATATCTACTCGCAAATCCTCACCAGCCTTTATCGGTTTACCCTTTCCGGCTGGTCGGCCTTTTTTTACCCCCTTGTCCGCTTCTTCAGCTTTTTCCATCACTACTTTATCCCTTCTTGTTTCTTCTTGCGTTTTAATTTTGCTCCCTTTTTGATTTAGTCTTAATTTTCGGGTGTGAGTAGCAACGGAACGGGTTTCTACGTATTGAACATAAATTCTATTTAATCTGAATATTACTCTCTAAGAGTAACTGTATAAGGAGCCAAACCTAGAAAAAAAGCAAATTTACACGAAATTTTAGGATTTTTGGCCCCTAAAAGGCTTTAAGGTATGTTAATTGTAATTATCTTACTCTAATTCCGGCTTTTTTAAGCGGGACTTTTAGGTTAATTGTTTTATCTGTAGCAATTAACTGGTAAGCTATCTCTATAGCTGGGCTAAAATCCACCCATAACTCTGAAATTCCTGGTTAACAGGCTGATTTTATCAGCTAAATTTAGCATTATTGTTCGATACGTAAAAACTCGTTCCATTGCTACTCACACCCGTAACTACGTCTCGGTAAGGTTCAACCGTAGAAACATTCTGGGGAAGGGCCGGTTGGGACAGGGTACGACCAACCAGTTGTTGAAGAGTTTCAATTGGTGGTAGAGGATCTTCTAAAAGGGAGTAGTCCGCGGCCCATTTGCGGTAATGTTGAACGGTACAGCGGTCAATGCCGGTGGCTCTTTGGACGGCCCGGTCACTAGGGGTCTGTTGAATATGACGAAGAAGTTCGCGAAGGTCCATGGTATTTATTCTTCTGCCAGCCATAACTCCTCCAGCGCTAAATTTAATAAAATAGAAAGCGCTGTAAGAGTAAGCTACTTGGCGAAAGTTAACCAGTACAAAAGTAACTCAAAAAGAAAGTTTTAGTGGTACATCATTGCCGAAAATTGCTGGCGCATTATTGCCGGAAAAGTTGGTGGTGCATTGCCGACAATGTCTGGATCAGTTTAGCCCATTAGATGACAAACGAGGCAAGCGACCAATCTTAAACGTAAATCCACGTTACGAATGGCTTTATTTATTTGGTTTTGTCTGTACTGAAAGTGGACAAACCTATTGGCTAATAATGCCAAGTGTGAGTATTATAGTATTTAATATAGTGTTGGCAGAATTGGCGCGTGATTTAGGCTTAGGCGAGAACAAGCGGTTGATCCTGGTAATGGACGGAGCGGGCTGGCACCACAGTGATCAAGTCAAAATACCAAACGGGCTTCATCTAATTTTTCTACCGCCCTACTCGCCTGAATTGCAACCAGCCGAAAGGTTATGGCCCTTAACCAATGAAGGCATTCTCAATCGAGATTTCAAGGATTTGAATGAATTACAAGACGCGCAAGCGGAGTGGTGTCTAGCCGTCTCGCAACGCTGGAGTGAAGTGCAGGCGTTAACCTGCTACAAATGGTGGCCTTTGCTCACTTCTTAATGTATTCATCTTTTTAAGACTTGGTATAAGACTTTCCCAAAAAGCCGGGGGTACGATATTTCGAGACACAACAGCTTGAGGGTTTCATGCAAATCACTGGCGCTAAATCCGTAACCTGCGTTCCACCCAGTAGTCTCATACAACCCAAAGAAAACTTCAGCCGGGGGCAAGCTTTCCCGATAACTGATCGTATTTTGTGAAGTCATTGTGTTAGCTAGCTCCTTTAATCAAGGCCGTTTAAAAGAATTTAGCAGAATAATACCATCAAAACCTTACCTCCGAAACTCAAAAACCTTTTATAACGAGTTTTTTAAAACCTATTGACAAGCTTTCTGAAACAGGGTATAGTTATATTGTTAGTTACTTAACTGACTAACCAATTAAGTAGTGGGGGGAATGAGTTTGTTGATAGACGACAGCAGTCCGATATTCGTGCAGATAGCCGAGCGGATTGAAAACGACATTATTGAAGGACAATTGCCCGAAGAAACGCAAGTCCCTTCGACCAACCAGTTTGCGGCCTTTTACCAGATCAACCCCGCTACGGCGGCTAAGGGTGTGAATTTGCTGGTAGACCAGGGGATTCTTTACAAAAAGCGCGGTATCGGCATGTTTGTAGCGGAAGGTGCCAGGGTAAAACTGATGGAAAAGCGCCGGGCGCAATTTTTCGAACAATATATCGTGACGATGGTTCGTGAGGCCGAAAAGCTGGGTATCACGCTGCAACAATTAACTGAAATGATCCAAAAAGGAGGTAAAGCCTGATGAGCAAGGTAGTAGAAGTCACCCGGTTGACTAAAGCCTATAAAGACGTAAAAGCAGTGGATGAAGTTAGCTTTTCAATTGAAGAAGGTAAAATTTATGGTTTACTCGGCCGGAACGGTGCGGGCAAAACCACTATAATGCATATTATTTCAGCCCAGTTATTTCTCACCGGTGGGGAAGTAAAGGTATTCGGGGAAACTCCTTTTGAGAACGAGCAAGTCCTCAGCCAGATTTGCTTCATCAAGGAGAGCCAGAAATTCCCTGAAATCTACCGGGTCCAGGATGTAATGGAAGTAGCTGCCGCTCTCTTTCCTAACTGGGACCGCGCCTATGCCGCTTCTTTGATCAAAGATTTTAACCTGCCGCCTAGGCGCAAAATTAAAAAGTTGTCGAGAGGAATGCTTTCATCGGTGGGTATTATTATCGGGCTTGCCAGCCGGGCCCCGCTCACCATCTTCGATGAGCCTTACCTGGGCCTCGATGCCGTGGCCCGTAGCCTGTTGTACGACCGGCTGTTGGAAGACTACACCGAGCATCCCCGCACCATCATTTTATCAACCCACCTGATTGATGAAGTAAGTAAGCTCCTGGAACACGTTATCGTGATTGACCAGGGCAAGCTGCTGATTGACGAAGAAACCGAAACGCTGCGAGGACAGGCCGTGACAGTGGTCGGACCAGCCCTTAAAGTCCAGGAATTCGCCAGCGGGAAAAAAGTAATTCACCGCGAGGCTATTGGTTCGCTGGCATCGGCTACACTCCTGGGCAATGTGGGCGCTTTTGAGCGAAAACAGGCCCAGACCCTTGGGCTGGAACTGGCCCCGGTATCTTTGCAGCAATTAATTGTCCAGCTAACCACGGACAAACCCGAAAGAAAGGTGGCTTAAAACCATGAACCGCTTTAATGGCGTATTGAAATTACATACCGTCAGCCCCGACTCGAAGTTCGGCTGGATGGGATTGCCCTGGCTAATCCTGTTTTCCTCCTTCCTCATTAATCTTATTCTGAGTATGCTTCTGAATAAAGATAAGGGCCTTTATACCGGCGGGTTGAGCAGTATCTTTATTTATATGTTTATTGCAGGTATCATCGGTGTGAACCGCACCTTTCCTTTTGCCCTTGGTTTTAGTATTCGCCGAACCGACTATTTCCTGGGTACATCCGTAGTATTCTGCCTGGTAAGCCTGCTAGACGCAGTTTTGCTCTATCTGCTTTCGTTTATTGAGTTCAACCTGACCGATAACTGGGGGACACAGCTTCACTTTTTCCATCTGCCCTATATAAGTGATGGCAACGCGCTTGAGCAGGTTGGTGTATATTTCTTCGGAATGCTGCACCTTTGCTTTCTGGCCTTCGTGATTACCGCTCTTTACCGGCGGGTGGGTATGCTGGGGCTATATATTGCTTCGGGTATCATTTTTGCCCCATTCAGTATTCTGACTATCCTGGCGACCTATTACAACTGGTGGGGAGACATTTTCAACTGGTTGGGCCAGTTTTCCGCCTTTGGCATCGTCCTGTTGCTCTGCCCCCTGACCGCCCTGTATGCCCTCGCAAGTTATGGATTGCTGCGCAAAGCCACAGTGTAAAGGTTGCAGTTGGATTAAACGGGTAACGTTTTAAGGCTTTCTTCGGTCGAAGTGTCGGGTTTGAGAGACAAGGCCAGGGCCTGTAAAAAAGCTTCCCGGCGGTCAACATTAATCAGGATTTGCCGGACCTGGGCCTTCTTAAAAAGCCCGATTCGCAAGCTAACAGGCCGAGCCAGGTAAAGGGGTCAGAGCAACATATAGACAAGAAACGTTTATTAACGCTAGACTTTATAAGAATTGAGTTCAAATAAGATAATTTATAGCTTGAACTGAAATCAGATCAGTCTATTTTTAGAGTTAAATTAAGGCTTTGGGATAGACTAAACTTGCTTAACGATTATTTTAGTCCGAAAATTGCTCTGACCCCGACTTGTGTTTGTCAATAAGAACCTGAGCCAAAAATCAATCGAGATTTGAACCACTTGTCTTTCTGAACTAATTGCTAATTAATTAAAGGATGATCCAATTGTTAATCTAATTGTGATCCATCCCATTTGCTCCCTTCTTAATGGCTCACTTTTCGTTTAACGTTTTGGATTAATTTCTAAAGTTAATCGAAATTTGAGCCACTTTCGCACTTTAACAATTTATGTCTGGCCCTCACTACCTGCTTCTTCATCTTCTCCCTGGTCTGGCTCTGGCTCTGACTGCTGCATTAAGCCGCTTTCGGTTTCAGGGGAGGTGTGGTTCTGGTTTTCGCTCTCTTTTTCCCGTTTCCGACCCTGCCCCAGCGAGAGTTGCTCCCGGAAGCGAAATGAAGTACCGACAAACTCGATGATGTGCGCTCGATGGGTCAGCCGGTCCAGAAGCGCCGCTGCTAGCTTTTCGTCACCACCCATCACCCGGTTCCATTCGGCAAAATGTAAATTCGTTGTTATCATCAAGTTTACTCGCTCGTACAGGTTTGAACAAAATTGAAAGAGTAACTGGGCACCACTGTCGGTAAACGGAATGAATCCCAGTTCGTCCAGCACAATTAAGTGTTGCTTGAGAGCGCTCGAGAGAAACCGGCTGAGGCGGTAATCCCGCTGGGCTGCTACCAGCTCGTTGACCAGTCCGGCAGCGGTATAGAAACGTACCCGCTTGCCCATTCGACAAGCCGCTACCGCCAGTCCTGTCGCAACATGGGTTTTTCCCAGGCCAGGATTCCCCAGCATCAGGATTGGTTCGGCTTTCGCCAGATACCCGCCCTGGGCCAGTTCCAATATCCGGTTCTTTGGTACGCCTGGCACGGCACTGAAATCGAATTCAGCCAGCTCTTTTATTACCGAAAAATGAGCCTGGCGAAGGGCTCGTTCAATACTGTGGCGCTCGCGCTGGTTAACTTCTTCCTGGGCCAACGCCAACAGAAATTGCTCGTAAGAGAGATTGCTGCGGGCGGCATCCTGGGCCAGCACCTGGTAATGACCTAACATCGCAGGCAGCCGAAGTTGCTTAAGATGGCTTTCGAGTAAGAATTGTTTACTCATTGCGTCACCACCGCCTGAGAAAAGCCAGCCCCAACCACATCTAAATTGGCCCTGGCGCTGGGCAGCAAAGCATTGTAATTGTTTAGGTTCACCGGCTGGTTATTAATTTGGGCAAGCTCAGGATACTCCGAGAGATCAAGAAAACTCAACTGGTGGAGAGAGCCTTGAGGCTGGGTTTGATGATGTAAACACTGCTGCACCCCATCGAAATGCACGCAGTTGTAGGCCAGGGCTTGGGTAAGGGCTTGTTCAATCTGGTGAGCCGAATAAGTCTGATGAAGTTTAAGAATTCGCACGAACTCTTTAATACCCCGACCACCCGGCCATTTAGGGTCGTTGGTCAACACCAAAAGGGCCTGGTGGTACATCGGCGGCCACTGTTTACGCCATTGAATTAGTGGCCTGGCATACTCGAAGGCACCGGGGCGTTGTTCGAGTAGCCCCAGATAGTGCAAAGGATCGAAAATATCCTGGTCGTGAGCGTAAGAGCGGGCGTGAGTGGCAATTAATTTAGGCTGTTGAGGGTGAGGCTGGTAAATATCTACTCGGAAAGGATAAGCCTTAATGACCAATTCGCGCCGGGCCTGTTCGACCGGCACGCTGTACCTATTTGTTTCAAAAGTGATCTGGCTGTAACCATTGAGGGTAGCTTCTCGACTTACGCAGCATTCAAAGGCTCTGGCCGGTAAAGGAGTAAGCCGCTTTCGTTCCTGCTCCCACATCCGGCCAATCGGCTGCGATTGCCCACTGACACTTTGAGCATCATTAGCCCCACAGCGTTCTAAAAGGTAGGTGTTGAGTTCATTAAAAGAAGCAACATTTGGAATTGGAACCATAAAGTTTCTTCTTGAAAAGCCCACGTTGCCCTCGACCCCTCCTTTTTCATGACCCTGAGCTGGCGTACAGAAGTGACTCTCAAAGAGGTAGTAGGAGCGAAAAGCCACATTTGAGCACTGTTCTAGCAAATTAAAAAGGACAAATCGAATTCGCCAACAATGTCTGGGCAGAGAACCACAGATGGTTAGCTACGCTGGAATGGATCCGAGTGTCCGACAGAGCGGAAAATAGAAGGGCTTATGCTAAACTCTCCAAACGAGGAAGCGGCTTGTTACGGCGCTTATTGTTTATGGTAGTGTTAAGCGCCCTGCATCGCAAAGAATCCGCGTTAAAAGCTTATTACGAACGGTTGGTCAAGCGTGGGCTTCGCGGGCGGGCGGTGATGCGTAAATTACTGCAAGTGATTTATCACTTGTTAAAGTACGGCGGTGAGTACGACCCCAGCAAGGTCTGGTCTGGGGCCGCCTCGTTTAAGCCTGTTAGCTCAGATTCTTCAAAATTGGCGGCAACAGGCTCTTGACAATTTCTATGGCTTCTGTCAGTTTTAAATGATGCAACAAGGGTAAAATGGGTTACATTTTAAGATGATGCAATACGCCAAATTTTATAATTGACATTCAACATAAGACTAAAGTGTTTATAGTTGGTTATCTCTAAGTCCAGAAAAAAACTGTTCCTACATCACTCTAAACAGTGGTCTGCTGCTGACCCTTGACCATTAACCGGTCTTATTGCCCGGTTGCCTGAAAAGCGGTTATTTCAGTCGAGAGTTGCAAAGCCCTGACCAGATCGCCCGGCATTGACTTCGAGGGGCGAGCAGTAATGGCTCGGATAGCCGCCGTATCAACTTTGGGAGATCGGTCAGCCCGGAGTAACCCGTTAGTTTCCTGCCCGGTATCGGTCAACTGGGTATAGCAGAAACCGGCGATAGTCGGGCAGTCCAGAATAGCCCTCATCAGGTCGGCGTACCGCTCCAGCAGGTTCGCGGCATCTTTGGCCGTATCATATCCCCACCAGGCTTCACCCTCCTTTGGTGCCAGGGTATAGCCGCCCACCTCAGTCAACATGATTGGCTCCCCTTTATGCTGATTGTTACCCAATACGATGTTGCGGTAGTGAGGTTGAGTCTGGGCTAAACTGCGCTCCACCGCTTCGACTGAACCATAGCGCTCCCCGATAGTCGCTCCATCAACCGCATAGTCGTGGATGCCCCACACGTCACCTACCAAATGTTCCCACCCGTCATTGCCAATCACAGGACGGGTAGCGTCAAGGGCGTGCGTGAGGTAATAAAGTACTCGGACATAATCGCCGCTGCATCGGGTCAAATTCCAGGCTGGGAACGCCCCAGCTTTCGTTAAAAGGAACCCACGTGACAATACAGGGATGACTGTAATCGCGCCTGACTACTTCTAGCCACTCGCGGGTAAAGCGTTCTACTGCTGTAGAGGAGAAAACATAAGCGTTAGCCATTTCTCCCCAGACCAGTAAGCCCAGCTTATCGCACCAGTAAAGGTAGCGGGGATATTCTACTTTCTGGTGGATGCGCGCTCCATTGAAGCCAAGTTCTTTGGTAAGCTCCACCTCCTGCCGTAAGGCATCGTTACTGGGAGCAGCCAGTAGGGTATCCGGCCATAAACCCTGTTCCAGCACCCATCGCAGGTAGTAAGGACGACCGTTAAGCAAAAACGGCCATTTTGGAAGCCCACCCTACGCAGCCCGGCATAACTCAGAACTTCGTCCACAGGAGTTTCATTTTGCAATAAAGTTAGTTCAGCGTCTATCAGATTGGGGAAGTTTGGCGACCAGAGCATATCATCCCGGCTCATGGTAAGTCCGCCTGGTTCAAGGGCAATATCACGCCGGAGTTCAGAGCGTTCGAGGTGGTAAGTATCGTCGGCCAGAGCAACACCGCGTATAGAAAGTTTTAAGTGTAGATTAAGGCGGTGGTGAGGCTTGGTGTTCAGTGTTACCTGGAGGCCGAGCTTGCCCCGGTCCAGGTCGGGAGTCCAGCATATTTCAGTTATATAGGTAGCGGCCATCACAGCCATGAGTGATAATTTGATTTAAGTAATCGCGGTTAGCCTTTAGCAAAGCCAGATTTTCAGACATTTCTTCAAAGGCAAAATATTCACTGCCAAGAACGGCTCGCTCTGGGGCAATTAAATCTTGTGACACATTAAGCCGTATATCTTCCCCGTGTCTTACACAAACCAGAACCCCTCGTTGGTCCAGCGCCTGAAGCGAGGACTGGCGGGCGACCGATTTGCCGCTGCTGTCTATAGCCAGATCTACCTTTCCCTGCCCGTGGGCTTTAAGACCCTGTTCCAGTTCAGTCTGCTGGATATTGATTGGTTTTCCGCCCAATTGCTCAACCATTTTAAGCCGCCACTCAGAGATGTCGATGACAAAAATTGGCATATCTTTACCAAAAAGCAGTTTACACATTGCCAAAGCACCCATACCTACCGGCCCCGCCCCGCTCACCAGAATAGATTGTATATCAGGATGTACTAACCGGGCCCGTTTAACACTGTGGGAACTGGTACCCATAACATCAAGTAACAAAGTCATTTCAGTAAAACTAAAGTCTATACCAACGTCAAAAAAGATGTTTTCGTTGATCAATTCATAGGCCCGTAGCTGCCGTCACGGTTAAAGCCCGTATCAGCCCGTTTTTGTAGGCACTGATTGGTAAAGCCCAGCTTGCAACTACGGCATTCGCCACAAAAATCCATGAGAAAAACCGCCCCACATGCACCTATGCCAGTATTTGTACCTGGTCCGGTCGCTACTACGATGCCAGCGGCTTCGTGGCCGGGAGTAGACGCTGAACCCTTGTAGAACTGTGGCCGCTCTGAGCCGCACAGGGCATTAGCTTTAACCTGGATTAGTAACTGGCCGGGTCTTGGCTCAGGAACAGGGCGCTCGGCCCAATCAATCTTACCTTCACCTTTGAAATCAGGTACTCTCATTTGTTTAAGTGTGGTAGTGGCTGTCATAATTTATCCTCTCTAATCTTTCCAGATTTTACCTGGCCGTTTAATTCTTGTACATTTGATCAAAAGGTATTGTCAACTTAATTTTTTAGAGAAGGTAATTTTAAGGGTGAACTTCTTCAAAGCCTTTCAAACTAGCCTTTAGGTTGGTTATTAGCCTTTTAGGCGGCAATAGACAGGCTGGTTACTTCCTTGCATACCGTAAATTGCTCCTGCATTTGGGTACGATAATCCGAAGCCGCCAGTTTATGTCGCTTGGGCCTAAAATGCGGGCGAATGGGACCCTGGGCCGATAAAAAGCATTGGGCCGCTCAACAGATTTAAATCGCCGCATTACTTTCTCTCTTACTCTGGTGGGCTGATGGGAGTTTTCAGCCTGATTGTTGAGACCCTTATGCTAGTGGTTTCTTCAATAATTTCGCTGGGGTAGCGATGCCGCTTATAGGAAGGAGCCGTCTTCAATTTCTTAAGTCTGACTTTCAAATCGACTATTCTGCTTTCGGCGTTTTTGGTGGTTAATAAATCGAAGCGAGCAGTAGTACCTCACATTTTTCCTCAGTTTGCCTGATTTATCTTGACAATACCTGGGTACGCTGGCAGCCCTTGCTTTGTAATTCCAGCCCATTCGCCAGCAAACGCTCAGTTCAGTTCATTCTTTCGGTCGGTGATACGCTCAGTTAAATTGGCGGCCGCTTCCATTTCGGCAGCCAGTACTTCGTCCTGAATCTTCATCGCGCTGCCCAGGTAGGCCCGCTTGACCTCCTCGTTGTGCAACAAACTGCGCGCCTCACCTTCCAGCGAGACCCGGCCCGTTTCCAGTACATACGCCTGGTTCGCGATTGATAAAGCTTGCCGGGCGTTCTGCTCCACCAGCAAAATAGTCACACCTTGCCGATTAATTTCCACAATCGTCCGAAACACCTCCTGCACCAGTACTGGCGCAAGTCCCAGGCTTGGCTCGTCCAGCAGCAGCAAACGGGGGTGCGCCATCAGCCCTCGCCCTATCGCGCACATCTGCTGCTCCCCACCGCTCAATGTCCAGCTAAGCCGCTTCGCTAATTTTTCCAGCGCCGGAAAAATCTGGTAAATCCGCGCAATATCGGTTGCCGCTTCCGGCTTCCAGTTTTTATTCTTGCCCTGCCGACTCGACGCTCCCAGCATTAAATTATCGAACACCGACAGCCCTGGAAAAAGCCGCCGTCCTTCCGGGACATGCACCACTCCTAGTTCTACAATTTCTTCCGGGCTGAGTCGCGCCAGATTTTTTCCTTCAAATTCAATTGTGCCATGTACCGGCCTGAGCAGCCCCGAAATCGTCTTGAGGCTGGACGTTTTGCCAGCCCCATTCGCGCCGATAATCGTAACCACCTGCCCCTGATTTACCTCCAGCGAGATCGACTTTAACGCCTGCACCTTGCCGTAATTTACCGCTATATCATGAAGTTTAAGCATTGACCACCTCAGCGCCGAGATAGGCTTCGATTACCGCCGGGTTGCGCTCGATTTCCTGCGGCACACCATCGGCAATTTCTTTTCCAAAGTTCAAAACGGTAATAGCATCGGACAGACTCATCACCAGATTCATATCGTGTTCAATCAAGAGCAAAGTTAACCCTTGCGTCCGCATTTTTCGCAACAGTTCGACCAGTTCTTCCGTCTCAGCCGGGTTCATGCCCGCCGCCGGTTCGTCAAGTAGCAGCAAGGTCGGCTTCGCGGCTAACGCTCTGGCGATTTCCAACCGGCGCTGCTGCCCATAAGCTAAATTCTTGGCAAGCTGATGCTGCATTTCAGATAGTCCGACGAACTCAAGTGCTGCTGCCGCCTCTTGCTGAATGCGCCTTTCTTCGGCTTGGCTGCGCGGCAAAGGGAAAATCGCTCCGACCAACCCGGTCTTGGACTGTACATGCTGGCCTATCATTACATTTTCTAGCGCACTTAATTCAGGAAAGAGCCGGATATTCTGGAAAGTGCGAGCCAGACCTTGCGCCGTTAGTCTATGCGGTGATTTGCCACCGATGGGCTGCCCATTGAAAGTTATTTCGCCGCCGGTCGGCTTATAAATCCCACTGATGACGTTCAGGGCGGTAGTCTTGCCCGACCCGTTCGGCCCAATCAAAGCGTGAATTTCGCCCCGTGTCACCCGCATATTGATGCCGTCCACCGCCTTGATACCACCGAAATATTTTCGCAAATCATGCAGTTCCAAAACCACGTTTGGCGTTACTGGTTGCTGATTGCTGGTTTCTAGTTGGGTTGAACCAGCGCTGGCAGGGCGACCAACGCGGGCGACCAGTTCGGGCGAAGCCGGGATATGTATCGGTTTGGGCAACCAGGGTCGCAGCAAACGCTCGAACAGACCAACTACTCCTACTGGCAAAAATACCATCATCAGCATTACGCCTGCGCCATAAACCGCCAGATAGCCGGTCTTTAGCTGCTTTACATCCTTCAACCACTCCGGCAAAAAATTCAGAAAAATCGCCCCGAAAATCGCCCCGAAAATCGAGCCGCTCCCGCCCAACACCAGCATCGCCAGAAAGACCACCGATTGGTCGAACGAAAAAGTATCGGGGCTGATGTAGCGACTATCCGGCATGTGGGCAAACAATACGCCACTAACACCACCGTAAGCCGCCCCTAGCGAAAAGGCCAATACTTTGTAAAGGGTGGTATTAATGCCCATCGTCTCGGCGGCTAATTCGTTCTCACGGATTGCCAGCAAGCCACGCCCGACCCGCGAATAGCGTACCCGCCAAGCCGCCGCTCCCAGTAGCACCAGAATTAGCAACAAAAGATAGTAGTAATTCTCCACGCTGGAAAAGGCGAAATCACCCAGCTTGAAGACCGGCAAATTGGTAACACCGTCTGCGCCTCTCGTCACATTGTCCCAGTTCAGGAGTACCAGGCCAACGATAATTCCAAAGCCGATGGTTGCCATCGCCAGGTAATGCCCCTTTAGCCGCAAGGTTGGAGCGCCCAGTAGCAGGCCAAAGAAACCGGCGACTAGTCCACCCGCCAGCAGCCCCAGCCAGGGCGACCACCCTAGCCGAGTAGTTAGCAGAGCCGACGAATACGCCCCTATCCCCCAGAACGCCCCTTGCGCCAGATTCATCTGCCCGGTCAGCCCTAACACAAAATAAAGGCCCAGCACTGCTATCGCGTAAATTACGCCAATATCCAGCAAATGCATTCCACTGCTATTAACCACGCTGGGCAAGGCCAGCACGATTACCGCGCCAACCAGCCCCACCCCTCCCCAAAGTAACCTGTTATTCATCCTGACTCTCCGCCATAAACGCACCGCCATCATTTCGTCCATTTTATGTACCTTGAAAATTGTGCCAGAGCGGAAGGGCGAATGCAATGAGCCAATACGCCAAATCTTGCCGCAACATTGGAGCAAACTTTATAATTCAAAATTCAAAATTATCTTAAGCTTTCTCCGATATTTTCTCGCCAAACAATCCTTGAGGCCAGAACAGCAGTACCACAATTAAGATAATGAAGGCAAAGCCCTGTTCATACGCCGACGAAATATAGCGGGAAGCAAATTTTTCGGCTATCCCCAAAAATAGCCCGCCCACAATCGCGCCCGGCACCGAGCCGAAGCCACCGACAATCGAAGCGCTGAAAGCTTTGAGGGCCAAGCTGCCACCCATTCCTTTTGAAACCAGCAGCAAAGGGCTGACCAGTATCCCGGCTATCGCTCCTAAAATGGCGCTATAGATAAAAGTGTAGGCAATCATGCGATTTACCCGGATGCCCATCAATTGAGCCGTCTGCTTATCCTGGGCGGTGGCCTGTAATCGCTTGCCCAGACTGGTTTTTTCAAACAGAAAGTATTGAAATACCACCAGCAGCAGCGTCACCACCAGAATCAAAACATATTGCGGCACAATCCGAATCGTGCCAACCTCGAAAATTTCGCCGGGCGTAAAAATGGCGTTGGGTTTACGCGGTTGAGCATCAAATACCACCAGGGCGATATTTTGCAGCAGAATCGAAGCGCCAATCGTACTGATAACTACCGGCAAAAAACTGCGGTTGCGGAGTGGATAATAGGCCACCCGTTGAAAAATTAGGCCAAATACTCCCGCTACCACAATCGTCGCCAGATAAGCCAAAATAAAAGGCAGGCCCACCAAATTCAAGAAGACAAAGGCAATATACGAGGGAACCATCACAAATTCGCCTTGCGCGAAATTCACCACGCCGACTGCGTTATATATCAGCACAAAACCCAATGCCACCAGCGCATAAATCGAACCATACGCCAGCCCTGCCACCAACAATTGAATTATCTCTTCCATCTTCCATAACCTTTTCTTGGTTTCAAGTTTCAAGTTGAAAAGATACCTAACTTGAAACTTGAAACTTTGAACTTGAAACTTCCTATTGTACCGCTACGGTTTTGATGAAAGATTGGGCCTTGTTTTTGTACTGCAAGATGTCTACCGAACTGCGACCATTGCCTTCCGCCGAGAAGGAGAAGGCGCCGCCCGCGCCCTTGAAGCCTTTGACCTGAAGAATGGTGTCGCGAATCTTGGCTTTGTCGGTGCCAACCTGGGCAATCACTCGTGAGGCCAGGTGAATTGCGTCCCAGTTCCAGGCCGAAAGTGCATCCGGCGTGCTATTGAACTTGGCTTTCCATGCGGCGGCGTACTCTTCATACTCAGGGGTGCGACCGGGGAAATAATCCGTGACGACGTAAACGCCTTCGGTTACATCGCTTGCCAAATCGCTCACAATCGTCTGGGCATACGAAGGCGAACCAATAATGGCGATTTTGATACCTTGCTCCTTAATCTGGCGCAAAATAATCGCATCGTCCTGGGCGTTTGTACCGTAGAGGGTCAGCGCATCCGCGCCGGAGTTCTTAATCGCCAGCAGTTGAGCGGTAAAATCCTGTGTGCCAGTAGTATATTTCTGGCGGTTGGCAACCGCTTTGCCTTCCTTTTTCAGGGCGGCTTCGATAATATCCGCACCACCCGTCCCAAAAGCATCGCTATCGTGCAAAATCGCTACTTTGGAGAGTTTGAGGTCGCCCAGCAAAAAGTTAGTCATGGCGTTAGCAGCGATGCTATCATCGGGGCGGAAGCGCATCAGCCAGGTATTGCCTTGCTTGGTCAAACTCTGATTTGTACCACCAATCAGGGCCGGAATTTGTAGTTCCTTGATGCGGTCGGAAATTGCCAAAATTTGGGTACTCTTGACTGGCCCGACCATAATAACCGCCTTGTCCTCCGCAACACCCTTGTTCAAGGCCGATAGCGCACCCGTGTTGCTCGATTGGGCATCTTCGACCTTTAGCTCAATCTTCTGCCCGTTAATTCCGCCACTGGCGTTAATCTTGTCTACCGCAATTTCGGCGGCCTTGCGTGCCAGCTCGCCAGTCTGCGCGCCTGCGCCGGTAATTTCAGTATTCAAAGCAATAATAATTGGGCCGTTAAGCTGGGCTGCGCCTTTCGGGATTGGGCCTAGCGCCGAATCAGCCCCACCTGTGGTAGCTCCTGCCGCCGTAGTTGCCCCTGCCACGGCGGTGGTGGCGACTGCCGCCGCCGTTGTCGCTGCCGCTGTGGTTGCTGCCGGAGCAGGCGTGGCGGTTGGGTCGCCACAGGCCACCAGCACGCTTGCCAGTAGTAGCGTCAGAACCACCAGCAAACTAATTTTTGCCGAACTCAATTTTGGCTTCATTGCTTCTCTCTCCTCCTGGCGGCAACATTGTCCGCCCAGAATATTTTTCAACAAATCCTATTAGACTCCGCCGGAAAACAGTTCCAGCACCTGCCGTTTTACATACTGAATATGTTCTTCCAATAATTGGGCGGCCCGTTCTTGCTCTTTAGAAGTGGTATTAAGTTGTAGCTTAATTGTTTTTTGCATAGCTAAGTTATCTCATTTGTTTTGAGATTTTGCAAACGAAACTAATATCTAGGTGGCTACCCCACGAATCCCACGCCTAAAGTCGGGGCATCGTTAAGGATTAAAGGTGAAAAAGTTGTCACTACAAAGCCGCGCTGAAGATTTTGCGTCACAATTCCATCCTTAACCAACCGGCCCAGCGCTTCTCGTACCGGCGTGCGGCTCACCTGTAAAGTAGCCGCAAGCGTTACATCGCTCAGCCGTTCGCCCGGCATCAGGTCATTGAAAATAATCTTATCCCATATTATTTCGTAGACTTCATCTACCAGACTAGCGCGCCGCAATAGTCCCGGCCCGGCTTCGCTACCGGGACGCGACAAGTGACGGTACATGTTACCTGAAAATCTATTTCCAAACTTATCGGCACGTTTTTTTCTGACATTATCGCACCGACTTTCTCTCAGAGAAACACTTGCTTGCCCTAATTTAATTTTTGTAGCTGATTAACGGGTTAATAAGCGGCTGGGAGCAACGAACAGATTAAACTGAATTTTGTATACAAAATACATTATTTTTGAGGTTGAGTCAATAACTTTTCGCTTGACTTTCAAGGCCGATTTTACAATACAAAGTTTTCTTTTATAGAATTGGAGTTTAGACAAAGCGAAGACCAACCCAGTTAGGGCAAGTAGTCTTCATAACCAATGATGCTAATGATTAAAAAGCTCTTTGAGCGTAACGAGGGCGTGAAACAAGCATTACAAATCTTTCGTTAGGCTCACCCCGACTGGTTAAACAAATGATTGAAATAGGTTCTAAGTTAGAGCATTGTATTTTTATAATGAAAATGGCCTCTTAGTATTGAAAAGAGTAAAATTAGCAAATTGAGGACTAACAATGAACCAGATGGAGACAATCGAACTACTCAGTCAATGTAAAAGCCTGGCTCAACAACTTAACCTGGTGAGCCAACCCTTTATCTTCAGCAAGAGTGAGATACAAATCTTGCAAATCTTTCAGTTTGTGCTAGAAACCGACTATCTGAATGATACTACTGTAAAAAAGATGGCCGGACTAAGCGATAGTGAGATAGTTTTTCTTACCGAAAGATTACTTTATCTCAGACAACGCCGTGCTGAACAATCAAGCCCAGACTAGCGCACTTGTATCAAATGTCGGGTTGAGCGCGTGCTGTATTTTTTAGATTAAAGCGTTCATTAGCAATATAATTGTGATGTAAAAATGAAAACAAATGGATTACAAAAAAGCTATTGAGGCATTAAAAACAGCTCAAACTATTTATCAGAAGCTTAGCAACATTCCTGGTTATGTACTTAACCAGGAAGACTTGGCTGATCTTGTAGATTTAAAGCGAGTTTACGAGACGGGCTTAATTGATGACCCTATTTTATTGCAGGCAGCAAAAGTAAATATCGAGGAATTAGCTATAATTGTGGGAAATATGCTACAGTTGGGACTAATTGCGCCAGTAATATACCCCTACCACAAAAATAAAGGCGAATAAGAGCAACCCCGGCATAGCTACAGGTTAGTAATTTCAGGTTTGAAGGGCTGGTAATAAATTATTGCCGCCCCAATGGTTGATTTAATCAGGTGAATAATATATTCTACCTTTTTAAGAAATACCTCCGCCACTTGCGGCGGAAGGGTTGTTTCATGCTCAATTTTAACAGCTAAAATAGTAAATAGTTCATCAGCTGCTCTAATCAAATCCTCCATTCCAATACCCTGTTCTAAAATTTGAGATATAACATTCTTTAGCTCTTCCGCCAGAAAAGGGTTGCCTTCCAACCGGCGAATCATTCCGTCCACCTGAAGGGATGCTAAGCGCTCTAATTGAAGATTCAAAATTTTAGCCGAACCAGGAGAAGTGGAGACCGAGATGGTAAGTTGTGTAAGTTTGGAATTATAACGTTCAACTAATTTATCGCGCTGTGGTTTTAACCACTCCAGGCCCAGCCGAGCCAATTCTTGATTTGTAGTGGAAGCAGCGTTGCTCATTTTACTTTGTCCCTTTGTGTTGCTATAAAATTCCGGCGTAAATATAGTTACTGTTAGCCAAAACTTTGTTACAATAAGCAGAGAGATTTTGACGTAAAAAAATACAAACTTTAGGGATAGTTAGCAAAATGAAATACGACGTTAACAGCGATAATCTGACTTTAATTGAAGGTTGCCTTGCCAGGGAGGAAACTGCCTGGGAAGCGCTGGTTAGCAAATATGAAAAATTAATTTACAGCACTTGCCGCCAATATAATTTACAGCAGACCGAAGCCGATGATATTTTTGGACGGGTTTGCCTTTTACTGCTACAAAACCTGGGTCGGGTTCATAACCCGGCCAGCCTGACTTCCTGGCTGATGACTACGACCAGCCGGGAATGTTGGCACTATAAAAAGAAGCTGAGGTCGTTAACTTCGATTAGTGCCAGAGGAGAAGATGATTGGGCTGGGATGGAAGATATATCAGACCATAGTGTAACTTTACCTGAAGAAATTTTGCTAACATTAGAACGCCAGCAAAAGGTGCGAGAAGCCCTCAAGCAGCTTTCACCCCGTTGCCAAAAGCTAATCTGGTATCTTTTTTATGCTCCCGACGAACCTTCTTATAACCAAATTTCTAGTCTCCTGAAACTGCCCGTCGCCAGCATTGGCCCTAATCGAGCGCGTTGCCTGGCTAAATTGCGCGTTGAGCTTGAGGAAACAGGTAATAAATTGTCTGATTAAATATAAGAATGTAGGAATGTATTTTTTACGACCCGGCGCGCTCTTTATTAATCAGGAGGCTAGTGCAAGTATATTAATGCACCCCTGGTAGAGCGAAGGTTTATTGAGAATGAAGCTATCTTTTGGCAATCTACTTTTAAAGTGGTGCCTAAATACGAGGTAAGGGAAAAGATGAAAAAGAGTAATTGTCCTGATTTTGAGAAACTTCTCGACTATGTGCAACAACGTTTGCCAGATACTCAAATAGAAGACGTGCGCTATCACTTAGCCGAATGTGCCGAGTGCGAACGAGAAGTAGCTCAACTGCAAATTTTAGTTAGTGACTTGCAGGAGGACTCTATTATTCAAGTTCCAGTGACCGCCCATGTCAAAGCGATGGCCCTTTTCTCGGCCTGGGCCGATAGCCAGCCCAGTCCCGCTTCTACGGTGGGCTGGCGACATCTGTTGGCTAAGTTAGTTTTTGATACTGGCGTAACTTCCGCCGCAACCCTGGCGGCAGGGCTGAGGGCTGAAACAAACATTGTCCCCTCGCACAAGACTCGCCAGTTGCTTTATAGTATCGAAAACGGCAAGATTGAAATTGATTTGCAGCTTCGCAGCGCTTCCCAATCCGACCGGGTGAATTTAATTGGGCAGGTATTGGGTGTCACCACTCAAGAACGGCGTATTGAGTTAGTCTTGTTGCCGCAGGGTCAGTTGCTAGAAGCGGAAGTAGACGAAACTTTCACTTTTGAATTTCAAGATTTGCCTGCCGGAGAATATAAACTCAACTTGCATTGTGACCAGGAACTTATCGAAATACCCTCGATTACCCTGTAAAAGTAGTTGCAATAAAATTTGACTACTTTATGAGGGACGCTTACCAGAGGTAGCACACCTAACAAAAGTTGCAATAAAGGGTAGCTACTTTATGAAGGACGATTATCATGTTAGCAACCCGTGAAATCGAGCAAATACTCGACCAGCTTCTTAGCCAGCCGGAAGAAATAGACCTTCCAGCTTTTCTGGCTCGACCCGAAATAACCACCCATTTAGATTGGCTGATTGCTCAGTTAGTTGCAAAAGTTGATTTTTATAACCGCAGCGAACCCTCCAAAAGTAATTCTCTGGCTGATTTGATCCTGAAAATCGCCAGCTCAAAAGACAATCCTCAATGGCAAGGGCTGGCTTACCGCGCTAAAGGCCACGCCTTGCGTGCAATAGGGCGTTACCAGGAAGCTTTACCTAACTATTCTCAAGCCGTAAGTTTTTTCAAACAGGCGGGGTTAGCCGAAGAAGAAGGTCGCACCTACCTGGGCGAACTGGCCGCTCTGGGTATGTTGGGCCAGCACGCCGAGTGTTTACGCCGGGGAATATTTATTCGTCGCCGCTTGGCTCGGCTAAATAGTCCGCTAAATCTCGCCAAGCTTGATATTAATTTGGGCGCAGTTAATTTTCATGCCGGTCGTTATCAGCAGGCTATCCGCTTACAAAGCCGGGCTATCCAACTACTTGAAACTTTAAACCAGACTGAGCTAATAATGACCGCCCGCCTTAACCGGGCCAACTCCTTTTCCCATTTAAACCGATTCCGCCAGGCTACCGAAGATTACGAAGCTTGCCGAACTTTCTTTATCCAGGCCAATATGAGCAGCATGGTAGCGATGGTGGACACTAATCTGGGCTTTTTACTTTTCAATCAAGCTCGCTATAATGATGCTCTTACCCTGCTTGTTAAGGCTCAGGAGCTATTTGAGATTACCGGCCAGCCGGATAAGCGCGCTCAGGCTGAAATAGATTTGGCCTATTGCTACAGCGGTTTGGGTTTATCGAACGCAGCTCAGGCTTTCTATGAGCAGGCCAGCCAAACCCTGATTGAGTTAGGGATGCGGGCCGAAAGTTTACGGGCAGAAATCGGGCTGGCTCAGGTATTAGTACAAAAAAATGAACTGGCTCAAGCCGACATCAGGTTGCAGACTGTTCTGGCGCTTTGTGAAGCGGCCACCGAACGAGAGCGTAACCAGCCAATTATGGCAATGGCCTGGCTCTACCGGGCGCAGCTAACTTTACGGGGTGCGATTTCGCCTTCCAAGAACGAGGCTCTCGAATTGGCACGTCAGGCCAAAATTCTTTTTGGCAAACTAAAATTATCCGATTGGTATGCTCAGAGTTTGTTGGTAGAGGCTGCTTTATTACACCAACTGCAAGCCTGGGATGAAGCGGAAGCGGCTTATTTAGCGGCACTAGGGCCGGTCAAACGCCTCAAGTTGCCTCATTTACTCTACCAGTTGCACTACGGTTTTGGTAATCTCAAACAGGCCCGGTTGGAAGTAGCACCGGCGGCGGAGAAAAAAGCGCTAACTCAGGCCGCTTATCAGCAATACCTCAAGGCTGCCGAACAGGTAGAGACTATTCGCGCCCGTCTACGACCTGAAGAATGGCGTTCTGCCTTTATGGAAAACGGCCTGGGCGCATATGAAGCTCTGGTCGCGCTTTGCTTGCAAGATGTTGAAAATCCGCAGCGTCTGGAAGAAGCTTTCCATTTTATTGAGCGTTCTAAATCACGAAGCTTACTTGATGCGCTGGCCCAAAATCTACTAAATTTAGATGAACAAAGTGAAGCTGGGGCTTCATCACAACAACGCCTTCTAGCCAGTCAAATCGAAACTTTGCGCCAGGAATTGAACTGGTTTTACTCCCGACTGCATAACCCGGCTGGGCCAGCTAACGATAGCGAAGGCCAACGTTTCCTTACTACTGAAACCGACCAGATGGCGCAGCAGGTAGAGCTTCGGGAACGTGAATTAACCCGGCTGATACGCCGGTACAATTTGGATGAACCGCAAGCTAACCAATTAGAGGAATGGTCATCCACTGCCGCGCCCAGTAAACTATCCTACGCACTAATAAAGCAGCTTCAAAAAGGCCAGTCGGTACTTGAATATTATGTGCTAAACGGACAGGTAATTGCCTTTATCCTTAATGAAAAAGGCATTCAGTCTTACTACCAGCTTTGTTCTTTAGCCCAAATTACCGATTTGCAGACGCGGCTAAATTATCAAGCCAACAAATTCAATTTGGGTCGGGCTTACGTGATGCGTCGCATGGAGACGTTACGCCAGACCTTCGAGCTTTACCTGCAACAGTTTTACGACTTGCTAATTGCGCCCCTGATAAATAATCTAGCAGGTGGCAAATTGATTATTGTACCGCATGGCAGCTTGCATACTTTACCTTTCCATGCTTTTTATGATGGGCAGCATTATCTGTTGGAACACTTCGAGCTTTCTTACGCCCCCAGCGCCGGAGTTCTTTTGCACTGTTTGAAGCAACCCGAACGTCCCCTTCACAAATTGTTGGCTTTAGGTGTACCAGATGAACAACTGACTGGAATGGAAGCCGAAGTACGTGGGTTGGAGCCATTCTTTCCATCGTCGCGTTTATTAGTTGGTTCAGCCGCTACTATGGAGGGATTGCGCTCAAATTTGGGTTGGTGCGATGTTTTGCACCTGGCCTCGCACGGTATCTTTCGGGAAGATAATCCTCTTTTCTCAATGCTCAAACTGGCTGATGGCTGGCTTTCGGTAAACGATATTTGTGGTTGGCGCTTTCAACCGGGACTGGTAACATTAAGCGCTTGCCAGACCGGATTAAACCGGCCTATACGGGGTGACGAATTGCTGGGGCTGGCACGCGGGTTTTTGGTGGCGGGCGCTTGTTCACTTGTAGTTAGTTTATGGTCGGTTAATGATGAAGTAACTACCGAATTAATGCAGCTATTCTATAAAGCGTTGGTCGGCGGGCAAAGCCCATCGGCGGCGCTGCGTAGCACAATGTTAAAACTGCTGACCCATGAACGCTATGCTCACCCTCACTATTGGGCACCATTTGTCATAATAGGCCGTCCTTAAGCATTAAGCTCATTTAAATTGGCTTAAAATTATAATATCTAACTGGTATGTTTTATGCTATACTACTGTAAGTACCACACCCGCGACACAAAGTCCCAGCTTTGGATTGTTCAGGTGGAAATAGTTATTAGTGTGGTTGTTATATCTTTAGTGGATGTTATGGTTTGTGTGTTAAGGAGGGTTTTCATTAATGCGGTTTAAAAATCGTTCGAGCCTTGCCTTTGTTGGCCTGTTTCAGCTAGTCTTGCTGCTGGCCGCCCTGGTTACTATTTTCTTTACTACCGCTCCTACTCAAGCTGGAGGAGGAAATGCCGCTCCCACTACTCAGCTTGTAATTCAGCTGAATGTTGGTATAGATGTCAAAGCCATTAATCAAGCTTACGGTACAACTTTGGTGCGCTCCTTAAAAACACCCAACACTTATATTGTAACCGTTCGTGCCGGGTTAAATATTCAGACAATACTGGCGGCCCTAACCACTGATACCCGGTTAGTCTACGCCGAATCCAACTATCAGGCTTCGCTTACCGAAGGCGCACAGATTTCTGCCTGGGCCGACCAGGGTTCAGCACTGCAAAATGGTGGTGGTACGCCACAGGCTTTGTCGCTGGCCCGCAACCAATGGGCTTTTCAGCAAATTAACCTGGTTAATGCTCAACAATTAAGCCAGGGGGCTAATCTGATAATAGCCGTGCTGGATACCGGAGTAAATGCCAGCCATTCAGATTTAACCAGCAAGCTGTTAGCCGGTTACAATGTTATTTCTAATTCTGCCAACGCTAATGATGATAGTGGTCACGGTACTTTTGTGGCTGGACTTTTGGCTCAGGTAGCGCCTGCTGCCAGGATAATGCCAATCAAAGTACTGGATAATACTGGACGAGGTACGGTAGCCGATGCTGCGGATGGCTTGCGATACGCTGCCGACCGGGGAGCTAAAATAATTAACGTTAGTCTTGGTGTCTATAATGACTCTAAAACGTTAAAAGATGCTGTTTCTTATGCTCAAAAAAAGGGCGCGATGGTTGTAGCTTCAGCCGGAAATGATAATACCAACCAGGTGCGCTATCCTGCCGCCTATTCAGAGGTAGTGGCGGTAGCGGCAACCGACCAGCTAAAGCAGAAAGCCAGTTTTTCTAACTATGGTAAAGAAGTAACCCTTAGCGCTCCTGGTGTTCAACTTTATAGCACTTACTGGTTGGGTGGCTACGCCTATGGCAGTGGTACAAGCTTTGCTACGCCCCAGGTAGCCGGTGAAGCTGCGCTAATCTGGGCGCTTCATCCCGAACTGAAGGCTAAGGATGTTTCGGCTCGACTTAGTAGTAGCGCCACCAGCTTGAAACTTTTGGATAATATTTATGGCAGCCAGTTGGGTAAGGGCTTGATTAATAGCTATCAAGGTTGTTTAGTCTCAAAATAACGGTCGGTTTGTTTTCCCGGCAATACGTTGAAACGGCTACAACCAGCGTTGGCGAAGTCCATAATGGAGAGCATTCTTTCCGGGGCCAGCTATCGGCTACAAAATTATATTGAGAGAACTTGGTACTTATTTTATCCCTTTTCACCACCTTTGACCCAGCAAAAGAATGCTCTCTAACAAGAGGGAGAGCGTTTTAGCTTGCTACCTCGAAAGCAAGGGGTTTTGTTTCCTCCTTCCCCTCCTTCCCTCCCATCAAGGGACGGATAAGACAAATTATCCGTCTCTTGAAGCGGGTGACATAAAACACATTCCGTTCCCTTGCTAAAGGATTAGGTTACATTAGTATCTGGATGTGTTTCCCACCATAATTCTACTTCTCGATTTACAAACCGTTGCGGCAAATTACCAGCTTTGATATTTAATTCTTCAGGTAATGGCTTGGATTCCAGTACAAAAGCGGCCAAGTTAGCCAAATTTAAGCGACCCAAACATTCCGCAAAAGGATTTTGAATAGCACTTTCTGTCGGCAGCAATTTGTAAGCTTTAATCCAAACTAAAGCAGCATTCGTATCGTAATCATAACTATATAACAAACTAGCATAGCGATGCAATGAGTCAAAATCTTTTAACTGCTGTTCAGAGTATGAAAAAATGGTTAAAAGATACCGATATAATTCCAACGCTTCACGTCGGTCACTATCGGAAGAAGAAAAAGCCAATACCGAAGCCAAGTAACGCAAAGCAATGTAGTGTTCATCGAGTTTGCCGGTGCCCTGATAATGTAATTGTGCCATTTTCCGGGCAGTAGAGACATCGCCTATTTCTCGCAAGAACCGCATTAGCCTTATGTAGCGCGTCTGACTGTGTGGACTAGCCAGAAATTCTTCTAAAAGCGGATTGGTAAGGGCTTCACTGGAGCGGTCTAATTTTTCGCCAAGCAAGTTAGCTAAACGCGACTCTAGAGCTATCGTTCGCTCTGGTTTGAAGTTTTTATGTCGTTCGGATTTGAGCTTCAGAATATATATTTTAGCCTGGGAGTAAAGTTCTCTAATTTGGGCATCAATAATAAAGCTAATATAATTTTGCAAATTGTTACTATGTTCTGGATCAAGTTCAAGTGCCACCTCGAAAAGATTATTTGCTAATTCCCTAACATTAAGATTTTCCGCCAATAGTGCCATATCGCCTACTACCGAAGCATAGCGCCCACCAATATCAAACTTGTAGTTTTGTTCTCTGAGCAAATTATAAAAACTAATAATATGTTGTAAAACTTCTTGCTGGTTAGAACTTTGGTGAGCAGTTTCTGCTTTATAATAAAATAGCAGCAACTCCTGCTGTAAGTTCTTACCCGCTACTGCCATATCCAAGTCGAAATGCTGGAATTTCTTCTCTGCTTTGCCGCTCAAGTCAGAAATCACCGGGTTGGTAGGGCTTTGCTTTTCAGCTTGTAGCAAATATGGGGTAAGACCTAAATAATAAGCTAACTTCAGATCGAAATCTCCCCAATTAAGACCTAATTTGGTAGAAATACGTCTTAAACTAATCTGAAGTTGCTCTTCATCTTTATTACTCGAATAAGTCCGGCAAACTTTCTCAAGTTCAAGAAGAGATTTCCGATAATCAATTTGCGCTCCGCTAAGTTCATTCACTTCGGATTCTTCTTTTTGCCATTTTTTAGCTGGAAGAAACGAATGATTATAAAACTCTGGCCAGGTATATTCGAGGATACGCTCTTTTACAATTCGGCGTTGCTCTTCCTTTTCTCCTTTTTTAGCTTTAGTCAGCATTATTTCCAGATCAAAATAAATTGTATTAAGGCAGCGCTTGACCGAACGAGGTGTCAGGACACGTAGACCATGTTGCAAATAACTACTGCTTAATTTGATAGCTTGCCCAACTATTTTCTCCTCACCATAATAAGTATCTACCAGCCCTTTAATAAAATCTTTGAGCCTTCTCTCATCCATTTCGGGAACCCAAACTACCTGCTGAACATATTTTTCCAGCGCAAAGGTTGGGTCAGTAGCCCCGCCACCAACATGGTCGAATCTTTCAGCCACTGCTTTCTTCAACTGTTCTTCTTGTACTGCTATTACAAAGAAAAGATTAGGAATGCTCAAATGTTGAATCGTATCCAGCACTTCCCAGACAAATTCAGTGTGGCAACGGTCTAAATCATCTACCAGTACTACCAATACTCTGGATAAACCATCTTCAACCAGCGTACCATCAAGGCAGCCTTTGAGCAAGTGATGAAATTCTACCTGTCGGGCCAATACCTTTGAAATATTTTGGATCACCTGGTTATTCCACCCCAAAGAGTCAGGCGCATCTTGTTGCGAAGGAAGCGGAATATCGGTTTGAATTAAGCCAAACCGTTCAGCACTGGTTGAAAATAATTCGATAGCCTGACGTGGATTGTCGTTGGACAGTGCCATGAGAATGCGTATTACCAGCATTGTCCGTACATCATCTTGATAGCGGCTACGAAGCGATTCGTGGGTAGGGCCGCTAAACTGGCAAAACTTGATGCGTTCTTCAGCCTGAGATTTAGCTGCATGCTCATAAGCCATTTGAGCAATCAATTGTAAGGCACTGCTTTTACCCATTCCCCATTTGCCATAAATTGCAAAAGTAATCGACTCGAAAAGCAGCTTTTGACTAGCTGCCTCCTGATTTAACAGAGGTTGGGCAATCGTTTCAGCAATGCGGTCAAGTTTTTTGATAAAATCGTTATCTTTATTAATCAGGTCGCCTTCTTTTTTTTCAATAGGTCGATCTGGTAAAACAGTAGTACGCAATGGTGGAAGATTGTTAACAGAACTATTGTGCATAACGATCTCTCCTGGTTTAACCTGGTTATAAATTTAAAAGCAACTTTTCTGATAGTATTTGCGTCCCTCAGATGTCAGGGCCATAAAAGCATCCCAGGTCCGTGCAGGATCGCAACTTACATAGCCTGACACGCACAGATAGTCGAGTGCTACATTAAAATCGGTTGTGGATAGCTCAGTATCTTTCAGAATGATACCAAGCTTCACCATAAAAGAGGGCCGATTCACTAGCGATTTCAAAATTTTTTGAGCTGCCGTTTCGGTTCGCATTTCTTTAGTCAGACGAGTGTAATTTCCCAATACCATCCGCCTGGCCTGGGAGAAGATTGGAAAGGTATAATCTTTCTTGAGCCAAGCATTACCCGCTTGATATTGCTCTTCTAAGTAGGTATGCAGACTACTAATAGTTAATTCACCCTGTTCAGTAGTGACCTGGTTGACCACTTCAGGTGCGCCTTCCAACACTGGAAGTAAATTGCTAATAAGCGGACTATAGCCAGAAAGAGTAAGGTCGGATGTCAGGTCGTAGCGACCAGTAGCGGCTAACAAAGCTCGATACCCGGCTTCCCTGCTCTGCTCACTCGGTCTCAACCTCTTATCAATCAAGCTTTTCAGGCGCTCTTCCTGGCTAAGACCGGGTTGTGCGTTTTGAAAGTTCCCTGCATAGCAACAATCCAGAATTAAAAATATATCTTGCGAGCTGGCATTGTTGAAATATGTTTCACGTAGCCGCGACAACGGAAAACCTGAATTGCCGCCAATTTGGGCAATATCAGCGTGAAAATTATAAGAGGTCAGAAAAACCTCGTCATCGTCTTTTTTTTCGTGAACAAAGCCATGTCCAGCAAAATAGAAAAGCAGAGTAGCGTTGGGATGCTTATTGTTGAAAAAATTGTGAATCTGAATAACCAAATTATCAGTAGTGGCGGCCTCATCATATAGCGTGGTGACGTGGTAATGTTGGGCCTTCAAAGCGGCAGCAATTCTTTCAGCCCCTGGTACAGCAGTGTGAAGTGGACTTAAGTCATTGTACTGATATTTATTAATCCCAATTATTAAGGCGTGTCTATTAATATTTTCCATGCTGACTGCGACCTACCTTCTGACCCCATTACCCTAATAATTTAATTGGCTCGACCAGCTTTCCCTGGCGACGAAAAGTAGTCATAAGCGGGATTTCGCCGATTGGCAACAAGTGGGTGACTGGTTCTACCCGCGTTTCCATCCCATATTTAACGGCAACGGGGCGGCCCTTGAGCTGGCGTATTACCACAAAAAGCTGGTAGGAGCCATTGATTTCTTGTTGATTGGTACGGGTAAATTTCCAACCAGCCTGACTGGTGCGTAGCCCGAACGCTTCTATTTGGCTACGATAAGCCAAGCCTTCTTCAACCTTTTCCTGGGTCAAGCCACCAGGAGCAAGTTTGAGGGGTCCAAACTGCAAATTGAGCTGGGGTGAAAGATTAAATTTGCGGCTAACTTTGGTTTCACTCCGAAGCGAGACCGGATACAAATCGTAAGCCAGTGGTTTTTCGGCCTGATTATTTTCGGGGTCGAACAGTTCCAGGCTAAACAGTGCATCGAAAAACCGGCTGCCCTCGGCAGGAGTGAAAGAGCAAGAAAACTGCATTACTCGAAAGTCGTAATCTTTAAGCTGTAGCTGGATTTCCGGGGCAATTGCCTCACCTCGTGCAGCGAGAAGTTCCAGCAGGGAAAAATTGAGCGGTTCTCCTATCGAGATTTTGCTTTTGCCTCGCAAGAAGGCACTAATCTGCTGCTCATTACCACCGCGCCAGTTCATTAATTCTTCGACCAGCGACTCCTGGATTGAGGCTTCGATAGCAAATTCTTCTGGTTGGCTCAAACTGGCGGTAAAATCTGTTTCTTTCATCTCCATATATATTACCTCGCTCTAAGGCACAATGTGTAAGATTTTTGGCGGAAAGGGAAAATCACTCTTTGATACTGGTCTTTGCGTTTCAGACGGCTTTTCTTCATTCGGCTGCGACTCCCAGCTCAAATAGCTTTCGAAACTACCTGGCTGGACGGTACTAATGAAAACTACCTCATCGGTTAATGGGCTTATAGTTTCTGGCTTAATATCATTTCCAGCTAACAGAGCCACTACCTTGTTTTGTCTAGTTGAATTAGCTTTGATGCGTTTAGCTACCCTTTTCCAGCTATCGGTAGGTTCTCCTGCTAACATAACAAAAACTAAAGGCTTCCAATCTCTTTTATCCACTTCCTGCTCAATCGCTTTTTCTAGTAAAGTTAGGGCAGCACCAAAAACTCTGGCTCCGTTGGCCTGTAAAGTCGGAGCAGTAACTTGAGCAAGCTCGGTCAAAGGCACTACCTGACGGGCGGTGCTATCGAAAGTAATAATCGAAAGCCATACCGTTTCAACCGCTTGAGGGTCGGTATTGAGTTGAGCAATCAGGGCTTTTAACCCCAGGCGGATCTGCTCAATAGCATCGCCCGCCATCGAGCCGGAGCAATCTATTAAAATATATAGCGGCAGATGACGTTGATAAGTGCTAACTTCTGGTGCATTATAAGGCATTGCAGTATTTTCTGGTTGATTGAATTCCTCGTCATTAGCGTGAACGGTTGAATTTATTGCCCGCTTAAGTTGAGTAGCTCGAATTTGCAAAGCGTACTTTACCCGCTCGTATCCATCTTTCTCAAAGAGATTTGTAAACTGCCATTTATTAAACTGAACTGGAGTTTCGCATTTTTCTAGTTTGATTGGAATAAGAAAAATAGCATCTTCTGGTTTTTCTTCGGCTACATCAAGTGCTTTTCTTAATTCTCTTTGTATATAACCTTGTCTATCAAGTGCATTTTTAGAGAGGCAAACTATTATTGCATCACTTTTCTTAAGTTGTTTTTCTATTTCAAGATGCCAATTTTGCCCAGGATATAAATTTTCTTTATTAAACCAGGGTTCGAACCCATCTGTTTTCAACCGTTGATATAACTCATAAACCTGCTTTTCATCTTCAGAGGCATGACATAGAAAAACTGCTAAAGGTGTGGCTTTAGGTTCAGTTATAGGAGGGTTAGGCTCAGAGCCACCCGGAGGTTTTGGTGGCAATGAAAACTCTGGTGTTTTGGTTAAATTAAATAAAACACCATTTTGAGTAGAAGTATGTAATACTGGTATACCCCAACAAACCCTGCTATTATTATTAGTAAAAGTATCAACTCTAGCGTGTGCTAGAGTTTGGTCTACTGGCTTGCCTTTCTCAACAAGCCTTTCGTAAAAATACTTGAGAAAAAGAATATTATCGTCTTCAGCAAGTTTATAAGGCAGAGTAAGGACGGCGGGCAAACCATTTTGAAGGAGAGTATTAGCGGTACTACAAAATACATCTGGCTGATTAGGATCTATTTGTTTATAAGTATTAAATAAAGCTAGACGCAGAGAGGAGTGTTGAGTTAATAAACCACCTAACTTATCTGCGGATTGACGCATAACGTTTGATAGCTCTTGGTCAAATAATTCAATAAACCCTTCCTGAATTTTGCTGTTATAACCTCCATGACCTACAAAGTGAAAAATATGGTAAGGTCGCCTAGTATGATAAATATGTTTAACCAAGTGTTCCCAGGTGTGACCATTGATCCATTTCAAGTTTACTAATCTTCGACGGATTAAATGGGCTAAAGCTTTTTCCAACTGCCCTTTTAGTTCCTGACCAGGCTCTTCGGGGTTGGTAACTAAACCTAGCACCTGAATTGGCAATGTAACTGTTAATGGTTCAAGTTGATCTATTGTATCAACAAAGCGAAGCAAAGGGTTATTTCGAGATAAGCAAAAGTGATGTCCTACTTGACGGGTATGTTTATCATATAAAAATTCCCAGGGCAGTGTGGCTAATTCTTGTGGCTGGATCTTAAGCTTTATACGTAGTTGACGCTTAGAATTATCCGCCTGTTTCCGACTTATCTTATAACATTCCAGCACCTCACCAAATATTAGAGAATCGAATAATTTGCTACCGAATTCCTCTACAAGTTGTTCATAAGGGAAGGTTAAATTAAATTGTTCTGTTTTTATCGTTAACAGCGCAGCTTGTAATTCTTGAAAAAGTTGGGCTAGTTCTCCGGCATCAAACGGATGATGTATAAACTCTCGAACTTCTTCTCCAGTCAAGGGATTTACAACTTGTAGCTGATAAGTTTGCTTTCCATTGCTCCAATTTTTTCGACTAAGTTCTAGCTCGAAGTTTAGTTCGTCCATACTAATATAACTTTCATTAGATTGAAATTGAAAATCTATTCTAAAACTTCTAAATTAAGCTCAGATAAAAGCTTCGTGCCAAGCGAAATTTTATAAAGATTTGAGAAAGTAGCTTATAACTTGTAACCGAACACGGGGTTAGGTGGGCAGTAGGCTGGGAACCGATTCGCCAAACCAGTGCGCTTTCAAAGCGCTCACTACAAACTCGATTAAATCGCGGCCTTGTTGCTTAAGACTGGCTGCCACGGTTAAAATCCGCTCCACAAACCGCTCTCCGCGCTCACTTTGGCTGCCGAAACAGGTCTTACGCCAAATTACCGCCGGGCGTAAGGCCCGCTCCGCCCCATTATTAGTTGGCTCGACCCCGACCACTTCGCTGAAGCTAAACACCCACAAACTCGCTTCGCTTTTGAGCAGTTCTCTACACAGGCTGGCGACGGCTCCATCCTGACTATCCTGCCCCTCGCTTAGAAGCTGGTGGATGTCGGCCCGAATCGGTGCTAGACCCTCACCCAGTTCGGCCCAACTCTGCTCCCTGGTACGATAAATTTGCCACTCACAAAAGAGTTGGCTAACCAGTTCTAACATCTCTTGACCCCAGATGCCCCCCGCCCCACCGCGCTGACTAATCGCTCTAAAATCGCGCAGTAGGTGCGCCCAACACCCTTGATGGCGTTGCGCCTCTAGCCAGCCGTAGCTACGCAGACGGTCACTTATCACCACTCCTTCGTACTCTTGGCCCAGTAAGTGTTTGGCTCCGTCGCTGCCCCTGGTCTGACTCAGGTAGAACACCGTCACCAGCTTACTCACCCCCACCCACAACCAGTGGCGTAACTTTTGACGTTTCCAACTGGTTTCGTCGGTGTAACTATGTTCACTGTGCTGCAAGGTGGTGAGGGCTTGCTCATACACCGGGGCTAACGCCTGGCTGGTTTTATGACATAAAAGCAACACACTAGCCTGACTCAGTTTCAAATCTCATAGTCCCTCGGCCACCGCCACCAGTTCGCGGCTGGTTAAGCGATACCGTCCGTGCAAGACCTCTAGGGTCGCTGGCTGATCCGGCTGGGCTGCCTGCCCTGATTGAACAAGTTACCAAACAATACTGCTTAATTGGTCGGACGGGCCAGCTTTACGATAGCAGGGGAGAATTACTTAAGAGTTTTCCTGCCGGGTTGCCTGCCCAGTTAGATTTTACTCTGCCTGAAACTTCTGAATGGTTTACACTTGACTTGGATGGGCGAAAAATTCGACAAACCTTGATAGTCCCGGCGGACGGGTTGGTAGAAAATAACC
>JBBQXW010000042.1:0-32230 GCA_038209275.1 Chloroflexia bacterium | reverse complement strand
ATTATGCCCGGTAAAGACGGTCTGGTTCACATTAGCGAACTGGCGGATTACCATGTGCAGCATGTTGAAGACGTAGTAAATCTGGGTGACGAAATCAACGTGATGGTCACGGAAATTGACAAGATGGGCAAAATCAGCCTTTCACGTCGGGCTGTTCTCACCGGGCAGATGCCCGCTCCCAAGAGCGAAGGCGGCGGCGGTGGTCGCGGCGATGACCGGGGCGGCCCACCACGTCGGGATGACCGGGGTGGCAGCGGTAACGGTGGCCCTCCTCCGCGCCGAGATGACCGGGGTGGCGGCAGTCGCGGCAGCCCTCCTCCGCAGCGTAGTGGCGGTGGTGGCGGCGGCACTGGTCGCTGGTAAATTTTCTTTCAGCTTTTGATAATTTTTTGCAAAAAATTATCAAAAGCTGAAAAATATAAATTGGTCAGGCTTCCGCCTGACTGTACCCGAAAAATCTAGCTAAAAACAAAGACCGAAGGTAAATCGCCTTCGGTCTTTTTGAAATAAGTGATAAGCGATGAGCGAAAAAAAAGAGCTAAAACCAAAACCTTCCCAGGAATACGGGCTGACTATCCGTGAAATGCCGGACGAAGACCGCCCTCGCGAAAAATTGCAGAAGTTTGGGGCAGGGTCGCTGACCGATTCGGAGTTACTGGCGATTTTGCTACGGGTTGGCGTGCAGGGCGAAAGTGTGCTTGCTCTTTCGCAACGGCTACTACGCGATTACGGCGGTCTGACCGGATTAAGCCGGGTTGGTTTCGACCAGCTTTGCGAACTGCGCGGCATGGGCGAGGCAAAAGCGGCCCAGCTAAAAGCCGCTCTCGAAATCGGGCGGCGCTTGTTACTGGCCGGGCCGGAAGAACGGATGCTGGTACGCACTCCCGGCGATGTCGCCAATTTCTTGATGCTGGAAATGGCGGAACTGGAACAGGAACATCTTCGGCTAATTTTGCTTAACACCAAAAACCAGATTATCCGTATCAGCACGGTCTACAAAGGGACGGTGAACAGCAGCCATGTCCGAATTGCCGAGCTTTTCAAAGAAGCAGTGCGCCACAACGCTACCTCGATTATTCTGGCTCATAATCATCCTAGCGGCGACCCCGCTCCCAGCACCGAAGACGTGCGTATCACCGAACAGATTATTCAAGCCGGAAAATTGCTGGAAATCGAACTGCTCGACCACCTTATCATCGGTCATCAGCGCTGGCTCAGTCTGCGCGAAAAACGGCTGGCCTTTAAGGATTAACCTCCTCCAACCTGGATTATTTCTAACTTTGCCGTTTAAATCTGGTTGCAAATCCTTCGGCGAATTTAGCATTTAGTCCTAAAAAGAGGGAGGCCAGAATAAGTACAATTAATCCGCCAACTGCGGCATTATGGGCCTCGTCGAAATGAGTATGACCAGTAGCGTGCAAGATATTATCCCAGGTGAAGCCGACAATCTGGCTAACCGCACCCAACAATGCCACAAGGTAGCCCAACTGCCGCCCTCTCCCGGTGGCATAGTACGTGCCGCCGATTGTTCCAGCCAGGCTCAATAACATTCCACCACTGGTGACAATTATTCCGAGGTTGGTAGTTAATGTTTCCAAAGTGTTGTCGCTAAAGCCAGCGCCTCGCGCCGGGCCAAAAGCTATGACCAGCACCACTATCCCCAAAAATTCCACCGCCTGTTACTACTGCTAGAACGCCACTGGCAGTGCTTCCAGGCCGCGCAGGATGAACCCGCCCCGCCAGCGTAGTTGTTCTGGCGCAATGTTTAGACGTAAGTTGGGCATTCGCTGCACCAGCGTATTAATGGCAATTTGTCCTTCCAAACGGGCTAGTGGCGCACCCAGACAATAATGTATCCCCTGACCGAAGGACAGATGTTTGTTGTTCTCGCGTGTTATATCCAGTGTATCAGGCTGGTCAAAATAATTTGCATCGCGGTTAGCCGAGCCGATTACCGCCAGTACCAGTTCACCACGCGGAATAGTTGTTCCCGCAATCGTAATATTTTCGCGGGCATAGCGTTCGGTTGCCATTTCCGCCGGACAGACATAGCGCAACAGTTCTTCAATCCCGGTCTTAATCAGGGCTGGCTCATTCCGCAATTTTGCTAGTTGGTCAGGATGTTCCAGCAGGGCTAACGTTCCGCTGGTAATCAGGTTAAGGGTGGTTTCGTGACCAGCGCTTAACAGCAGAAAAATCATTGCTACAATTTCATCCTCGCTCAACGAGTCGCTGCCTTCTTTAGCTTGAACCAGCGCCGTAATCAGGTCGTCTTTGGGGTGCGCTCGTCTGTCCTTGAGAAGTTTTTTCAAGTAGCCCATAAAGTTCATAATCGCGGGAATAAGCACAAAAGGGTTTCGGTTAGTCCCCGCCGAAATAACGGTCTTTGACCAGCGCTGAAATTTAGGATTATCTTCGGCAGGTATTCCTAAAATGCGCCCAATCATGGTGAGTGGCAAGGGTAAGGCGAAATCTGCAATCAATTCCATTCTGCCCTTTGCTTCGGCGGTATCCAATAATTCATTCGCCACCACCTGTACCTGGTCGCGCATCTGCTCAATCAGGCGCGGCGTAAAGGCTTTGTGAACCAGCACGCGCAATCTGGTGTGGTCAGGGCTATCCAGAGCCAGCAAATTGCGCTCAAACGATTTGAACATTGGTGGCATTTTGGGCGCTTTTTTGAGTTGCTCCACCGACATAGCATTGCGAGGCTCTTTGGCAAAGCGGGGGTCTTTCAACACATTTAGCACATCATCATAGCGTGTCACCAGCCAAGCGCGCCGTTTGAAGGGTGAGGTCAAAGCCACCGAGAAAACGGGCGCTTCGGCGCGTAGCTGGGCGTAAAACGGAAATGGATTGGCTTTGAAATTTGCGCTGGTAACATCCACCGCCGCGATTGTTTGGACTGGTGCAGATTCGGTTGTAGTTTGTTTGTTTGTCATAATTTATTACTCCTTAGTCCATCTAAAATCAAATCGGCTAGAAAATCAGGTAGTTCGTCCCACTCCGACTCCAGAATTTTGTCGCCCATAATGTATTCCAGAATAAGGCCAAGCACCATGCCCGATATTGCCCGGAGCGTCA
Organism: Chloroflexia bacterium; assembly: GCA_038209275.1. GTDB lineage: Bacteria > Chloroflexota > Chloroflexia > Chloroheliales > Chloroheliaceae > L227-5C. The sequence continues at coordinate 29,146 of JBBQXW010000042.1, read as the reverse complement.
GGCTTAGATTGGCAGGTTTAAGGTTGTCTTGCTCGGCCCACTGCTGAAAGTAGCTTTCTGCCATTGTGATAGTAGGTTCAAAAATCTTCTGGTAATAAAGCTCCCTCAGTTCTTTGTTGACCATAATCTCCGAAATAACAACTCTGAATAACTCAAAGTTATCGGCTTTGGGTACTATTAGCGGCTGGCGCAAGTAGACTTTGAGAAAGCTGCGAAAATCTCCCATACTAACCGTCGAGAAATCGGCATCTTGCTGGGCAGACTCTCTCATAAGGTCAAGAATACCAATCAACAGGGCCGTTTTATTCTCGAAATAAATATAAATAGTGCCTTCGGCAATGCCTGCCTTTTTCGCAATATCCTTAATCGTGGTAGGATGAAAGCCTTTTTCGGCAAACACTTTGGTTGCGGCATCAAGAATCTGGTTTCGTCGAGCCGCTATCAGTTGCTCTTGTTTATTCTCTTTCATTCTTTGTCCCCGATGAATAGTCTCTCGCTGAATGAATACTCACTCATAATTTACCACATCTTTTCTGGTCTGTCAACCCTTTATCTCAATGAGAAGTGCCTGTTTTGGCAGAGGTGAATTTTGGTAGGGGCGAATCGCATAAACCCTTTAGACCTGGCACAGTGTTCAAGGGCGTATGCGATTAGCCCCTACCAAAATTCACCTACTCTCTCACAAAAGTAATTCTCTAGCGCAAGGTGTGATATTTATCACCAAAATTGTGTGAATTTAGGCAATTTCACTTACCAAAATTCTTGCTATCATAGGTTTATCAAGCACAGGGTGCAGGAAATCGAAAAAGCAATAATTTATCAAATTTATTAAACGAACTGGAAAAGGAAACTAGCAATGAACAACTATTACAACGCTGAAAAATCAATGTACAGTCGCCAATCTGAAATCAACATGCAACTGGAACAGGCTATGCGGGTCAATCAAGCAAAAGAGACTGGTAAATCGGAAAACTTTGTTCAGACCGAAGCTGGTCGTGCTGCCAACGGAATTTTCGCCACCATGTGGGCCAAAATGACTCGTAAACCTGTTAGCGCCAGAATTTAACTTAATAAAATAAAAATGAAGAAAACCGCCCTTGTAACAGGGGCGGTTTTCTTCATTTTTATTTTATACTTTTTTATTTCCAGACTTCGGCATGGTCTTGGGCGAATTGAGCAAAGGTAATCGGTGGACGACCTAGCACGCTGGCAACCTGGTCTGTAACTACCGCCGCCCAGCCTTGTCGCACCATACTGTAAAGCGCACTCATTGTTTCGATAGCATCCGTAGGCCAGTGTTCAGCGTTGGCAGTAGCCCGGAACTGCTCATCGGTAATCGGTACGTATTTAACATCCTTGCCGATAGCTTGCGATAGGTGGGCTGCCACTTCGTGATGGTCGAGCGCCTGGCTGCTGGTCAGTACATACGCCTTGTTCTCGTGGCCCGGTTCGCTGAGAGCAGTAGCGGCAACGGCGGCAATATCGCGCACGTCAATAAAGGCGGCTTTGCCCTCGGCGGCGGGTATATAAAACGCGCCCTGTTTAATGCTTTCGGCCTGCCCGGTGCTAAAGTTCTGGCTAAACCAGGTTGGACGTATATGGGTATAGGGAATGCCGGAAGCTTCCAGATAAAGCTCTGTCTGTCGTAAAGGTGTAGCCGGATTATTCTCTACCCCGGCAGCCGACAGGTCAGCAATGTGCTTCACTCCGGCCTGTTTCGCCGCATCAATTACCGCTTTTTCCAGTTGGAGTGCATCAGGCCGGAACGGAGGCGACATCAGGAAAACCCGGTCTACCCCTTCCAGCGCCGCCGTCACGGTTGCCGGGTCGCTAAAGTCGAAATGTACCACTTCCGCCCCCAAATCGGCTAACTCCTGGGCCTTTGCCGGATGGTGCGCTCCGGCGCGTACTGCCTCGCCCTTTGCCAGCAGCGCTTTTACTACTTCGCTGCTCACCTTGCCAGTTGCGCCTGTCACCAGAATCTTGTTGCTCACTTTGCTTGCTCCTTTGTTGTTGCCAATATGTAACAGTAACTATATCTGTTGCATATTGACGCTCAAAAAAAATATCTATTACACTATTTTACCGCGCTCCGGCGGGTCTCGATGTCTTCGACTACTTGAGCCAGCGTTGTTTCACCCAGCACGCCTTGCATTGCATCTTCCACCCGGTGAAAAACTTTGGACAGGACAGGCTGAATATTACTGCCACAGGGACAATACTGATTGGGCTGGCTATTCCGCAATCCGAACAATTCTCCGGCTTCGGTGGCACGATGAATTTCCAGTAGCGTGATTGCTTCGGGCGAACGGGCCAGAGTTGCCCCGCCATCCGAGCCAAGTTGGGTCGTTACCAGTCCGGCTTGCGATAGCGTGTGCAAAATCCGCCGGATAACTACCGGGTTGGTATTTACACTTCCGGCAATATAGGTAGAAGAAAGCGAACGCTGCTGCATCGCCAATAACGCCAGAATATGCACTGCGACTGGAAACCGACTACTTGTAATCATCATTTAAAACCTTTTGCTAAAACCTTCTGTAACCATTATAGTTACATATCTAATTTTGTCAAGGGGCTAAAAATAAGACTCGACAATTTGCTTGAAGTAGTCTATGATTGGATTACTAAGACGGTAAATTTACCCTCCAGTAGTAGCGCGGAAAAAGAAATTTTTATATTACAGCCAGGAGTTTTGCGTGTTTCAGCCTGTTCGTTTTTATTTTCATCTTTATTTCTATCGCCTGTTTAGTCTAGTGGTTTGTTTTAATCTGCTCATTCTTTTGGTGCTGCCAGTTGAGGCGGCTTCGTTGCAACTAGGCGACAACTGCACTGAACGAGCAGCGACTGCCTGTGCCGCCAGCCCGGTCATAACCAAAAGTGGCACTTTTTTGATTAAGAACGACTACCTGGGTGTGCAGGTGCAACTTGACGATGGACGGTTGCAACAGGTACAGGTAAATGACCTGGCGCTGGGGCAAAGCGTGGCTAACGGGGCGGTGCTGGATGATGGCAAAGGCTTTTTTCGTCTGACTCTTTTGCAGCCCGGCAGTGGCGAACAAATCGAGCTTGGCGCGGCAGATTTTCGGTTTACCGAGGCCCGTTTGCTCAATGCTTCGGAAGCTCAACAATTTTACTCAAGTTTACCCCCTTCGGAACGCCCCGCTACTATTAATAATTTGCGCGGTACGCTTGGTGAAGAACTAGCGCTGGATGGTCTGGCGGAATGGGCCAACGGCACGCTGAGGGTACATGTTTATCTTGCGCTGTTGCCGGGTGCTGATTTTGTACAGACAAAACTGGCGCTTGACCCAACGACTGAGGCGCAAGGCTGGGTACTCACTAACGCGATTTCAGCTCGGTGGCGGGTCGCGCCGACGATGAGTGTACCAACGCGCAACCCGACGCTCGACTCGGCCCTTTATTATCAGAAGCGCTGGAAATTGCCGCCCAATTCGACCCCCGGCAATTGGTTGACTTCGGCGAGTGGCGCGGGCTTTTATGCTTTCAGCAATTCGCCGTTTGGTCGTGAATATTTTCAGGATAACACGCTGGTGGTGCTTGACCAGTACGAGCATCAACCGCTGGCAGAAGGTTTTCAGGGCGGGCCAGTGGTGCTGGGTTACTTCCGCAACGGCGGTGCAGAGTTGGGCTACACTCGCTATGTAGATTATCTGACCCGCTACGTCAGTCGCATGACCAGCCAGAACAAGCGCGCCCCGGTTTTTTTCAATACCTGGATTCCCTGGACTAATCGGATAGACCAGAACGTGCTACTAAAGGCGCTCGACCAGACCCGGCAGGCGGGCTATTACGATATTCTGCATGTGGATGCCGGGTGGGAAGGCACAACGCCTTTACAGATAGATACTCAAAAATTCCCCGGCGGCCTCGAATTTATCGAGCAGAAGGCTCACGAGCAGGGTTTGGGGCTGGGCCTGTGGATTAATCCTTACAGCGATAGCTATTTTGGCTACGTCAATTACGAAACTTTCCATCGCCAGAAGCGCGATTGGCACGTGGTGCTGACCGAAGGGCCGCTACCCAAGCTGGGCTTTAACCGGGGTGCGTTTCAGGTGCTTTCGCCCTACAGCGACTATGTCGAAGAACGACTGGTGGATTTGGTCAGCCGCTACGATATTCGGATGCTGTATTGGGACGGGGCAGACTGGAATATTCGCGACTCGGAAGTAGATTTCCTGGATAACGCCGCCCGCCAGCGTTTGAAGGTGCTGGGCATGAAACGCTTGATGAAAATAACCGAGCACCTGTATGCTATCCGGCCTGACCTGGTGATTGTAGGCTGGAACGCCTGGGTTGACCCGCATTTGTTGAGCGCATTTGACCAGGAGCAGGTAACAGATTTGTTTACCGCCCAACTCGGTGTCGCCGAACTGAGCCGCCGCACCACTTATTACGGCATGTCGCACATTATGCCTTACAACACTATCTGGAGCGATTGGTACGGCCTGACCTACAACGAGCGCAAGGATAGCAACAATCTATTTCTGCCCCAAAGCCAGCTTGAATACGCTCAACTGAGTATGCTATCCAAAGGCGCAAAAGAAGCGGGTGGCACGATTGATTTAAATGCGGCACGCCCGGAACTAAGAACTTTTATCAAGAACCTGTTTAGCTTTCGCAAGCGCTTTGACCGCTACTTTGAGGTTTACCAGCGCCTGAGCGATGCGCCCGACCAGAATCGCGCCGACGCAAGCGGTCATTTCGTGGATGGCAAAGGTTTTATGATTTTGAACAATCCCAGCAACGTCTACCAGCAAGCCAAAGTTAACCTGAATCCTTATTTGCTCGGCCTCAAGCCCGGCAAGACCTATAATCTGTATGATTGGACTGACCTCAAGAGCGCCCGCGCTTCCGGCACACTGGCCTTTACCCTTGATGGGCGGCCCGCTTCCTACACCATGAGCCTGCCACCCAAAACAGTACGTATCATTTCGCTCGACCTCAACAATACCAGCTTCGATGCACCCACTACGGCGCAGAAGCAGGACGAAAACTAAGTAGCGTTCATCCTAAAAATGAGATAGAAACAGGGGCGGGTCTTCTAGCACTCAATTTCTCGAATAGCGCCTTAATTTGTTAAAAAGCATCAATCGCTATTACCAGAACGAATTTTCGGATAGAGTAATCGGCTATCCTGTATCCCCGAACTCAGGGATACAGGATAGCCGACTACTCGATTTATTGTGAGCTTTCTAAAATTCGGAATTACTCATGCACCTTGACCTATGGCGCTGCATCAACCTGTGGTGCCGGGTAATTCTTGCTAATTTGGAGTGGCATCTCCGGGTTGAGATTGGGGGCAGGGGCGCTCAAAGGCGGGCCTTTGGGCTTTACTGCACCAATTGTCTGACCGCTCAGGTCGGCGCGTCCGTAGCCACACACCCCGTTAGCCGGGCCACCCGGCCAGGGTTGCGTGCTTTCTAGCACCACCTGGGTTAATTCATCAGCAGTCAAGCTCAGGTTAGAACTCTTTAGCAACGCCGCCATGCCGCTTACTTCCGGGGTCGCGGCGCTAGTACCGGGGAATTTCCCTTCGCCTTTTACTCCGTAAGCATCGCTATCTACACCGCCTGGCCCGCAAATTTCGGGTTTGTAGCGCCCGTCGCTTAGTGGCCCCTGGCTGCTGTAGCTGGCAATCTTGTCGCCTTCGGGCGGGTCAATCGCGCCAACCGCAATCGCGCCCCGCGAATCGGCGTTAGTCCCGACGCTCATAACTGGGGTAAAGAACTGCGGCTCAATACCACCCGTTACAAACACATGCACCCGGAATGGGGCTGACGGCGCGGGCGTGCCATCTTTAAGCTTTACCCGAATATAGTAATTGGTGTTAGCTGGAATATTGACCTTGAGCGTTTCAAGCGGGGTACGCGAACGCTGGTCGCCATCGCTATTGGCAATCACCTTACCGCTTTCATCTACCACAAACAGGTCAAGGTCGGCGGCGTTCGGGTTAACATCGCCATTGAGCCACTGATCCCAGCGCAAAATTACTTCGGATTTGAGTGAATCACTTGAGGGATTCCCAAAAGCCATGCGGCTGGTATTGGGCTGGAACTGCTGGTAGCCGTTCGCGTTGGGGTTGAACATACCACCGTAATGCTCGGTGCCTTCGTTACCGGCGGCAAAGAAGAACAAAATGCCCTTTTCTTTCCGCACCTGTTCGATTTTGCGGCTGAGAGGACTAGTGCCATCCTCGCTGCTGGAATTGCTGCCCATCGAGACCGAAATTATATCAACTTTTTGGGCAACAAAGTAATCAATTGCTGCGTTAAACTCGGAATCCGAACCAGCTACCGAAATCGGCAGCAATTTGGCATCCGGCACTAGCGAGTAAATAATCTCGGCTACGGCTGTCCCGTGAACACCTTTATCAACCGAAGCTTCTCCGGCGATGTCTTTACCATAATCGAGCGGCTTAAAGTCGGCGGGCAGTACGCCTTTGTCGCGCAACTGCTCGTAATATTGGAAGCCACTGTCAATAATGCCAACCGTCACACCTTTGCCGGTGTAGCCCGCCGCTTGCCATTTATCCGCCCCCAGAATTTTAACGCCCTGGTTCTTGGTAGCGGCAGCATGGGCTAAAAGAGCCGCTTCGCTCTGCGGAAACCCTTTTAAATCGGCAGGGGTATTATCAAAAGGCAGATTAATCAGGTGAACTTCGTCCAGAGCAGTTAACTCTTTTAAGAAGTTGGCCTTTGTAGTTGGATTAGCGTAGCTCACATAAGTTTTGAACGGCACTCCGACCAATAGATAAGTAACATCCACAATGGTAGTCTGGTCTTTTACCGTGCCGCCCAGCATCTTAACCAGGTTAGTTACCTTATCAACCGAAGCTCCCCGGCTCAATATAACTTCAAGCTCGACTTCCTGCGAATCGTCGGTAACATCAAGCAGGGTCGCAAAATCCAGCGCAACTTTCAGCTTCTGCTCGGTTGTGCCAGGAGTGTCCTGATAAAGGCCAATAATATCTACCAGATCGGGGTCGGCTTTGTCCAGACTATCTATCGCGGGCCTTGCCGAATTAGCATAGCGCCAGCGCTGGTAGTGCTGCCCGATGTTGCCCATTTCGACCTTGTAAGGGTCGGAATTGCTCGGCGTATAGGTCAATACCCGTCGCTCGAACAGTTGCACCAGCACATCTTTTTCGGTTCCGGCAACTACCGCCCGCGTCCAGAAGGCTTCACTGATGGGTAGGCCAAAGACATTGCTAAAAGGCTCGGCGGTGTAAACGTTGCCCGTGACGTAGGCGCTACCGTTCCAGACCCGGCCTTTCAGGTACATAAAATTATAAAAAACGTCGGCAATATTGTGCTTGAGGTTCGGCTCGTAAAAGCCGTATTTGACCGAAGCAGGCAAACTTGCCAGCGCCGAAACTGTCCCGTCCCGGCTAATTTTCTGGTTGATTACCTGACCAAGCAAGTTAGTAGCATTGTTCTCGGTTGGGTTAATCGTCACGACCTTACCAAAGCTGGCGTAGGTGGGCGAAATGCTGTTGGTCTTGCCATCTTCGTTCGAGTCGCCCGCCACCTGAACCTGGCTTGGTGTAAGCTGGCTAAATTTGGTGTTACCATCCTGGCGTGCGCCAGTGACTAGCTCTTTGGTGAGCAAACCGTTGGTAACAAAAGTGCTGTCGGGCGAAAGCTCCATGCGGCTTTTGTCAAAATATTGCACCTGGCGTTTACCGCCCTGGCCCTCGGCGTAATCCTCCTGGTAAATCCCAAAAGCGTTTGGCCCCCAGGTATAGCCGCGCCCGGCTCCGCCCTCGTCCACCGCCTTATCGCTGTATTGCCACAGCGTTTTAAAGCGGTCGCTGGCGAAATCGGGGGCAGCGTAAGCTTGTAGCGAAGGAAAGCTGCTGAGAACAAGCGAAAGCAGCAGATAAATTGGTACTGCCAGTAAACCTGGTTTGCGACGCATCAAAATCTCCTTATCTAATCTTTTAGTGAATTATTCACCTATGGCCCTGGGTGTTGCATAAGGTAGGCTATAGAGAGAAACAGCTGACAGGCAATTAGCATATTTCAACTCTTTTGGAGTATAACAAATTTACCTTACGACTAACATTACATAGAAGATTAAATATTGCAGTAATTTGACCAAAGCTAAGAGCCAATCTCAGTAGTGGCGCAATTCATTGCGCCCAGTAGGGGTTTGATTCATCAAACCCCTACTGGGATAGGCTCTAAGTATAATTAAGTTGGTATTTGCTCATAAATATTATAATGTAGGCTTTAGAGGAAGCGTAACCGTGAAAGTGCTGCCTGCCCCCAGCGCACTGGCAACCTCGATTTTGCCGCCGTGTAAATCAACGCTTCTTTTTACGATTGCCAGCCCTAACCCCGTGCCGGAGATTGTGCCAACGTTTTTACCACGATGAAACAGCTCAAACAAACGAGATTGATCATCGAGCGGAATACCAATGCCATTATCCTTGACTTGAAAAATTACTTCGTCGCCGCTTTGCGAAAGTTGGAAATCAATGGTGCTGCCGGAGGGCGAATACTTTATAGCATTGGAAAGCAGGTTGAGCAAAATGTGCCGTAACAACTTTTCATCCAGGTTTAGTGTTTTGCTCTGAATAGTGTTGCTAAAACTGATATAGTGATGTGCTGCTATACCTAACCCTAAATCGTCCACCAAATCGGAGCAGAACTTGACCACATCTAACGGTACAGGTTCAAATCCAAGCTTCCCGGCTTCCACTCGTTCAATCGTCAAAACATTATTGAGTAGTTCGGTCATCTGGCTAACCGAAGTCTGAATACGTTGCAACAATTCGAGTTTCTTATCTTCTGAAAGCTTCTGGTTATGGTACTGAAGTAGCTCTGCTGCCGTCAGAATACTGGTCAAAGGGGTGCGAAATTCGTGAGAAGTGAGCGAAATAAAGCGAGTCTTGAGTTCGTGTAGCTCCTTTTCTTTCACCATAGCATTACGGGCCTCTTCCTCGGCTTGCTTGCGCTTCCCAATTTCAACCAGCAATTTATCGTAAGCATCTTTTAGTTCGGTGGGGCGGCTCTGTACCCGGCTTTCCAGTTCTTCATTGGCCTTTTGCAGAGCAGTTTCGGCATACTTACGCTGGGTAATATCAGTAATCATCGCCAGCGCCCCATTATATTGACCTTGAGCATCGAAAAGAGAATTAGTCGAGACAATTGTCCATAGCTCAGTCCCATCTTTACAGCTAAATTTGAAATCGTGCTGTTCATCAATTCCCTGGCGGCGGCGCTCGATATACGCCTCGGCAATCGCTTTGCCCTCATCGTCCGTAAAGGCAAAAAGAGGCTTTCCCGCCATCTCGCTTATACTGTAACCGAGCATTTCAGCCATACGCTGATTGACGAAAGTGGTGTTGCCGTTGAGGTCAATTTTCCAGACCCCTTCCAGGCTAATCTCGATAATGCGGCGGTAGCGTTCCTCACTTTCGCGCAAGGCTTCCTGGGCCAGTTTGCTTTCGGTGATGTCGCGACAGATAGCAGTAAAGACGTAACGCCCGTCCACCCGCGCCTCATTAACCGCCAATTCCATTGAAAAGATCGAGCCATCCTTGTGCTGTCCCATTGTCTCACGGAGTAGACCAATCGAATGACCTTTTCCAGTCTGGGGATAATTACTGATATAGGTGTCGTGTTCGATGAGATGCGGGGCTGGTATCAGCAGATTAATATTTTGACCGATAATTTCTGCCGCCCTATAACCAAAAATCTTTTCGGCGGCCTGGTTAAACGAGCGGATAGTGCCAGTCTCATCGCAGGTCAGGATGCCATCCAGCATACTATCCAACACTGCTTGCAAATAGGCCGCACTTTCGAGCGGGTTGGGTTGGGCTGGCTCAGACAGTGCCTCTAACTTAGCTGGCTGAGACTCAAGTTCTAACTGGTTTGAGGTAGGCATAGATTATCCAAGACTTTTAACTAAATCTGTTACCAAGCACATATCGTGGTAGGGGCGCAAATTAGTGCGCTCCAGTGCCGGGTTTGACTGTTCAAACCCCTGCCCGGATAAGTGCTAAAGCCAAATTGTTTTGCTAAAGCGGATTAACGTGGTAGTGTAACCCGCACCATCGTTTTTTGTCCCGGTATACTTTCGATATTTAGTTCGCCGCTATGTAATTCGGCAATTTGTTTGGCAATTGCCAACCCCAAACCTGTACCCTGCTGCTCGAAGTGCTTGCGCTCGAACTGCATATAAGCACCGATATTGGCAATGTATTCGGGGGCCATGCCACGCCCATTGTCGGTAATATAAAGTACAAAGGCTTTTTCCTTAATTATTGTCACCAACCGAACCTCTGTACCTGCCACCGAATATTTAAAAGCATTATCAATCAGTTCCTCAAGTAACTTTTCCAGGCTGGTTGGCGCAATCTGGATCGGAGACTCCAGTAATTCCAGGCGTAAATCGGCTTCACGCTTGTAGTGGCGGGCTTTCTGGCGGGCCACCTCCGAAATAAGTTCTCTGGACGATTCTATTCGGCAACTACGCAGCATCTGAAGTTTAGTCGGGTCGGTTCCAGCCAGTTCAAGTTCGGTATAGGTTAAGAATTTGTGGGCTAACGTAGTTAGACGACCCACCCCGGCCTGAATTTTTTGGCCCAGCTTGACGACTTGTTCATGCTCCAACGGCACATCCGTGGTAGTTAAGAGTTCGGAGGAAAGGTTGATAATGCTCAAAGGTGTATTAAATTCGTGGGGCAAGGCTCGTGCCAGATTAGCACGCAAATCGCCCAGCTTTTTCTGGAATTGCTGATTGATAATAGTGTGCCGGTCAAGCCGCGCCCGAATTGCTTCGAGTAAAGTTACTCTGGTGAAGGGTTTAGTCAGATAGTCATCCGCCCCTAAATTCATACCCTGGCGCAGGTCAGTAAAATCGGCCTTTGCGGTGAGGAAAATAAAAGGAATGTTGCTGGTAGCTGGTATCTGATGCAACTGCGTTAAGACACCGTAACCATCCAGTTCCGGCATCATTACATCACAAATAATTAAATCGGGCAAGTATTTTTGGGCCATGCCAACCCCAATGACACCGTCTTCAGCCTGATGCACCTCGAAATCTTCAAGTATAAGTAGTTCAACCAAACTACTGCGTACTGCCACATCATCTTCAATTACTAAAATTTTCTTCATAAGTCCCGCCTGAGATACATTAGGATGAGAATTTCCTCGACCCTAAGTGAATTAGTTACTTTAGATTAGCCTTGTTAAGAACAGTTTAACTTTTAAACCTCAATCCTTCCTAAATATAGCTTTTTAATTTTTAATATTCTGGCAAATTTTCAAAAATATCAAAAAAGTATCAGGAAGTAAGGCTTTTGAAGCGATAACCGACCCCACGCTCGGTTATAATAAATTGGGGATGGGCTGGGTCAGCCTCGATTTTAGAGCGAAGCTGGTTAATAAAGACATGTAGATAGTGCGATTCTCTTTCATACTCTGGCCCCCAAACGTTACTTAAAGCGGCCTGATGGGTAATTACCCGTCCGGCGTTCTTTACCAGATAGGCCAGCAAATCGTATTGCTGGGCGGTTAATTTAATTTCCAGCTTATTTAGCGTAACCCTGCGCTCGGCAAAATTAATATTTAACCCTTCTATAATGAAAATCTCAGCTGAATTGGCGACGCTTTTAGGCGGGAGATGTTCCTGTTCGCGTTCTCGCTTTTTGAGGCGGGCCTGAATTGCTCCAATCAGTTCCGAGCGGCTGAAGGGCTTGGTTAAATAATCGTCCGCTCCCAATTCCATACCATGCCGGATGGCGTGCTTATCGGTCTTGGCTGACAAGAAGATGAACGGGATACTAGCGGTAGCGGGCTGGCTAAGTAATCCATCCAATACTTCGTAGCCGTCCAGTTCCGGCATCATAATATCGCAAAGAATCAGGTCGGGTAGAAACTTCCGAGCCGCTTGCAAGCCAATCTTTCCATTACTGGCGGCGGTAACTTCAAAACCTTCCAATTCTAGCAAGTCAACCGTTGTTTCTCGCACTATAGGTTCATCTTCGATTAACAAAATCTTTTTCATATAGTCAGGTCTCTCAGTTAATTCTCACCTTGATTACTTATATTATTTAGCGGAACAGTAATTGTGATGGTAGTTCCCTCTCCAACTGTACTCTGTACCTTGATTGTACCCTGGTGCATCTCAATACTACGCTTGACAATTGCCAGGCCCAGGCCAGTGCCTTGAATCGTTCCAACGTTTCGAGCGCGGTGGAATATTTCAAACATGCGCTTCTGGTCTTCCGCCGGAATACCAATACCCTGGTCTTTGATCTGGAAAATCGCTTTTGGCTCTGACTCATTCATATCGTAAGCCAGTTCAAACTGAATCAGACTATCCGGCAGCGAATACTTGATCGCATTTGAAAGCAAGTTGGTCAAAATATGTCTTAGCAATTTCTCATCTACCGAAGCCCGCGTGTTCTGGGTTTGATTTGGGTAAATGAAATTGAGCCGATGCTTTTTGCCAATCCCCAGTTGTATTTCTTCAGTTACAGTCTGGCAAAACTGGGTCAGATTAAGCTCGACTGGATTGAAATCGAGCCTCCCGGCCTCGGCCTTACCAATAACCAACACATCATTTAATAAATCGGTCATTTGTACAATCGCAAGCTCAATACGCTGGAAGAGCGCTTGCTTTTTCTCCTCGCTCAAGCGGTCGCTATATTGTTTCAACATTTCGGCATTGGTCAAAATAGTCGCCAGCGGAGTCCGAAATTCGTGCGAAGTCATCGAAACAAAGCGCGATTTGAGTTCACTAAGCTCTTTCTCTTTTTGTAGAGTGTTGTGAAGTTCTTCTTCAGCCTGTTTACGCTCACTAATATCGCGAATGATAATCATCACTTCGTCTTCGGCACTGGTAACAAAGCGAGCTTCATAATACCCGGCGGTATGGATTTTATTGCCCAGTTTAAGTTGATATTCCATGCTCTCGACCCCGCCGTTTTCCAATACCGAAATTATATGCTGCAATCCCACTTGTGCTAGTTCCGGCGGCAATACGTCTGACAATTTCTTACCCATAAATTTTTCAGGCGGGGTAATAAAATTAGAATTTTGCGGCACTTTGTAGTTGACATAAGTACCGTCGCGGCTGACCCTAAACATCACATCGGGCAGGGCATCGAGCAAAGCCCGGTTAGTTCTCATGCTACGTCGCAAAGCTTCCTCGGCTTGCTTACGCTCCATGAATTGCCCGACCTGCGCCCCAATAGCCAAGAAGAGTTGCAAAAGTTTGTGGTCGGGATAGCGCATTTCGCAGTCCAAAAATTCAATATAACCTAGCATTCCACCGTTAGAAATTATCGGGAAGCCGATAACACTGTGTAGTCCCGCTTTGAGGGCTACCGAGCCACGCACAAAATTAGTATTACCCGCAATTTCGGTAAACCAAAATGGTTGTTTGCTATTCCAAAGTTCGCCCCACAAGCCTTCGCCCGGTGAAAAAGTGGTTTCCCGGCTAATTTTTTCAAATTCGGCAAAATCTTTTCCAGCCGTATGCCAGGTTTCAACACAGCGTAATCGGTTTGCCTTCTGGTCGGTCTTCCAAAAAAGGCCCACTTCGCACTTTAAACTTTCTCCAATCGCTTTTAGAATAAGGGAGGTGGCGGCTTTGAGCGACTCGGCTTCTGCCAGTACTTTAGTCAGGTTATATTGCAAAACCAGGCGCTGTTCTACCTGGCGGTGTTCTAGTTCGATGGTAATGCGGCTGCCGAACATTTGAAAAAGACTGCGCGCCATTCTAAAATCTTTTAGCGGCTGGCGACTCATCACTGCCAGCAAGCCCAGCACTGTACCATTAAAGCTAACCAGTGGAATAGCCAAATAACTTTCTATCTGGTTAGATTTGAGTAGCGGGTCTTGTGGGAAATAGGTCTGTACGCCGGAGGGATAAATTGCCATTTGCTGATTAATTATAGCCTGGGCCGGGGTGTTCATTAGAGTAGCCTCAAAATTTTCACAAAGCTGACCACGTTCGTAAGTAGCAAGGGTTCTAAAGTTGAGTTGTCCGCCGCCTAATAATTCGCCGATGAAGACATATTCTGCTTCCAGCGTAGTAGCTATTTGCTGAACCAAAGTATGAAAAAACTCTTCCCCGGTTAGCGGGGCAATAAGCTGGCTAATTTCTCTTACCTTATTATCTATTTCGACTAAATCAGGCGCTTGCTGACTCAATTCCAGCTGGCTTGCGGCTATATCAGCCAGTTCTTGAAGCCGGACAAATTGGGCAGCAGATAATACGCGAGGCTGCCAATCCAGCAGGCAGAGCGTTCCCAGGCAGTTGGTGACTTGCGTCTGTAAAGGTATAGCCGCAAAAAAACGCAGGGCTGGTTTTGCGGTGATTGGCGCACTCGTGGCAAAGGCTGGGTCAAGCTGAATATCTTCGATTACCTGTTCTTTTAGCCATAAAGCCGGACAGCTCTGAAAAATCGTTTCAAGATTGCCAAGTTGCATCTGGTCAAGGCCATAGCTTATCTGATTAACAGTTTGACCATTGGAGGCAGTCACATTAATAAGCACTGCTGGTACTTCAAATAAACCTGCTATAAAAAAAGCAAGTTGGACTAGCGAGTTCCTATTTTGGTTATTAAGATTATAAGAGTATCCCGTGATACCCGACTCTTCGGGCGATTCAGGCCACAAAAGTGACGTTGACATTACTTTAGACCCATTTCATAGCTTACTTGGAAAACCTTAGCAGCGAACTGCTCATCACCAAACTCTCTACCCTTTTAATCAAGCAACTAAACAGAATGTTTTAAATTTGCGTTAATTAAAATTATTTAACAAATTTAATCTAATCTAAACTAAATTTTATCATACTATTTACATAGTATAACAGGCTAAGATTAAGGTAAACATTAAGACTGCACTAAATGCAGCCTAATTTTGTAATACAGGACTTTTATCTTATAGTGAGTAGTTATCATAGAACAAAAGCCAGAATGATTGCAAAAAAGCGGTTGGTCTGGTAAGGTGCTGTTAGTAGATTTGACTAAATTACCGGGGTAGCTAGAAATGACTGAAGTATCTCCAATTCTTAATTTTGATGAAGACCTGGCCGATTTTGTCAGCGAATTACGTTCACGAGTTTTTGCCTCCAAACTCGACTCGGCTCGCTTTTTTAATCTGACTCGGCCCACCATCTCACGCTACGAAGGTGGGCAAATTGTCGCGCCACTTGGCTACCTGGTTAGTCTGGCTGATTTATACATTAATCGGTTGCAGGAGCAGGGCGAAGCAATTGCCGCCCCGCAACAACGGTTGTTGCACGAAATTAACAAGGTGCTACGCTGGCATTACCGCGAGAAAAAAACTTTTCAAAGCTGGGATGAGGTACAGCAAGCCGCTGCTACCTATACTGCCGAACGCCGCAAGAATATTCCATCTCCTTCCGCTACCAATAGCCCGCTCGAACAATCCGCTCAACTAGGTCAAACTGGTCAAAAAGAAGACTGGGGTGAGGCGATTGATGTCAGCAATTTTTATGGACGGCAAGAAGAATTAAGCAAGCTGGCTGGTTGGCTGGTGGCTGACCATTGCCGAATGGTGGCGCTATTGGGGCTGGGCGGCATCGGCAAGACCGCCCTTTCGATTAAGCTGATTGAGCAGACCAAAACGCAGTTCGATTTTGTAATCTGGCGCTCGTTACGCAATGCCCCTCTGCCCGAAGATGTTTTGGCGGATTGCCTGAAATTTCTGGCAGCCAGTCCCAATTTTGATATGCCAGATGGAGTAAGCCAGCGCATTTCGCTTTTGATGGATTATTTGCGTAAGGCGCGTTGTTTAGTGGTGCTGGATAATCTGGAAGCGGTTTTGCAATCAGGTCGGCACGAAAGCGCCTACCGTGAGGGCTACGAAGGCTACGGCGAATTAATCAGTCGGATCGGTGGGACAGTTCATCAAAGTTGCTTACTTTTGACCAGCCGAGAAAAACCGGGCGAGTTGGAGTTATTGGAAGGGAAAAATTCGCCAGTGCGCTCGTTCCAGATGGAAGGACTGACCGAAAGCGCCAGCCAGCAAATTCTGGAAGATAAAGAATTATTTGGGTCGGCGGAAGCTTTCCACGCTTTGACAAATTTGTACCTGGGCAATCCGTTAGCCCTGAAACTGATTTCGGGAGTTATTTTAGAACTGTTCGGCGGCAACGTCAGCGAATTTCTAAAGGAAGGGCAAGTGATTTTTGGCGGCATCAGTCGCTTGCTCGACCAGCAGTTTGAACGTCTGTCGTTGCTAGAGCAGGTGCTAATGTACTGGCTGGCTATCGGGCGCGAGTTTATCGGGCTGACGGAACTGGGGGTTGACCTGGTGCCAGCCGTCCCCAAAAAAGCCCTGCTCGATGCCCTCAAGTCGCTGCGCGAACGTTCGCTGATTGAGCGAAGCGAGGCGGGGGCAGCTTTTACCCAGCAGCCCGTCGTGATGGAGTATGTGACCGAGCGGCTAATTGAACAGGTTGGCAACGAACTGGAGAAGGGCGTAGTAACCTTTCTGACAAGGTACGCGCTGGTCAAGGCGCAGGATAAAGATTATGTTCGCAACGCCCAGGTACGATTGGTGGTCAAGCCGCTACTGGCCCGTTTGCTGGCTGGTTTCAAGAGCGAGACGGCTTTGGAACACCATTTGGCCCAGCTACTCGCGACTTTGCGGGCGTTACCGCGCACCGAACAGGGCTATGGGGGCGGCAATATTGCCAACTTGCTATATCAGTTGAAAGGCAATTTGCGCGGCTACGATTTTTCGGAACTGAATATCTGGCAGGCTTATTTGCAGGGTGTAGATTTGCAAGATGCCAATTTTGCCCGCGCCGATTTAACTCGCTCGGTTTTTACCGAAACTTTCGATGCAGTGAACGCCATCGCTTTTAGCCCGGATGGAAAGTTATTGGCGGCAGTAAGTGCGAATGGCGAAATCCGGCTGTGGCAAATGAGTGGCTATCCCCAGACCGGGCAGTTGCTTTTAAGCTGGCAGGGTCACGGGGGGTCGGTGCAGGCGGTGGCCTTCAGCCCCGATGGTGGCACTTTAGTTACTGGCAGCAATGATCAGACGGTCAAGCTATGGGAAGTGCAAACCGGGCGCTGTCTGCTAACTTTGAGCGAGCACCGCGAATGGGTCTGGTCGGTAGTGTTTAGTCCCGATGGCAAATTGTTGGCGAGTGGCAGTTCCGACCGCACCGTTAGAATATGGGAAGTAAGTACAGGGCGTTGCCTCAAAATTTTACAGGATTACACCAATTCTATTCGAGCAGTCACTTTGAGCCACGATGGGCGTTATTTAGCGACTGGCGGCGGCGATTTGACCATAAAAATATGGGACGTGTCGCAACTGGATAGCGCCGAATTTGGGCAAGCTCTGATGACGCTCTATGGGCATAGCGGCTGGATTCAGGCGCTGGCATTTAGCCCCGATAGTAGCAAACTTGCCAGTAGCGGCGAAGATGGCACCATTCGATTGTGGGAAATGCCGGGCGGCGAAGGTCTTAAGGTTTTGCAGAGCCAGCACGAATGGGTCTGGTCGGTGGCGTTCAGTCCCGATGGTAAGACGATTGCCAGTGGCAGCGATGAAAAGACGGTCAGGCTATGGGACGTTGAAACGGGCCTGAGTTTTAAGACGCTGGAAGGCCATAATTCCCCGGTACGTTCAGTGGCGTTCAGCCCCGACGGGAAGATTATCGCCAGCAGCAGCGGAGACCGCAGCGTCAAGCTATGGGAGGTCAGTAGCGGGCAGAGTTTTAAGACCTTGCGCGGTCATAGCAACCCGGTGCGCTCGGTGGCTATTAGCCCGGATGGTAAGACGGTTGCCAGCAGTAGCGGAGACCGCACCCTGAAATTTTGGGGGATAAGCGAGGCTATGCCCGGTTTTGGGCAATGCCTGAAAACCTGGGCGGGCGCGCACGAATTAATCTGGTCGCTGGCCTATAGCCCCGACGGAAAGCTTCTGGCTACCGCCAGCGACGAGAAAACGGTCAGGTTATGGGACGTGAATAGCGGGCAATGCCTGAAAACCTTGCAGGGGCATAGCGAGTGGGTGCAATCGGTAGCGTTTAGCCCCGATGGTAAGCTGTTGGCTTCGGCCAGTGGCGACCGCACGATTAAATTATGGGACGTGAGTAGCGGGCGCTGTCTGAAAACGTTGCAGGGACACAGCGAATGGGTTTGGGTGGTGGCCTTTAATCACGACGGCAGCCGCCTAGCCAGCGCCGGAAACGACAAGACCGTCAAGCTATGGCAAATTGGTTCACCTTCGGCGGCGGATTTTGGCGAATGTCTGAAAAATTTACCTCAAAGCAAATGGGTGTTGGGACTGGCCTTTAGTCCTGATGGGCAAATTTTAGCTAGTAGCGGCGGGGAAGACCGCGCCCTCAAGTTATGGGATGTTAAGAGCGAAGACTATATCAAAACGCTGCTGGGCCACGTCAGTTCGGTCTGGGCGCTGGCTACTAGCCCGGATGGACAGCTTTTAGCCAGTGGCAGCGAAGATGGCCTTATTCGGCTGTGGCAGCTTGGGTCGCCTTCGGTGGCGGGTTTTGGGCAGTGTCTGAAAATTTTGCACGGGCATGGCGAGTGGATTCGTTCGCTGGCCTTTACGCCTGATAATACTCGCCTGGTCAGTGGTAGCGAGGACGGCACAATTCGGCTGTGGCAAACCGAGTCGCCATTTTCAGCTGATTTTGGCGATTGCCTGGCGATTTTACGCAGCGACCGTCCCTACGAACGCCTGAATATTAGCAATGCGACTGGCTTGAGCGAAGCGCAAAAAGCCAGCCTGAAAGCGTTAGGGGCGGTTGAAGATGGTGGTTTTTAAGCTCTTGTTAAGATAGGATTGTTGGTTGCCAAGTTTAGAAAGAGGCTAACAAGGTAAAGTAGTGGTAGACGCGCTCGGCACTTAAGTCAGGCTCTTACCCACATCTGAACCCGGCCATGAATGACCGGGCTAAAAACAGGCTAGTTTATTTCTTAGCCCGGCTCTTCAGGGCCGGGAGATTGAACCCAAATCTGCATTGTGGGTAAAAATGAGCCTTAAGTGCCGAGCATTTATTACCACCGCTCTACCACGTCAACCTCTTTCTAAACTTCATGCCCATAAAACCACCCGCTTTCCCTACCAACCAGAAACTCGAAACCAGAAACCAGAAATTCAGAACTCCCTCCCCGCGTGCGTACCCGTACCGTACACCCTGCTATGCTGAAGTTGTAAGGCTGCGATTTCCGATGAGAGGAACGGCTGGTTTGCTGTACCCCTTTATTCGGCTTTAATTCAGGTTCAGATTCAGGAGGAAGACCCAATAATGCGAAAGCAATTCAAGTTCTGGTCAGGGCTGGTTTTCAGCATGGTGCTGGCCGCTATGCTGGTAGCCTGTGGCGACCCGACCGCCACGACTGCACCCGCCGCAACCACTGCGGCAGCGACTACTGCTGCCCCCACTAAAGCAGCAACCACTGCGGCAGCAACCACTGCTGCAACCACCGCCGCCAATACAACGGCAGCAGCTACCACTGCTGTGGCAACGACGGCGGCGGCTGGTACGAACAGTGGTGGTGCATCTGGTGTAATCCGCATTTACAGCAGTTTGCCACTTACTGGCTCTTCTAAAGAGCAGACCGAAACACTGGTCAACGCTATGAAGCTGGCGCTGGACGATTTTACCAATGGCACCAAGAAAATTGGCGATTATACGATTGATTACGTTTCTTTGGATGATGCGACGGCAGCTAAAGGTCAGTGGGATGCCGATCAGGAGAAAGCCAACGCCAACAAAGCCATCAGCGACCCCGACACGATGGTTTATTTAGGTACATTCAATAGCGGCGCGGCCAAAATCTCTATTCCGATTTTGAATCAGGCCGGAATCACCATGATTACGCCCGCCAATACACTGGCCTGTCTGACCCGTTTCGATGCCCCTTCGGGTTGTGACAAGAGTGAGCCGGACATTTATTACCCGACCAAAGTTCGCAACTATTTCCGGGTTTGTATTAACGACGATATTCAAGGCCCGGCCATGGCGAACTTTATTTCCAGCCTGAACCTGAAAAAGGTTTATCTGATAGACGATTCGCAAGCTTATGGTAAGGGTGTCGCCGATGCTTTTGCCAACGGTGCCAAGACTTTCGGCGTAGAAGTACTTGATCGTGCTTCGATTAATGGTAAAGAAAGCGATTACAAGTCGCTGGCGGCTACGATTAAAGCTAAAAATCCTGATGCAATCGTCTTTGGTGGCATCAGCCAGCAGCAAGCCGGCAAGTTGTTGGCGGACATCCGCGCTGCCGGAATTAAAGTTCCCTGGCTCGGCCCGGATGGTACGCTTGAAGATGCTTTCATCAAGGACGGCGGCGCGGCGGCGGAAGGAGCTTACGCTACTGGCGCAGGCGTGGACGAATCGAAGCTTCCAGCTAAAGGTCAGGATTTCTTGAAGCGCTACCGCGCCAAGTACGGCACCGACCAGCAGTACACCATTTATGGTTATGAGGCGATGAGCGTAGCCTTGACTGCCATTAAAGCGGCGGGCAAAAAAGACCGCGCTGCCATTCTTCAAGCCACCACCAATATCAAAGATTTCGACGGTGTGCTGGGCAAATGGAGCTTTGACAAGAACGGCGACACCAGCCTGACCGAGTTTTACGTCAAGCAGGTCAAAGACGGTAAGTGGACTTACCTGACCCAGACCAAAGCCACCAAATAATGTCGGCTTGAAAGATTTATTTTTTGGCTGATTTTGCAAAATCAGCCAAAAATAAATCTTTCAAGCTTCGTGCTATTGACGTGGGGTAGTAGTGGTAATAAAATAGATAGAATATATTGATTATGGTTTCGTGAGATAATTCAAGAATTTAGATGAATTTGCAGGAACAGGCATGACCGGGCGACGCAGCATTTCGATACACAATTTAAAAGTAGCTTCAAGGCAAAGGGTAAAAGCTTTGCCTTTTGGTCTGTTTTCAAGCTGGCGACAAACTGGGCTGGTTTTGGTCTGGCTTGGTTTGCTGGGGTTGGCAATGGTGCTGGGTTTTGCAGCGCCGGAAGCAAGCGCACAGTCGGCAGCCCCTGATTTTAAGGTGCAAACTCTTTTCGATGGCAATTACCGCGACGCAAACTGGGTGACACTGGAAATTAGTGTGCGAACCCGCTCCGAACCCTGGCGCGGCGAAGTACGGGCTACTTTGCCTTATGGCCCTGGTAATAATTATGCCTACAGCCGGGCGGTAGATTTGGCGGCCCAAACCGAAAGCCGCTTCTTCTTTTATTTTCTGCCGACGCGCTACGAGCCAAGTTACGAAATCGGGCTGTTCAATGCGACGGGTCAGCAGGTCAGGCAACAAACCATCAAACTTCAACTGAATACTCGTTGGGATTATGTTATTGGCGTTTTGACCGAACCTACCGAGGTTAATGCCAGCACTTTGCCGCATCCTGGCGTAATTAAAATTCGCCAAAACGACACCCGCACGATTTTTGTGCCGCTTTCTCCGGCTCAGTTGCCTGACCGCAGCGACGCTTTTAATTCGCTCAACGCAATTGTACTCGGCAAGCTCGACCAGGCGCGGCTTACTGCGGCCCAATGGCGAACTATTATGGGTTGGGTAGAAGAAGGCGGCAAGCTGTGGCTTTCGGGCGGCGCAAATTTTAGCGGGTTGAGCAGTAGCCTGAACCCGGCGCTGGTGGCGGCGCAGAGTCAGGGAACGATGCAATTGAGCCGGGTATCGGGTCACTATTTGCCCGAAACGCTTTTGTCCACTTTGCAGATGCCCGAAGGCCAAACTTTGCCACTACAAAAGCTGATGCCGCAACCGGGTAGTCTGGTAACGGTGGTGCAGCAAGGTGGCCCGGCGGATGGCTTGCCGTTGGTAGTGGGACGGGCGTTGGGGCAGGGCAGCGTAATTGCCACCGCCTTTGATTTGACCAGTGGGCCACTCACCGAACCGGGCGACGCATCCACCGCGCTCTGGGGCAGCGTGGCAGAGACGGCTTTGTACGGCCCGGAACACCTTTTCCTGCGACAAGATTTGTTCGTTTTGAACCAGATGTCTAAAGTAATTGCCGCTCGTCCGCCCTTTGAATTGCCCAACCCGCCCTGGATGCTGGCGGGCTTGCTAATGTATGGATTGGTAGTAGCCGGGGGTGGCTATCTGGTTGCCTGCAAATTGGATAAACCGATGTTGGCGCTGGTGGCTACTCCGGCGCTGGCGCTGGTCTGTGGTGCTATACTATGGCAAATTGGTTTGCGAGAAGCGGCGGGTGAAGTAAATTTGACACGGGCCGCGATTGCTTCGTTTTATGAGGATGGTGCGCCGGTTGGGGTCAGAACTTTTGGGGTCAGCAGTGGTGCAGTCAGCCAGTATACGCTGGAATTAAACCGCCAACCCCAGCCCGGCAACGGCTGGCTACAGCGCCCTCAAATTTTGGTGCTGGGCGACCCGCGCTTGCAAGCCAGCCCGCCCCAATTATTTGTACAAGGCCCGCAGTCTTCGGCGGGTCAGGTGCAGAGCGTACTTAGTCCAACTGGTAAGTTTCAGGGTTTTGGTGGGCAGGGTACGCTCGAAGGGCGACTGGCAATTGCTTCTAATCTGGCGGTCTGGCCCGATGGCAAAGGTTTGAGCGGCACAGTTCAAAATAATAGTAGCTGGAATTTGAGCGGCATAACTCTGGTGCTGGGCGAGAACTATTTTTACCTGGGTGATTTATCGAGCGGCGAACAACGTTCGGTCAATTTTGCGCTGGAACGCTTACCCGGTTTTCTTCCCGCCCAAAATATCAAGCCCGATTTGTACGGCGCGAACGTAGCCAACAGCGATGTAATTCCGACCAGCAGCACGCTGGATCAATGGCAACGCAATTTGCAATGGGCCACCCTCAACAGTGCCTACCTCAACGGGCGCTTTGCCGAGCGTTACCAGAATTACAACCTTTATTTTACGGGCTGGCTGGAAGGCCAGAGTGCTACCGCGCTAATCGGCGAAATGACCATCGCGGAAGGACGCAAGTTGCGCGAGGATGATTTTGCGCTTTTAATCAAGCCTCTGCCCTTTTCCTACCAGCCAACTACCAAGACTAGCACCCGCTTTATACCTGCCGCCGCGCTATCGCCGATCCGCCTGGCTTCGCAAGATATTACGCCGGAAGTAGACGGCAGCCTGAGTTTTGCCGCCGATAGCTCAACCTTATTACAATATCGGCTTCCGGCCCAGCTAAAGTTGCGCCCGACCCGCCTGAGTCTGCTGGTTAAATCCGAGCGTAGCAACTTTAGTGGCGTTCCGGCCTCTCCCCAACTAGAAATCTATAACTGGCAAAAACAAACCTGGGAAGTGCTTGCCAATCAAGGCGATGGACGCAACCGCCTGGATTTAGCGAATAGCAGCGTTGCGTCTTATATTGACCCTCTGGGCGGATTTGTAAAGCTAAAAGTCAGCACCAAAGACGAAGCCTATAACCTGCAACAACTAAACCTCGAAATTGAAGGGGAGCAATAATTTTAGCTCTTCTGAAGGTTTCGTTCTAGTAGCGATTTCAATCGCTACTAATTTATAGGGGTGAACGAAGACCTGAATTACTAAAAAGCCGCTCAGTTTAAGTTTATTCGTAAACCTTTGCCGCCAACAAAATTTGCCCCAATGTCTTCCAGCCAGGTATTTCGGGCATTGCTTCACCTTGATTGGCGTAATAGCCATCCATATCTTCCGCCCAGGCTGCGATTGCATCAAGGTAGGTTTCTAAACTGGTGTTTTCCCACTCTTGTGGGTTTTGCTTACAAATTTTCTAGCAAAGCCCGCGTCAAGGCAACAAAATCTGACCGTGATTTTATATTATCTACCTGTTCATTAAGCTTAGTTCTAACTTGCTCATCAAGACTCATCGTAGTTCTCCTCTTAATCGAAGCGAAATGCCCTCATTCCTGGTAATAAATTTCCAGATTTCATTACTCTCTTCTTCGGGAGTAGCTCTGCGATAAGGCACTTTCACCCCGGCTCTTTTGAAGGTTTCTAAACGTCGGTTATAGAGGGTAAACAACTTGCCATCTCTTTCTACTAAGCGTATTGGTTCAATGTCTGTCGGCAAAATACTTCCATTACGTAGCGCCTCGGCTAATTGCTCGACGGTTCTACCATCCCCAAATTTATAACTTGCGTTATCTTGACTAAAACGGACTTCTGCCGGGTCAATTGTGTGCATTGGTTTTTCTACTTGGCATATTCTTGTTCAACTTAATTTTACCATATTATTTATTATCAGCGATTCTGTTCTCAGAATTAACAATGATGGTTAGCTTGAATTCTGCTCGACAAACTGCTCTATTTGGGGTTTGGGTTTATTGGGTGAGTGCGCTTCGCCTTCGTGAGTGGTTTTTCGTTTTAATTTTTCCTAATCCAGTTCAGTTGAAGGGGTTATATCGGCCTTGAGAATCATTTCCATTCTCAATAAAGCTCTGTTCGTGTGTTCTTTCTGCAACAAATATACCAGCAATCGTAATAGGCTTGTTTATCTGAGTTCGGTTATCTCATCCTCTTTGGTTATTGATTAGTCATCACTTTGTTTAAGTGTGTCACTCTTATATTTTCTCAGCGTTGCAGGTTTGAGAGATTTCTGGCTGCCATGTCTTAAATCAATCAAGTAAACCAACTTTTCAGGGTCTACAATATAATAATAAGCGATGTAACCAGGGCCAACCGCACGCTGACGATATTTGTCCTCTAAGCCTTTAGTACGTCGTCCCGCTTTAGGCCAATACCGAAGTAAGTTCAAATCTTCAAGAATGTGTTGAACTACTTTAAAGCCAGTCATGTCTTCCGGGTCATTACCGCGTTGCTCATCAATATAGATTTTGATTTGGCGTATTTTTTCTCTTACTTGTTTGCGTGTTTTAAGTTTGGCACGAGGGCGCTCATCAGAAGGCACGATTAGACCTTTCTAATTCTACTTCTTCATAATTTTTGGGTTGGGTTGGCGCTTTAGATAAATCTATGCCAAATTCAGCCGCCAAATCGTCCAGGTCTACTAATTCGCCTCTACTATCTTCTTCAATCATTTCACGCAAGCCCATTTCTAGTTCCATCGCCAGAAGACGGTTTTGCAGGGCTTGATAATCAGCGACGTTAACTAGAATAGCTGCCGGTTTGTTGTTCTTGATGATAACCTTATGGGTGTGGTCGCTGCGTACTTCATCTACAATTTGGGATAGATTTCTCCGCATTGTTTTCAGGTCTATTATATCGTCTTCCAAATTAAGGTCTCCAGACATTTCTTTTTCCTTTCAACAGATATGGTAAATCTCTAAATCTTTAATTCTTTCTCCAACAGGCGCTGGCGGAGGTCGCTCCAGAAAATACGCACCCACATAAAGTGACCGAAGAACAGGGCGATTGACCCAACGATGACCCAGATGAACCAGGGATAATACCAATCTCGCAGCGCCAGGCTGGTCAAAACATAGGTCAGCAAGGAGAGGAAATTTATTATTAGCGAGATTAGCAGATGCCAGTACACGCTCAGGCTGGCAACCATCTTGCGTTCGGCCTGGCGGTAAGCCGTCAAATATTCGGTATCGGTGATGTCGGGGTTATTGAGTAAGCCTTTTTTGTGTAGCTCGGTGGCGATAAAGCGTTGCTGGAAATCTTCGCCCAGCACGAAAATTGCGGTGTAATGACCGACCAGAATAGCACTCGACCCGGCGACAGGCCAGGGCAACCACGGGTATTGACCGTTGTGCATAAAGCTACTGAGCAGGTAGCTAATGGCACAAAGCGTGTTCACACCTAAAAATACCGCCAGATGCCAGTAAAAGCCCAACTTGAGCCGTACTCGCCGTTCCGCTCGGTAACAGGCCCGCCGATATTCGGGGCTGTCGGGGTCATAGCCGTTCATAAAATCTTGGTCAACTCCTTGCCACTTCGCTAGAAGCTGTAGATAGTCACGCCATCTTGCTGATAGATTGGTTTCATAAAAATGCTGAATTTGCTCAAAGCTTCGGGCGGATAATTTTTCTTGACTACTTTACCGCCGCCGTCGTACCAGCGACCATCTCGTGCGCCCGTTTCGAGCGTACCAACATAGACATATTTTACACCATATTTTTGCAACAGGCTACGCGCTTGCTCTATATCATTGGTAGCATAAATCGTATCAATATCGTTCATACGGCGTGAAACTTCCAGCCGGGTCTCGGCTTTGCCGCCGCGCCACTGCTGCTCGTGACCGGGCCAACCCATCAGAATAGGGAAACCGCTAAAAGTGCCAACCCGGTTGTAATCGAACCAATCCGGCCCGTAGGTTTCCAGAATAGTCCCATCGAATTTAGAATCACGCGCCGCTTGCGCCCGCAGCCACTTGATTGCAGTAAAATCTTCGGGATACCATTCGGTCAGCCATTGTTCGCCATCCAGACCGCGCCGCTCCTTGAAATGCCCGGTCTTTTCATACGGCCCAAAAATCGGGTAAATCAGCCCGGCTAACAACAACAATATCAAACCCAGCGCCCAAACCCAGCGCCATCTTGCCGGACGGGGCTGCTGCCTTACATATTCTTCCGCCGCCAGCGCTTCCTTATCCGGGGCTACCTGGGTATCCAAATAAGCGTTTCGCTCTGGCGCTTGAAATACACTAAAAGCAAGGTTTGTACCATTAGCTCCTGCTGCCTCCAGCCGCATTTGGGTCTGGACAACCGCAGCACGCATCCCTGTAGGAGAGGGCTGCGCCCTCGATGGACTGTAAAATATGTTTGTATCTTCTTCAAATTTATCCGGCTGTTTGAATGGCAAGAGCTTCCAGCCCCAGGCCGCTACCCGCCAACTGGCATAAGCCGCCGCCAGCCCGTACATGGCCCAGGCTTGATAGTAAAACTTGAAAATAGTATTGAAGCGGGCATTGAAAATATCGCGCAGGAAGATTATCTCAATTACAAAAGTCAGGAAAGCGGGCAGCAGCACCAGCAGCAACGCAAACTGGTCAGCCTGCAACAGCGCCCTGTTCTCCGTATCCTGTACAGGCGCGGTTGCCGCGCCCTTCTCTGTCCCCGAAGCCGGAAGCTTCAATTCAAAGAAAACGAGTAGCCCAGCACTAATAATCAGGATTAGTAACGGGCCGTAAAGCTCGAAGTGCAAAATCCAGCCCAGCGAAATCATCAGCAAGGCCGAAACTCCCAGCGCCGTCAATAATTCTCGTGCCGGACGCTCTGACCGAATTTTTGCCAGGAAATCCGCCGCCATTAATCCTACGCCAACCGCCAGTACTGGAATTGCCGTTATCCCCGCCAGCAGCGTAATCACCGGGTTTATTCTTAGCAGCCAGGTTATTTCGCTCACTAACAAAATCGCCAGACCAAATCCCGCCACTAGATATGCCGTTGATCCAAACTGTCGCGGCCCATATGTGGTTTCTTCCGCCTCGACCTGCTCTTCGTCCTCATCAAAATCTTCGTTCCCTGAACCTGGAACTTCTCCCAAACTTTGAACTCGGCCCGAAGGGTTGCCCGGTGGGTTGAACTTCGGCCCGAAGGGTTGCCCTGTGGGTGAACTTTGAACTTCATCCAAATAGGCATACGGCGCTTTGAGATAGGGCCAGACCTTGAGGGCCAGCATTGCAACGATAGGATAGAGGAAGATGCCGAAGACCATCAAATAGCCCCAGCGTACTATTTCGGTGCCGTTTTCCTGAATAATCGTTTGCGAGATAAGCGGCGTGCGATCCCAGGCGACCAGCAAAAAAGTTTTTGCCAGCGAACTCAATATCGGCAAATTTACCGCTTCCGGCACAAAACTATCACCAATGAACGAAGTAAAAGTCAGGTGGAAGGGTAAATAAAACAGCAACGAGATTATTGCCAGCCGGACGCTAAAACCGAGCCAGCGCACAGTCCTGCCCCAAAATTGACTGGATTGTCGAACTAAAATTTCGCCGCCCAATAGCGCGGCTTTGAGCAAATTCTGGCTTCCGCTTATTTTTGTCTCAAGCCCGCCGACCCGCAGTTCGCGCACCAATGCCGCCAGCACCACCAGCAGCAAATAGGTCGGATAATCCAGGCTGTTGAGGAAATAAAGCGCTCCGACCATTACACCCAGCCCAATCAGAAAATAGCGCCCTTCGCCAGTACGCAAATTGAGCGCCGCGCCACCCGCCGGAACGCGCAGCAAATTCAGGGCGGCAGCAATCACCAGCAGTACAAAGGGTAACGTCATAACGTGTGGGTGTATATCTGCCAGCAAGAAGCTAAACATCGGAAATTCGGTAATTGCTTCGGTTGAGCGGTACTCGAAGATACCGCCGCCGATGGGTTGTGGCATAAAATCGGAAATAACCCGCGAAGGTGACCACCAGTTATAATTAAAACTGCCCAACTGTGGCTGATTTGCTGCCGGAAAAAGCACCTGCCGGGCCGAATCGAAGTTGCCCAGTATACCGATATTAACGGCAGCCAACAATCCCACCAGACCAGCCGCCAAGAGAATTGACGATTGACGATTGACGATTGACGATTTAGGCATCTTGTTTGAATTTAGACTATCATCTTTGGGTTTAAATCGTAAATCGTAAATCGTAAATCGTAAATCGTTACGGGCGATAGCGACCAGGTTGAAGGCGATGCCGAAGGCCGCAATAGCGGTGAGGGCGAAGATTAACGGGATAGCCAGGTTGAAGGCGATAGCCGGGGCGATACCGCTCATTTTGGTGAGCATTGCCAGTATGAAGTGGCTGAAATAGTAGTAGTTGATGGTGTAGCCGCTCATCCAGGGGTCGGTAGGTGGTAAGGTCGAATGGAGGGCCATCGAGTTGAGGAAGGCGAAGTCGCCAAATTTTTCCTGGTCGCGGATTTCAGGCATAAACGAGCGCATATTGACCAGATAAAAATAAGCCACGATAAACAACAATTCGACTGCTACTATTAGCCAGCGCCGTTCGCGCAAAAAGTCGCCTACCTCAAGTTGTAGTTCACCCTGCTTGCGCCTTAGTAGCCAGATATTCAATCCCACAAACAGGCCGACCAACAACAGCCAACTGGTGAGCGCCGTGAAAGGCAAACCCAACATTCCCAAAAACCAGACCACAAACGCGCCGCCCAGCAGCCCAAAAACCTTACTAAACGCATAGCCCCGGTCAGGCAGGAACGAAAAGAAGGCGAAGGTAGCGGGCAAGGCCAGTACCCCAAT
>JBBQXW010000041.1:0-32595 GCA_038209275.1 Chloroflexia bacterium | reverse complement strand
GGCGAGGTCGCTAAAAAGAAGGCGGCTGGGTTGTTACATGTGGCTTATCACCGCCCCTAACAAGAATATAGTTGTCTACAAAAGGTGAGTTAGAGAGGTTACCTTTTTTGTGTTGCGTTAGTATTAAGATTATAAAAACCTTTACATCCTGTGCTATAATTTCTACTGCATCTCAAGCACTCATATTATCGGTAATAATATTTTAGTAACACTAATTGAGCGATGGAGCTTTTTATTATGGCTGAATCCATGCAGTTCGCGAGTAGCACCCCGGCAAATACGAAAAGAATTCCAGAATAGGCTGTAAGATTCCAAGAATAAAGGACAACAAGTGACTTTAGTTATTCCAACAACCACATTTGTAGCTGGCTTCGTTCAAAGTGGTATGGGATCACACGGCAGTCGCACTCTTATGTTGGCTGAACTTCGACTGCTATTGGCAGCATTACCAATTTCTGCTACGCTGGAAGATTATCGGCAGGCAGTGGCGGTGGAAAATGTACTACTAAAAAGAACTATATCTACCAGACAGGAATCTTTTCGCAGGTTGCGAGAGATGTACGCCCTCGATAAAAATATTCGGCTTTTTCGGGCTTTGCGCGATTTATGGGATAGTGATATAGCCAGTCAAAAATTATTAGCCTTGCTTTGTGCCGTAGCCAGAGACCCACTTTTGAGGGAGACCGGGGAAGTAATTCTGAATACTCGGCCTGGTGCATCAGTTACACCTGAAATGCTGGCAGCAAAAGTGAACGAGAGCTTTCCAGGTCGGCTAAACCCTCAATCGCTGCGGCATGTAGGGCAGAATAGCGCCTCTTCCTGGCAACAGGCCGGACATTTAGTTGGTAAGGTTAAAAAAGAGCGCCGCAAGGCTGAAACTTACCCAGCCGCCACTACATACGCCCTTTTGTTGGGCTACCTGTGTGAGGTGCGAGGCGAAAATCTCTTTGATACTTTCTGGAGCCGCCTTTTGGATGCACCAAAAAATGTGCTGCACGAGCAAGCGCAAGTCGCTTCACAAAGAGGCTGGCTTGAATATCGCCGTACCGGAAATATCACTGATATTAGTTTCCGTTACTTGCTACGTGATTAGCCAGCAGTATTTGGCCTTAGTTATAGTATTAGCGATTTATAGGAAGAGCAGAGGCTATGGGCGAAATCGAGGGTTTAATTCGAGCTTACGACCGTTTTGTACGCTTGCCCTGGGACAAAACGTTGGCCGGGCCACAAAAGGTCTGGTTTGCTATTTATGAGCCTGTCCAGGAACGGCGCTTGCGACTACGGCTGCGCGAATTTGAAATCAAGACTAAAGCGGCAGGCTATTCCTGGGTTCTTCATGATTTAACAGACAGCTTTGCCCGCTGGATGGCTGCACATGAGTACCGCGAAGCCTATTTTGAACAGCCCGAAGATATGGAACTGGCTCTGCAAGATTACTTTACTACGCTTGCCGAAGAGATTACGGCCTGGCTTACCGCGCCTGATGTTACTGATAAAACGGTAGTAGCTATTGTTGGATTGGCTTCCCTTTTTGGGCTGGCGCGGGCTTCGGCTATTTTTGAAATTGTAACCCCGCATATTCGGGGACGTTTGCTGGTCTTTTTTCCAGGCCAGCACGACGGCGCTAACTACCGCCTTTTAGATGCCAGAGATGGCTGGAATTATCTCGCTGTACCTATCACCGCGACGGAGGATAAATAAAGCAATGACCACTACGAACCGCGAAGTTTTCCACCACGACCCTACCAAAACTACCATTCCTAACGATGGGGTAGCCAAAGTGCTTGACCCCAGCACCGCCGAGGAATGGAAGGTGCTGCGCTACGAATTAGCCTCGTTCGTGTGTGAAGGAGAGTATCGGCTAGGTTTGGAGCGGATTCTTTCTACTTATCTGGAAAACCTGGATAAGCAGAGCCAACCCGCCGCCTGGATTAGCGGTTTCTATGGCAGTGGCAAATCTCATTTTGTGCGGGTGCTTGAATATTTATGGCGAGATGTGACTTTTGACGATGGCGTGCGCTCCAGGGGATTGGCCCAGTTGCCGGATGACATCAGGGATTTGCTGGCCGAACTTTCTACCAAAGGCAAGCGCGAAGGTGGCTTATGGTCTGCCGCCGGGAAACTGGGGAGCGGACGCGAAAACAGCGTGCGGCTTACCATGCTAAGTATCCTGTTTCGGAGCGCAGACTTACCCGACCAGTACCCTGCCGCCCGGTTTGTAATCTGGCTCAGGCAAAACGAGTACTACGAAGCAGTCAAGGCCGGGGTAGAAGCGGCGGGCAAGAAACTGAATAGCGAGTTGCTTAATATGTATGCCTCACCTTACGTGGTGCAAGCTTTACGCAAAGTTTACCCTGAATTTGCGGATAGCAATGCCGAGGGGCGTAACGTTCTCAGAGCGCAGTACCCACCCAACCAGGCGGATATTTCCGACGATGAGATGGTGCAGACGATGGAAAGCGTAATGGCTTTGCAATCCACTACACCGGGCAAACTGCCCCTTACCCTTCTGGTATTCGATGAGTTGCAGCAGTTTATCGGGGAAGACCCGACTCGTACTTTGCTGGTGCAGAACGTAGTGGAAGCCTGCTGTTCCCGGTTCGGCAGTCGCCTTTTGTTTGTGGCAACGGGACAGGCTTCGCTCCAAGCTACTACGCAGCTTTCCAAGCTCAGAGGGCGCTTTACGGTCAATGTTACGCTGTCCGATACCGATGTGGAGCGAGTGGTGCGCGAAGTGGTTTTGCGTAAAGCGCCCGATAAAGTGCCGCTTTTGAAGACGGTGCTGGAAGGGGCAAGCGGCGAGATTGACCGACATTTGCAGGGTACGAAAATCAGCCCGACGGCGGCAGATGCCTCGGCTCTACTGGCGGATTATCCGTTGCTTCCGGCCCGGAGACGGTTCTGGGAGCGGGTGCTACGGGCGGTGGATAGCGCGGGCAGTGCCGGACAACTTCGCACCCAGCTTCGGATTGTACACGAAGCGGTGCGAGAAATCGCTGATAAGCCGCTCGGTACGGTGGTAGCCGGGGATGTGATTTACAACCAGCTAAAGCCCGATATGTTGCAAAGTAGTATGCTGCTCCGCGATGTAGCGACGCGGATTGACCAGCAGGCTATGGGTAATACCGAGGACGGCAAATTGCGTTCGCGCCTGTGTGCCACTATTTTCTTGATTAACAAGCTGCCCGCCGAAGGGCCACTGGTCACGGGATTACGCGCTACCGCCAATAATCTGGCTGATTTGCTGGTGACGGATTTGAACCAGGGCAGCACCAGCTTGCGCCAGCGAATTCCCGAACTATTGCAAAAGCTGGTAGATGATGGGACACTTATGCTGGTGAACGATGAATACCGGCTACAGACGCTGGAAAGCGGCGAATGGGAATCCGATTATCGCAAACGATTTGCCAGCATTTCAAATGATGATGCCAGGATTGCCAGCGACCGGGCCAGCGCTTTTCAGAACGCCGTCACTGCCGCC
The DNA here is from genome assembly GCA_038209275.1 of Chloroflexia bacterium. Lineage (GTDB taxonomy): Bacteria > Chloroflexota > Chloroflexia > Chloroheliales > Chloroheliaceae > L227-5C. Next base: position 29,114 of record JBBQXW010000041.1, on the reverse strand, counting down.
CTGAAAACGGTAATGAGTTTGCCACAGGGCCAGAGCAAGACACCGCGCAAGATTGGTTTGCACTTTGGGACAGAAGCACCCACGCTGAGTAGCGAACTTGTGCCGCTATGGGTACGCGATGAATGGTCTACCGTTTCTGAGAAGATGGTGCGGGAGGAAGCTCAGGCCGCCGGAACGGATAGCCCGGTGATTTTCGTCTTTTTGCCCCGGCAGGAAGCCGATACTCTAAGGCGCAAAATTGCCAGCTTTGCCGCCGCCGATGGGGTAATGTCTTCGCGGGTAGTTCCCGCCACGCCGGAAGGATTGGAAGCCCGCAATGCGATGGAAACGCGGCGCAAAGCCGAGGAGATGGAACTGCACGCGCTGGTGAGCCGGATAGTCGAAAATTCGAGGGTTTACCAGGGCGGGGGCAACCAGGTGACGGAAGGTAGTTTTCAGGCTTCGGTCAGGCAAGCTTTCGAGGATGCGCTGGTGCGGTTGTTCCCCAAATTCAAGCTGGCGGACGACCCAAAATGGAATAGTGTAGTCAAGCGAGCCGGAGAGGGCGCGGCGGATGCGCTTACGGCGGTCAATTATACCGGCGACGTGGATAAAAACCCGGTTTGTCAGGAAGTGCGAACTTTCCTCGGTAGTGCGGGCAAGCGCGGCAGTGATATTCGTAAGAAATTCGGCGGGGCGGGCTATGGCTGGCCTCAAGATGCAATAGACGGAGCGCTTCTGGCGCTGGTGGCGGGCGGATTTGTGCGGGCCACCAGCAACGGGCAGGCCGTGAGCGTGAAGCAGATTAACCAAGCCCAAATCGGGGTGATTGATTTTATCAATGAAGGGGTGACGGTCAACATCAATCAACGTCTTGGCATAAAAAAGTTGATTCAAGATTTTGGCCTGCCACTTAAGAACGGAGAGGAAGCCCAGGCTATTCCGCTAATTTTGCAAAGGTTGATTGACCTGGCAGGACAGGCCGGGGGAGACCCGCCGCTTCCGGCCCGCCCTGCCGCCTCTATCGCGGCCATCGAGCAACTGCGCGCTATGAGCGGGAATGAGCAGTTTGTGGCGGTTTATAATCAGCGTGAGGAATTGAGCAATAATTTCAAAGCCTGGACGCAAGCGACGAAGCTGGTTGAGCAGCGCCGGACGCAATGGCTGGTGCTGCAACGCCTGTTAAAACACGCCGGAGGTCTGGTGGTGGCGACGCAGGTTGGGCCGCAATTGAATGCTATCCAGATTGACCGCAGTTTGTTGAGTGACCCCAACCCGGTAGCGCCCCTGATTGCCAAACTTTGCGATGCGCTGCGGCTTTATCTTCAGGAGGCCCGCCAGCGCTTGAACGCCCTGCGCGAACAGGAAATGACGGGACTGCAAAGTTCGGAGGAATGGGGGCAAATTGACGAGACCCAGCGCCAGCAATTTCTGGCAAGCAACGGGCTGGAAAATGTAGCCGAGTTGAACGTTGGCACTACCGAAGCACTACTTACGACCCTGGATGCCAGCCCAATCAGCGAATGGGGGACACGCTACGATGCTTTGCCGGGCCGGGTGAACAAGGTGCGGGATGAAGCGGCCCGCTACCTGATGCCCAAATCGGTAACGGTCAGGCCGCATAGAGCGACCCTGAAAACCGAGTTTGAGGTTGACCTTTACCTGAAAAAGCTTCGTGAAGACATCATGAACCACGTTAAAGCCGGAAACCCGGTCATTATTTAGGCTAGAAAGCGATTATCATCATGCCACCACTCGATAGCAAGTTACGCGGTTTGTTGGAGAAGAAGATTGTGGAGGCGCGGGACGAGGCCGAAGATGCCGCCCGCGCTACTTTGCGGACGCTGGCGGTTGCCAGCACCGAGGCGTTCGGCGGGATGTCTGCCGAGCAGAAACGGCTACGCAACGGTTTGAGGGCGAAGGCCCGGCAGCTTGGCAACGGCAGTTTCGAGGCGGGCCGCGATTTGTTGATGGAGGAACTGGCTTACCAGCAGTGGCACCGCATGTTGTTTGCCCGCTTTCTGGCGGAAAACGGGTTGCTGATGCACCCGGAAGGAATGTCGGTTACGCTGGAGGAGTGCGGCGAGATTGCCGCCGAGGAAGGGCAGGGCGAGGATGCCTGGACGCTGGCGGCCCGTTACGCCGGGGCGATGCTGCCCGGTATTTTCCGGCGCGACGAGCCTGCCGCCCAGGTGCGCTTTGCCCCGGAAGGTCGCCACAAGCTCGAAAATATTCTGGGCAGCCTGCCGCCGGTGGTTTTTACCGCCGATGATGCGCTGGGCTGGGTCTACCAGTTCTGGCAGACCAAAAAGAAGAAGGAAGTGAACGAGAGCGGCAAGAAAATCGGCGGGGCCAGTATTTCGCCCGTCACCCAGCTTTTCACCGAAGATTATATGGTGCGCTTCCTGCTCGAAAATTCGCTGGGCGCATGGTGGGCCGCCCGCCACCCCGAAAGTCCCCTCCTCAAATCCTTCACCTACCTCCGTTTCCGCGACCCCGCTTCAGAGTCCTCAGTCCTCAGTCCTCAGTCAACCGAACCCGCCCAATCGTCAATCGTCAATCCCTCCCCTGCTGCCGGAAAATTCGAGGGCTGGCCCACCCACGCCGCCGAGATTACCGTGCTTGACCCTTGCTGCGGGTCGGGTCATTTTCTGGTGGCAGCTTTCGAGATGTTGCGGCGGATGCGGATGGAGGAAGAAGGCTTGGGCGAGGCCGAAGCCGCCGAAGCGGTGTTGCGCGATAATTTGTACGGGCTGGAACTCGACCCGCGCTGCACCCAGATTGCCGCCTTTGCCCTGGCGCTGGCAGCCTGGAAAGCGGGCGGCTACCGCCCCTTGCCTCTGCCCAATATTGCCTGCTCCGGCCTGCCCGTTTCGGGCCAGTGGGCCGATTGGAAGAAACTGGCGGGCGGCGATGGCGGGCTGGAACTGACCCTGCTCCGCCTCTACGAGCTTTTCAAGAACGCCCCCGACCTGGGTAGCCTGATTAACCCGGCGGACGTGTTGATGCGCGACCGCATGTTTAGCGCCGACTATAGCCAGGTAGAAAGGCTGCTCGAAAAGGCGTTGGCCCAGGAATCCGAACAGGCCGACCCCGCCGCCGCCATCTTTGGTACGGCGGTGCAGGGTATTGCCCGCGCCGCCAACCTACTTTCTGGAGCATATACACTAATAGCAACTAACGTTCCTTATTTGGCAAGAGGTAAGCAAGGCGAAATATTGCAAAAACACTGCGAAGGCCATTATCCCGACGCTAAAACTGACCTTGCCACCACTTTTGTCGAGCGTTGCCGGACTTTTGCCGCGCCAGGTGGCTCTTATGCCCTGGTTACACCTCAAAACTGGCTCTTTCTTGGCTCTTACAAAGATATGCGGGAAAAATTGCTGCTTAATCAAAGCTGGGAGTGTGTTATTAAGTTAGGTGAAAATGGTTTTGAAAGTAGCGCCGCTGCCGGAGCATTTACTGCTCTATTTATTCTGACCAATCGCCACGCAATCACTGACCAGCTAATGAGTGGAATTGACGCGGCGGCTCCTAAATCAGCAGCAGAAAAAGCCGCCTTGATGCGAATTTCGCCTTTGCAGTTAGTCAAGCAAGCGGCACAGCTTAAAAACTCTCAGGCTGTAATAACACTGGATGAGGCAGAAACTGAAACCCGTTTAGAGAAGTATGCAGTATCACTACAGGGTATTTCACCTGCCGATTTTCCACACTATGGTCGGATGTTTTGGGAAATCACACCAGGTAAACAATGGGAGTTTTGGCAAAGTAGCCCAGACGGTACTACTCTTTATGGTGGACGCTCAAAAGTTCTTTGGTGGAATAAGGATTTAAAAGAGGCTGTAGAAGATGGGATTGCCTATATTCGAGGTCAGGCAGGATGGGGTAAAGTGGGTGTAGCAGTTGGACAAATGCGTCAACTTCCTTGTACCTTGTATACAGGCGAAAAGGGTGATACCAATGTTGCCATAATTGTTCCTAACGACCCTACTCACCTACCTGCAATCTGGGCTTTCTGCAAATCACCTGAATTTAATGTAGCTGTTCGGCGAATTGACCAAAAGTTAAATGTAACTAATGCAACGCTGGTAAAAGTACCGTTTGACCTGGAGCGGTGGCAGAAGGTGGCGGAAGAGGCCGGGCCGTTGCCGGAGCCGTACTCGAACGACCCGACCCAATGGCTGTTCGAGGGCAACCCGGTGGGAAGCAGCGCGCCTTTGCAGGTGGCGGTGGCCCGGTTGCTGGGCTATCGCTGGCCTCAACAAAAGCTGGACAAGCTGGACGGTCTAGCCGATGCGGACGGGATTGTCTGCCTGCCGCCGATGGCCCACGAAGCGGCGGCGGTGGAACGCTTGCGGGCGCTGACGGCGGCGGCTTACGGGGCGGAGTGGTCGGCCCAGGTGCAGGAGCAATTATTGGCCGGGGTGAATTATAGCGGGCCGGGCAAAGGGCTGGAAGGCTGGCTGCGCGACGGCTTTTTCGAGCAGCATTGCAGCCTGTTCCAGAACCGCCCGTTCATCTGGCATATCTGGGACGGGCGCAAGGATGGCTTCGCCGCCCTGGTCAATTATCACAGGTTGGATAACGCCACCCTGAACAAACTGATTTACACTTACCTGGGCGACTGGATTAATCGCCAGCGCACCGACCGCGATGCCGCCATAGCCGGGGCGGAGGGCCGATTGGCGGCAGCCCTCGAATTGCAAAAGAAGCTGGAAGCCATCCGCGACGGCGAACCGCCCTACGATATTTACGTGCGCTGGAAAAAGCTGCCCGACCAACCGCTCGGCTGGCAACCCGACCTGAACGACGGCGTGCGCCTGAACATCCGCCCCTTCATCATGGCGGGCGTACTCCGCAGCAAATTCACCCTGAACTGGAACAAAGACCGAGGCACCAACCCCGACGGCAGCGAACGCCTCAATGATTTGCACTACACGTTAGCCGAAAAACAGAAGGCCCGGCGAGAGGCTGGAATAGAATGAGAGAAAGGCTGACGTGGTAGAGTAGTGGTGGGCAATCTGAACCCGGACATGAATGTCCGGGCTAAAAAAGGCTGATTTATTTCTTAGCCCGGACATTCATGTCCGGGTATTTGAACCCAAATCTGCATTGTGGGTGAGTGCCGAGCGTGCTTGCTCAACCTACCAATTTCGGGCTTAAAGTTTTAGGTTGACGCGCATGGTTTTTGAAAACCACAGACCTGACTTGCTACAGGGAGCATTAGCCTGCAACAGAAAAGAGTAATTTTAGGTTATGAGTTCAATTCCAATTAACCCGCCTTCTGGTAGCAGCCTGACCTTTTTAGAAGCACTGGTCGAGGCTTTGCGGCGAGCCGGGAACTATAACCGCAACGACCAGGCCGCGCCCGTCGCGGTGTTGTGGCCGGACAAAGAGCGGCAGTGGGAGAGCTTGCTGCCTTTGCTGCGCGAGAAATTGCCCATCCTGACCTTTGGGCCGTACCAACCCGCCGCGCTGATTGGCCCGGCCTACTGGCTGCGCTGCATGTTGGAACGCACCTTGCCCGGCACGGCGGAGCTTTTGCCGGAAGATACCACCCCGATTATCTATCTGCCCGGCATCAGCAAGGCCGAGCTACGGGCGGTGGAAGAATGTCCCAAAGCGCTCCAACCCCTGGCGGAACTGCAATATCGCGGGGTCTTCTGGAACCACAAAAACGGCAAGGAATGGACGATTCCAGCTTTCATGCAGGCCAGCGAAGGCGGGCTGGGCCTGGAAGTTGGCCCGGATAACGCCACCAGAGAAGCCTTGCTCCGCGCCCTCTTGAAGCTGGCAGACGAGCCAATCGCCCGGCTAAAAAAAGAAGCGCCTTTGCGGGCCTCCTTCTTTGATGCGCTGTTGAACCCGGACGAAGTACGCAGTCTGTTGCTCTGGCTAAACGACCCGGCGGGGTATATTAAGCGCACTTCCAAACCCGAATGGGATTCTTTCTGCGGCCTGTGCCAGCGCAAGTACGGTTTTGACCCCGAAAAAGACGGCGAAGTGACCGCCGCCACCCTGTTGGGCCAGCGCCAGGATAGCTGGAAAACGGTCTGGCAGCGTTTTGCCGAAGCGCCGCAAAGTTACCCGAATTTGCCGGGTTTATTGCGCCGGGCCAAACCAGCCCAACCGCACGAACTTTTTCCGCAGCTTGCCGAAAGCTGGCCTCAAGATAACGAGACCGCCGAAAATCAGTTGCGCGAAACGCTGACCGCCTTGAAAGAAAAACTGCCGGAACAGGCGCGCTCGGCCCTTCAGGAATTGGAGCAGGAACACGGCGGGCGGCGCAACTGGGTCTGGGCCAAACTTGGGCTTTCGCCCCTGGCAACCGCCCTCGAACCGCTTTCGCGGCTGGCCTCTGAAACTGAGCAGGCCGTCGGCGGCGCGACGGTGGCGGATATAGTGGAGGCGTATGCCAACAAAGGCTGGCAGGCCGATGCTGCAATGCTGGATGCCCTGGCGGGTGTCGAGACCGGGCCGAACGAAATGGCGGTCAAGGCTATGATTACGGCGCTCTACCGTCCCTGGCTGGAACGCGGCGCACTTGCTATGCAAAAAGCGGTCAAAGCGGCCTGGGAATACCCGGTGGGCCAGTTACCAGCGCCAGAGGCCGGAACCTGCGTACTATTTAGCGATGGCTTGCGCTTCGATGTCGGGCAAAGACTGGCGGCGGCTCTGGCAAAGCGTGGGCTGGAATGTCAGATTAAACCGCATCTCTCGGCCCTGCCCACCGTTACCTCCACCGCCAAACCCGCCGTTTCGCCGGTAGCGGCGCTTATCACCGGGCAGAACCAATCGAAGCTAGAACCGGCGGTCAGCGCTACCGGCTCAACCGTGAATATTACCGTTTTGCAAAAGCTCTTGCAGCAAACCGGCTATCAGGTACTCAAAAACCAGGATTTAGGCGACCCGGCGGGCAAAGCCTGGACGGAATGTGGCAAGATTGACGAATATGGTCATACTCACGAATGGAAACTGGCCCGCTATATCGAGCAAGAAGTGCGCGAACTGGAAGAACGCATAAACCAGCTATTGGCCTGGGGCTGGCAAAAAGTAATCGTCGTGACCGACCATGGCTGGCTACTTTTGCCGGGGAATTTGCCCAAAGCCGAATTGCCCGAACACTTGACCGTAATCCGAAAAGGACGCTGCGCCCGGCTGAAAGAAGGTTCTATCACCGACCAGCAAACGGTGGGGTGGCACTGGGATAAAAATGTGCCGATAGCTTTAGCGCCGGGTATTTGTTGCTACGAGGCGGGCAAAGAATACGAACACGGTGGCCTCAGCCCGCAAGAATGTATTGTGCCACTGTTGACCGTAACCCGACCAGGTGGAGAACAGGTCAAACCAATCGAGATAGAGAGCATTAATTGGCGTAGATTGCGCTGCGCGGTTAAAATAAGCGGAGATGTAGCTGCCGAAACAAGTCTGGACATTCGCAGCAAAGCCAACGACCCAAATACTTCCATCGTGCAGGCGGCAAAACAGGCCGGGCCGGATGGAGTCTTCTCGGTGCTGGTGACAGATGAAGAGCGGGAAGGCGAAGCCGTCCATATCGTACTGCTTGCTTCGGACGGCAAAATAATCAAACAGGTGACAACTACAGTAGGGGGATAAGGAAAAGGAAGGCTGGTTTATGGAACTCGACGCACTCGACCAACTGGCGGCGCGTGCTTTCGATGGTTATATTGTCCGCAAAGACCTGGCATTACGCTTTAGAGGACAATATCCAGTGCCGACTTACGTCGGAGAATTTTTGCTGGGCCGCTACTGTGCCAGCACCGATGAAACCGAAATAGCCGAAGGTTTGAGTGTAGTCGAGCGGCAAATGCGGGAGCGCACCATCCGTCCTGGCGAAGAAGAATTGTTCAAATCCAGAGCCAGGGAACACGGTTCGGTCAAGCTGATTGATTTGATAACCGCCCGCCTGGATACCGCTACCGACTCCTACCTGGCTACCCTGCCCAGCCTGCGCCTGAACGATGTTCGAGTGGATACCGAAACGGTACAGGCTAACGAACGGATGCTGACGGGCGGTTTCTATGCCGAAATTCAACTGGAATATGATGCGGCGATTGCGCTGGAAAAGGCCGGACGACCTTTTGGTATCACGGCAGTCCGGCCCATCCAGCTCTCCAAACGCACCGTGCTGGAAGATATGGCAGGCGGGCGGGAACAATTTACCATCGAAGAATGGAAGCAGTTTCTCCTCCGAAGCGTCGGTTTTGAACCCGCCATGCTCTCCCCTCGCGCCCAGGATGTGCTGCTCCTGCGAATGGTTCCTTTTGTGGAACGCAACTACAACATGGTAGAGCTTGGCCCACGTGGTACGGGTAAATCGCACCTTTTTCAGCAAGTTTCGCCTTATTCGCACCTGGTTTCGGGCGGCAAAGCCACCGTTGCGCGTATGTTTGTCAATAACGCTAACGGGCAGCGTGGCCTGGTTTGCCAGTATGATGTGGTCTGCTTTGATGAAGTTTCGGGCGTATCTTTCGACCAGAAAGACGGCGTAAACATCATGAAGGGCTACATGGAGTCGGGCGAGTTCAGCCGGGGACGCGAGAGCATTCGGGCCAGTGGCAGCATTGTGATGGTCGGCAATTTTGAGGTAGATGTGGCGCACCAGCAGCGTGTCGGTCATCTTTTTGGCCCATTACCGCCCGAAATGCGTAACGACACCGCTTTCATGGATAGAATTCATGCTTACCTCCCCGGTTGGGATGTACCAAAGCTCGATTCTTCCCTGTTCACCAAACATTTTGGTCTGGTCAGCGATTTTCTCTCCGAATGCTGGGCGCAACTCCGGGTGGAAAACCCGATAACCAATATTCGGGGACGGGTAAATTATGGCGGTGCGCTTAGTGGTCGTGATACTACCGCCGTCAATCGTACCGTCAATGGCCTGCTAAAATTGCTCTATCCAAACCGGGAAATGTATTTGCGAGAAGAGGATATAGAATGGGCCGTGCGGTTAGCTCTGGAATGTCGCCGCCGGGTGAAAGAACAACAAAAACGAATTGGTAGTGCCGAATTCCGCAATACCCACTTTAGCTACCAGATGGGCGATGACGGAGTCGAGCAGTTTGTTGCTACCCCCGAACTCCAAAGCGAAGAAGCTATCGGCAGCGACCCGTTGCCGCCGGGACAGGTCTGGGCTATCAGTGCCGGAGGGCCAGATGAAGCGCCCGGTCTTTATCGGATAGATGTGAACGAAGGGCCGGGAACAGGCGTAAAAATTATCAATATACCAGCCCCTGGCCCGTTCCGCGAAAGCGTAAAGTACGCCGAGCAAAATCTTTTGACTCAGGCCAAAAAACTGGTGGGTGATCGCGACCCACGCCAGCATGAATTTACTGTCCAGTTACGCGCCTTCGATAGCCCCAAAAGCGGCTCATTTTTGGGCTTACCCGCGCTTATGGCCTTTTGTAGCTCACTTTTGGGCAAAAGCCTGAAAGGTGGGATTGTTGCAGTCGGCGGTCTAAATCTGGGCGGTGGCCTCGATCCGATTTACAACGCCGTAAACGTGGCAGAATTAGCCGTTGAAAAGGGGGCAACCACTCTTCTAATTCCCATCTCCGCCCGACGGCAACTCAACGATTTGTCAGATGATATGGCAATGAAGTTAACCGTATTTTATTACTCGGATGCCAGGGAAGCCCTGCTCAAGGCGCTGATAGATTAGTAACAGGAAATTTAGTCACACAAAAAAGTGAAATTTATAAATATCTTTTTCACCAATGTGTGCGCCATCCCAGATATTGCTCTTGTAATTGCCTGAAAAAGATACAAATTTAGCTTGCACATTTTTCAACCCGTGCTATAATAAGTTTAATGTAATAAAATTACACAAACAATTTCCTATTTTCGCGGGTTAATAATCAGGGTCCCAGGTAATTTCCATTTAGCTTTAATAGTAAATAGACTAAAGCTCCAACCAATGATTTTGGTAAGTTGATTTGGGTAGTTTGTCATAAGGGTTCCGCAGTATATCACCAATATTTCAAGCAAGCGGTGAAAACTTCAGAACCTACATTTAAAAGTCTTATTGTTATTTATAACTTTTAGATGAATTATTAGATAAACTGCTTTTCTTTACTAGAATCATACATTCTAATTAGGACTGTAGCATGAATATTGTACCAGACGTTCTCCAGAAGCGTTATCAAAATCTGCGAGAGTTAGAGAATGGCCCTTTTATCACTATATATAGTGCCGAAGTTAACGATAAAGGCAGCCAGAGCTATTTAACTATCAGGATGCTGCATAGCCCTGATTCAGATTACGTAAAAGACTTTGAGCAGACAGTATCTGACCTTAAAACACTGCAATCCCCACAAATTGCCTGGGTAAATGAATCGGGCGAAGCTGCCGGGGTAGCTTTTGCCATCTGCGAGTATGTAGAAGGTATACGTTTGGACTCGCTTTTAGAAAAGCGAGGTAAGCCTTTCACCCCCCAGGAAGCTTTTAGTGTAGCACTAGATATTCTGAAGGCGTTAAAAACAGCTCACGAAAAACAAGTTTATTGGTTGAAAATTAAACCCAGTAATTTAATTATAACTCCCCAAAATGAACTCAAAATTGTAGATGTTGGCATTGACCGGCCGCACTTTAACCAGGCTAAACTTGATAGCGCCGTATTGGATACGGTCTATTACGAATCGGCTGAAGAAGCCGCTGGGGATGTGCCGACAGAAAGTAGTAATCTTTATTCTCTCGGAGTTGTACTCTACGAAATGCTAAGCGGGCGACCTCCGTTTGTTGCCGCTACCACTTTTGATTTGAAACAAATGCACTGTGAGCAAACCCCGGTTAGCTTGCCAGATGTAGACCCCAAAGCTCGCCGATTTAAAGCTGACCAAATAGTTCAAAAAGCTCTCGCCAAAGAACCCACCAAACGCTATCAAAATATTGCAGAAATGACCCAGGATATTCAACGCTACCTGGCAAAAAATGGCGGGGTTTTGCCGTTAGGAGTAGTGGTAAGCCCACCACCACCCCTACCTCCCGAACCTACCTTCAAAGAAAAATCAATTCTATGGGCAGGGAAATCAACTACATTTGTAAAAGGATTATGGGCAGAAAAGACTAAGCGGCTGTGGTTAATAGCAGTGCCAATCCTGGCAGTAGTGCTATTAGGCATACTTTTATTTACCCTATCTATTAAGCCTAGTGATGGTAAAGGTCCACTTGGCGTAGCCGGTTCTATTACTGTAACTACAACACCATTGGTTTCACCCTTACCAACCGCTCGAACTGCTGCACCCACCCAGCGAATTGCAGCGCCGATTACAACGCCGGCTGCTACGACTGTTGCTCCTACCGCAACAGCAACGCCAGACCTATTCGCAAGTTTGCTCAAACAGATAGAGGATGCTAAACAAGCCGGTAACTTTGAATTGGCTGCCCAGCTCGTAGACAAACTAAAAGATATTCAAAACCCGCCGAAGCCAGACGAAGTCCGTTCCCAGGCGGTAGATGTGTATTGCCGCTATGGTGACGACCAGGCTCGTAACGCTGATATTGGAAAAGGGATAGAGTACCTTCAAAAGTGCCTGAGCGAAGGCCCCTCCGACGATTATCAAGCACTGTTGGAGAGGGCCAATTTGTACCGCGAGGGCGCAACTATCTTTGCCAAAGATAAAAATTGGGGTGCCGCCGTGCCTACGCTGGAAAAGCTTTACGGCCTGGACAAAGGTTTTCGAGACATCCGGGATATTCTTTTGGACGCTTATTTCCAATTCGCTGGTATCCTGGATTCTAATAATGACAAAGCCACTGCCCAGGACTTGATATGTAATAGAGCCAGAGCAATGGATTTGAGCGATGATAAGAAGGCAGCGGTGGAGGCACGCTGTAAAGAATTAACACCACCTACAGCGACTATAAGAATTAACACCCCGCCTCCTGCTGGCGGATCAGGACCAATAAATACGCCAACACCTGTTAGGCCAACGCCGCCACCACAACCACCAACGCCGGTGCCTGTTAATAATACACCAACACCTGTTAGGCCAACGCCAGTGCCGCCAACCGTTTGTATTATAATTAAAGGTGTTACCACGTGTCGTTAGGTTTATTAAAAATTGATGGGTTCGACTGGCTTGTAAAGCAAAGTTGAACCCACCTGTTCCACCGTTTGAGCGAGTAGACAAGGCTCAAAAACAATAGAAATTCATCCCTTTTTCATCCTTCGGGGTGATGAGATTTTTGTAGATATACAGTTTAATTCAGGCATACACCATTGGGTTGTTTCACAAGAGTAGTTAAAAAACCGTTTTATGGAGGTTCACTGATGTCAGACAAGTTTCAAGCCAAGTACGATGAAATTGACCAAGTTGCCGGACAATTCGCGGCACAGGCGGAAGAAGTACATGATGTCCTTCAGAAAGTTACGTCCAACATGAGAAATTTGGAGAGCAAATGGATCGGGCGTGGCTCAGAGGCATTTTTCTCGGAGATGGTTGGAGAAGTCTTACCGGCTACTCGTCGGTTGCAAGAGGCTTTGAACGAGGCCGAGCGTATCAGTCGCCAGATAAGCCAGTTAGTTAAACAGGCCGAACAGGATTGTAGCGCTCCGTTCCGCGTCTAGCAGCGCCACTCCACTTGCCCTGGGGGTATGGAGTTCTAACTTGTGTAATGGATAGACTAGATAGGTGGAAAAAGACCAATCTACCAGAGGAAGGAATCAAGCAAATGTCAGAAGATATTATCAAGCTAGAATACGAAGCAGCCGAAGATATGGCCCGAACTTTTGGTCAGGAAGCAGAGCGATTGCAGAATGTTTTGCAGGAAATGCAGAAAGTCGCCAAGACGCTGGAAGATGGCGCACTGCTGGGACGTGGTGGTGATAGCTTTGTAGAAGCTATCAATGGTAGCCTTAATCCTTCACTCAGCAAACTGATTGAAAAATACCAAGAGCTAAAGGGTGATGTGGAGGCCGCTATTCATTATATGCAAGAGGCCGACGAGAAAGCCGAAAGCTACTTCGAATAGCACACTTCGATTGCAAGCAAGGATTGGCACAGCTAATCGTTTTGTAGGTTAGCTTTAGATTAGTGGAAAACAAGTTTTAGCAGGGAAGGAGAACCACAATGGATGATTTTCTTATAAGTGTGGCTCGTGCGCTACTCGAAAGTCTTTTGAGCCAGATTACCAAACAGATTCAGACCATCGAAGAACAGGCTATGCAGCCCATACGAATGGTGCTTGGACTGGTGGTCGGCGGTATCTGGAAAGGCGAGGGAGCTAACGCTTTCGTAGAAGAAGTTTCAAGCATAGTCATTCCGGGAGTAGCACGGGTAACAGAGCATATTACAAAAACTCACCACAATCTGAGCAATGCCCGCGATATTGTTGAGCGCGCTGACAGCGATGTGAACAATCTGGTCAGGTCTAACCTCACCGATAAGTTCAAGTTTTATTAGACCTTATAAACGTAGTAGGGATTTCTAATCCCGCTTGTATTAATTAAGTTCAGGCAAAAGGAGTTAGACATGGCAAACGAAGTTTATATGGATATTCCGGCAGTACGCAATGTAGCGAAAACTTTCAAGACTGTCGGTGACGTGCTGAAGGTAGTGGTAAAGCTAATGGAAGGCATAATCATGGCCCTCAAGACCGCCGCCTTTATGGGTTTGGTTGGTGGTTATGCGGTGGCCCAATACCTCCAACAGATTAAACCCGACATCGAGAAGGTAGCCGAGAAGTGTGTCGAATTGAGCGGCGACCTCGGTAAATCGGTGGATGCTTTCGAGCGCGGCGACGAACTGGGCGCAACCAAATTCTATTAAACCTTCAGTCTCTTGTCTGGTGGAAAATGAGTCTTCAGCGAATATCGCTTAGTATTAAAGTTTTGGGGTTAGGCTCGCAACGTGCTGAGGCGCTTGCGAGCTTGAAGCCCCCGGAACTAATCGCAGAAATCTTGCAGGAATTTCGGGACGAGTTACCTTATCTCGGCACTCAACCTGAAGATTATACTCTGTGTCTGGCAAGCAGCACTTTCAGGCTGGACGAACAGCTTCCTCTAAACGAGCAGAACCTGGGTAACAATCCCAGCCTGATTTTGGAAGAACGACCAGTAAACTTGCCTATCGGAGCTTCGGCCTTATCCAAAGCGGCTTACTTTCGAGAGCCGAACAGTGGTCAGGTCTATCGCCTCCGGTGGCAGCCCGCTATAATCGGCAGACCATATCCAGGTAAGAATGACGAGGCTTTGCTGGGGGTAAATCTGGAAAATCTGCCGGACGGCAGAAAAATTTCACGAAGGCAGGCCTGCCTTACCGAAAAAAACGGGCAGTTTTTTATTAAAAATCTGTCCTCTAACAATCCCTTTTTGCTCAATACTGCAACTAATCCTGATCGCCGCTTTCCAATTGAAGACCAGGAACACCCAATCCAGGATAAAGACCAGCTTTGGATGGGTAGTGATAGTCTTTGCCTGACCTTTCTGGAAATAAATTTTTAGTACGAGTCGTCATAGAAAAGGTTGAGAATTACTTCGGTAGGGGCGAATGGCATACGCCCTTGAACACTAAATCAGGTCAAAAGGGCGTATGCCATTCGCCCCTACGAAATCTGTAACCTTTTTGTGTGAAACGGTGTACTTAGCGCAGCACGATCAGCCCAGGTATCGGTAACTATCTCACGTTGTTTTTATAAGTTATTTATAGGAATGCTGAAATGAAACAGGTTTGCCTGATGTGTGGGCGAAGCGCTGCCGACAGGAATCTATATTGCCAGGAAACGGCCTGTCCTGCCGAAAAGTCACCTTTAATTTTTGAGCATGGGGAGAAACTGGCCGATATTGAAATATTCAAGCCAGTAATTGTTCTTCGCTCCTCGACCGTTTATAAGGCTAACTGGCAAAATAAACCGGTCTATCTTAAAATCGCCCACGAAGGCGATAGCCATGTGAATCGCCTTAAACGGGAGGCCACATTTCTGGATTTAGTCAAAAAAAGCAAAGAACCTGATGTTCATTTCTTGCCGCAAATTCAATTACCCTATCCTACTGCTAAAGAGCCTTATGGCCGGGTTGTAGTTCAAAACCAATTACTCTTTTACTATATCTTTGATTATGTAGATGGAGAGGCGCTGAGCGAGGTATTAGCCCGCCACCAGCAGCCCTGGATTTATCATACCTGCTCGATTATTACCGATTTGGCCTCGACTATTAGCTGGTTGCAAAGCAAAGGAATGTACCATCTTGCCCTCAGCCCGGAGACAGTGCTGGTAGATTTTGGCGAATGGCCTAAAGTCCCGACCCTTTTATTACTTGACCTCGGTATTGCCGCTCCTTTCACAGAGGCACCAAAAGTTTGGTATAACTCAATCAGTCATCCTGCCTATACCGCCCCAGAATTGTTGAACGGGCCGCAACCAATAGTTAATTACAGTACCGATGTGTATGGTCTGGGTCTGATTCTCTATGAAATGCTGATTGGTCAACCGGCGTATCCGGCCCGACTGCTGGATGATAAGGCCATTTCTAAGGTGGTGCGCGAAGGCACCCCCGTACCAATGAACCGTAGCAAAGATGTTAGCCCGGTTGCTGGAATTGCCGAGAAAGCTATCAGACTAGACCCAAACTTACGCCAGGCTCATGCAACCGAATTGGCTCAAGAACTCAGAACCACTTTCAAGAAAATACCAGGCCAAAAAGAGGCATGGTGGCGCAAAACCGACGTCTTATTCAAGATTGCCATAGCGTTGTTGGCGGTGGCTCTTTTGATTTTGTTAATTTTTATGGTTATAAATCTCGGCAATATAAAATAAGGGTAAACTGTTATGGTAGATTTAAACCGACCACCGCGTATACAGCCCGAACTTCCTTTTGAGGAACGCGAAATTCCTGCTCCTCCAGATAGGCAATTCGATGCGGCTACTCAGCTATTTCAAATTGGTTTACCTGTTGCTACAATTGCGGGCTA
This sequence comes from Chloroflexia bacterium, assembly GCA_038209275.1. Classification (GTDB taxonomy): domain Bacteria; phylum Chloroflexota; class Chloroflexia; order Chloroheliales; family Chloroheliaceae; genus L227-5C. The sequence continues at coordinate 13,206 of JBBQXW010000041.1, read as the reverse complement.
TGTACTGGTAACAGTGCTGAGTAACGGGCGCAACCCTTTATTGCTGGTTTCGATGGCCTTTTCGGTACTCGCTTCGGTGGTCTTCTCGATTTATATTTATTTCAAGGAACGGCAAAAGCAGGCTCAGGCTGAAAGAGAATATCTTGACCATTTGGGTGAACTGTATCAAGAGATGCACACCTTTCACGAGTTGCAACGCCGTTTCTATCGTTATAATTACCCAGAAGCACAAACCGCTATACGCATTGCCGAGGAAACCAAAAACTCTATTTCTTCATCGCAAGGTAATAACGATAATCAAGAGCTACGCCTTTGGGAACGTCGGTTTCTGGATAGCGATTTTGGTCTAATAAGGTTGGGTGTCGGTACTCTCCCTTCCACCATTACCTATAAATTAAGTCAGGGCAGTGGCAGCAGTCCACTCTGGCGTAAGGCGCAGAAGTTAGAAGCCGATGCCCGCTATGTCTCGGATATACCAGTAGTGCTGGCATTGCGTCCCCAGCTTAAACGCGATAATGATAAAGCTGCCGGTGGTGGGACGCAAAAAACCGGGCAGACGACCAGCCAAAGCGAGGCTGAATTTACCCCTCCCCTGACTTATGCGCTGGCAATTACTGGCGAACGGGATGGTGTTTACCAGTTTGCCCACTCCTTCCTGACCCATTATCTGGTTTTCCATTCCCCGGCAGATGCAAAACTCTTTATATTGGCAACCAGTCGGCAAAGATGGGCCTGGACTGGGGGTTTGCTCCATGCCAGTGGCAACGACGACCAATCTCCTATCTTCTTTAGCAATGAGGTGGTAGAGCAGGATAAGACCGATCAGGAAGAGGCAACCGCCCTTGACCAATATCTGGAAAATATTCGCCGTATTCTGGCCCAGCGCAAAATGCGCCAGCAGGAACGTGGGGATAAAAAAGAGGAATCGGATAAACTGATGCAGCCGTTTTTGCTGCTGGTGGTAGATTTGCTTGATGTGGCGGATGACCCACACGATTTGCTGCACCAGGTACAGACCGATGGTACTATTACTATTTTGTTGGAGGAGGGCGCGGCTTTAGGGGCAGCGATTGTTTTTCTTGTACCAAAGCGCAGCAATGTACCAGATGGTTGCCAGGCAGTAATAGAGGTCGGGCAATCTAATGTGGTGACTAATTTTGGTACTACCCAAAGCGCCAACCTGCATTTTCGCTATGCCGAAGTGGGGGTTAATACTGGTCGTTACGTCGGTTTGGCTGATGCTGTTACTAACCCAGACCAGATGCGTCATTTAACCGATACCCTCAAACTTATAAACCTTCGGCAAAGCGCCAGCGCCAATTTGCCTAATAATGTTCCCTTCCTTACCCTGATGAAATATAACTCGCTGCGCGAACTGGAGCAGGGTGCAAAACGTAACTGGGGGAATAGCATTTCGCAGGACAAAGCTGGGTGGCTGCGGGCGCGGCTAGGAATGATGGCCGGTAACAAGGTTCGTACCCTCGAATTTTCGGCTAAAAAAGATGGTAGTCATGGAATAATTGCCGGTAGCACTGGCTCCGGCAAATCCGAATTATTAATCTCTTTGATTACCAGTATGGCGGCGGCTTATGACCCCCGAATGTTAAATTTTGTGCTGGTGGATTACAAGGGAGGTGGCACTTTTGAAGAATTAAAAAATTTGCCCCATTGTGTAGATGTTATCAGTAACCTGAATGGCGATGCGGTAACTCGTATGTTTACCGCTATTAATGCTGAAATTCATCGCCGCGAAAAATTAAACACTGATCGTGGGGTCAAGAATATCGTAGATTACCACCAAAAGGATTTACACAACACCATTCAGCCTTACCCATTTCTTTTTATAATCATAGATGAATTTGCCGAAATGATTGCTGACCGAACCGAATATAAAACTCAGCTTGAAACTATTACTCGGGTGGGACGTTCGCTAGGAGTATTACTGCTGCTGGCGGCGCAGCGGCCCAGTGGTGTTACCGACCAGATGCGGGCCAATATTAAATTTCGGGTTTGTCTTCGCGTGGAGTCAGGGCCAGAAAGCCGGGAACTTTTGCGGCGTAATGATGCGGCATATCTACCATCCAATATACCGGGTCGCGGCTATCTTCAGGTAGGGAATGATGAGATTGAACTTATTCAGGTAGGCTATGCTGGTGAACCTTATACCGAAGGTTTGGCTCAGAAGGTTATCTGGCCTGACCGCAATTCTGGTCAGCAGATAATAGCGGGCGATAGTGCGCCACCTGAACTTTATAAGCTGGTAGTGAAGGCTATGAAAGGTTTGGCTGAAGCGGAGAATGTGCCAAAACAACTTGCTCCCTGGCCGAAGTTTTTGCCCAAAGAATTGGCCCTTAGTCAGCCACTTCTAACCTCACCCTCGCCTGAGATAGAGACCATTACCTCAGATCACTACCTGATCAAAAAAGAGTTGATAACCCTGGGAATATCTCGAAGTGACCCGGCTTTGTGTTTGAATCCGGCTCTCTCCAGTTGGCTGGAGGAAGCAGAAGGCTGGTTAGAGCCGCTCAACTGGGATTATGCGCTGCGCGCGGTAATTGGTCTGGTAGATAATCCTTATGAAGGTAAACAATTTCCATTGGCAGTAGACTTGCCACGCGGACACGCTATTGTGCTGGGTGGCTCCGGCTGGGGGAAAACTACTTTTATAAAAACGCTACTGGTCAGCCTGACCGTAACCCACTCGCCCAATGCTTTACATTTGTATATTGTGGATTTAGGCGGACGTAAATTTGATGCCTTTAAGAGTCTACCTCATACTGGAGCGGTAATTACTTCGGATGAGACGGGTTTTGAAGAACGGGTAGAGCAATTGCTCCGCGAGCTTAATATGATGATGGAGGAGCGCAAGTTACTTCTCAGTAAAGCAGGCAGAGATGACCTGGAGGATTACAATAAACGGAATCCAACCCAACCCATACCGGCATTGGTGGTAGCAATTGATAATTTTGGTGAATTTATCTCTATCTTTGGCAAAGAACGCGATAATGTAACCAGCCTGCTAAACCAGTTTTTAAGTCTGACCCAGTATTGCAGTGCCTACGGTATTTACTTTGTTATTTCAGCTAACCAGCTTAGTGGTTTGCCCAGCAATTTGCTCAACATTTTCACCGAACGCTTTGCCCTGCGACTGAGCGACTCGACTGACTACCGGGCAGTTTTGGGCAAGCAACCTGATGTTATCACCGAGATAGTGGGCCGAGGGTATGCCATCTTTAATCAGCAACTTTTGAGTTGCCAGCTAGCTACTGCCTTTGATTTACGTTCTAGTCAGAACCCGGACAATACAAACGAAACCGAGCTAATCGGGAAACTCGGAAAACAAATGGACACCTTTCTAAAAAATAGAAGGCTGCAAGGCTATAACTATCTCGAACCCCGTATGGTAGATGCGCTACCTACTAAAGTTTTGCTAAAAGAACTCTTGATTGAGAAATACGAACTGAAGAAAGACCAAAACCTGCTCGAATCTTTGCGAAAGCTGGTTCGCCAGAACTGGAAAGACAGTATTGAACCAGACAAAGCTGACTGGCTTCAGGTAATGGTGGGCCGAGCCAGTGGCAACCGCCCCAAAATCCTGCAATTGGAAGCTCAAAAAGACGGAGTACACGCCTTGATTGCTGGTGGTACCGGTTCGGGTAAATCTGAGTTGTTGATGAGCCTGATTAGTAGTCTGGCGTTGACTTACGACCCCAGCGCCCTGAATTTTGTGCTGGTAGATTACAAAGGTGGTGGCGCTTTCAAGCCGTTTGAGACCTTGCCACATTGCGTTGACCTTGTTACAAATTTGAACAAGATGGCCGTAGAGCGTATGTTTACCGCTATCGGAGCCGAGATGGATCGTAGGTCAGCGCTAAACGCAGATAAGAAAGTAAAGGATATTGTAGATTACCGGCGGCGCGGGATGCACCAGCTCCCCGGCGGTCAGCCCTATCCTTTCTTGTTTATTATCATTGATGAATATGCCGAAATGATTAGCGAGAACCCCGATTTTGGCGAGAAGCTTAATAGCATTGCCCGCGTGGGTCGTTCGCTTGGGGTGCATCTGTTTCTGGCCTCACAACGTCCGGTTGGGGTATCCGACCAGATGCGGGCTAATATCAAGCTGCGGATTTGTCTGCGGGTAGAGCAGGTGGATACCAGCGTCGAATTGCTACGCCGTTCCGATGCGGCCTTTTTACCGAACGGTCTGCCGGGGCGGGGATATGTCCAGGCGGGCAACGAAACCATCGAGCTGATTCAGACTGCCTACACGGGCGAAGTTTTCGAGGGTGTCCAGGCTAAAGAAGGTGAGGAACCGCCCCGTTTTTATGATATGGTAGTGGAACTGGCCCAAGAATTACTGAACGAAAAGAAGGTCGCTCATCCGCGTTCACCCTGGCCCAAGGCGCTGCCCACCGAACTGACCTTTAGTAGCCCACTGGTGGAAGATTATATTAAACCAACCGATAGCCTGTTGCTCAAGGCTGGTCATAACGGGCCATTGGTACTGAATCCCTACATCGAAAAATGGCTGGAACAACCAACCAGCGCTTCGGCAGCACCTCTAAGCTGGCCCTTGCTCAACTGGCGACAGAATGATTCACCAACTAGGGCAGTCCCTGCTCTAAATGCCATTGTCGGATTGGTGGATGACCCCGCCGGGGCGCAACAACTTCCTTTGACGATAGATTTTAGGCGCGGCCACGCCGTAGTTTTTGGAGTATCAGGCTCTGGCAAGACTGGCTTTTTGCGTTCGCTAGTAACCAGCCTGGCTGCTACCCACAACCCCAGAGAATTGCATCTGCATATCCTGGATCTGGGCGGTGGCAGCCTTACGATGCTTGGAAAACTACCGCAAGTTGGCACAATTATTATGCCGGACGAGCGCGGTTATGATGAGCGGGTACGCCATCTCTGGCGCGAATTGAACAATTTGATTGCTCTGCGCAAACGTGAGTTTGGCGAGGCCGGTGTTACCACTCTCACCGAATATAACGTGGCTCACCCTGATGCAACACGACATGCAGTGCTGGTAATAATTGATAACTTCGCTGAATATATGGATAACTTTGGCAGTACCGCCCAGACTGGAACCAAAGACGATTTGCTGACCGCTTTTATTGATCTGGCCCGGCAGGGACGAACTTATGGGGTGCATTTCATTGTTACGGCTGACCGTTTGAATGTATTGTCGAGCAAATTATACAGTCTGTTTACCGAGCGATTTACGCTTCGGCTGGGAAACGCTGACGAGTATGTGTCAATTGTGGGTACAGGGCTGGGTGAAATTGATACTATAGCCGGGCGCGGTGCCACCCGACTTGACCGTAAACCACTTCTTTTTCAGGTGGCCCAGGCCCGCCGCAAGGCCGAGAAGCCGGACGAGGAGGCTCTGAGCGAAATTGATACTATTAAAGCTCTCAGCCAGGCTATGCAAAAAGAAGCCGAAAAATTACCCGACAAACCTAAGCCGTTCAAAATTGACGCTCTGCCGGAAAATGTGCCTTATCGGAAAATGCTGGCCGAAGAATTTGGAATTACTTCGGATGAGGAGGAATTCCCGAAAGCTCTCAAGGGAGCGGTTCAACAAGGTTGGTCAGAACAGCGCAAACCTAAAAATGCCGACTGGCTACGGGTCTTACTGGGTAAAACGGCTGGGGATGAAAAGCGCGAACTGACATTTGAGGCCAAAGTAGATGGGGTACACGCTATGGTGGCCGGTGGCACAGGTTCGGGTAAATCCGAATTGCTGATGACCCTGATTGTTGGCCTGGCTTTGCGCTACCCGCCGGATGTCTTGAATTTTGTGCTGGTAGATTACAAAGGCGGCGGCGCTTTCAAGCCATTCGAGAATTTGCCACACTGCGTTGATCTGGTCACAAACTTGAACAAGACGGCGGTAGGGCGGATGTTTACCGCTATCCGCTCCGAAATGGATCGCAGGCAAGAGCTAAATGCACAGAAGGGCGTAAGTCATATTGTGGATTATCGGCGTAAGGGATTTTCCGCCAGCGAACCTTATCCTTTCTTGTTTATCATTATTGATGAGTACGCCGAAATGATTAGCGATAATCCTGATTACCGCCAGCAACTTGAAACTATTACCCGATTGGGACGCTCGGTAGGGGTTACGCTTATTCTGGCTTCGCAACGTCCCAAAGGTGTTTCTGACCAGATGCGCGAGAATATCAAGCTGCGGCTTTGTCTGCGGGTAGAGCAAATCGAGACCAGCCAGGATCTCTTGCGCCGTCCCGATGCGGCGCTGCTACCCAACGGGCTACCAGGGCGAGGCTATATTCAGGTAGGCAACGAAAATATTGAGCTTATTCAGGTAGCCTGGGCCGGGGAAGAATTACCTGCTGCGGCTAAACCGGATGATAGGGATAAGGATCCACCCAAGCTATTTGGCTTCGCGGTAGAGCTTGCCAGGGAACTTAACGCTAACCAGTTCGTACCCCGGCCCTGGCCGCGTTTCCTGCCAGAGGCTACCAGCCTGTACCAACCCTTGACCAATGGAAAAACGGGCCAGCCTTTCATTCTTGAACCGGTTCTGCCGGATTGGTTGGCACAACCAGCCGAACGACCACAGGAACAGGACTGGCCACAAGTGGATTGGCAGGGTAAAATATTAAACCCGGTGATAGGTCTGCTGGACGACCCTAAAGAAGCCCGCCAGGAACCGTATCGTGTCAATTTAAAACAGAATCATCTGGTAATTTGCGGCGATTCTGGCTCAGGCAAAAGTGCCTTGCTGCGTACCATCATCACCAGTCTGGCGGTAACTCATTCACCCCGCGATGTGCAGTTTTATTTGCTCGACTTGGGCGGTCATACCTTGAGTAGTCTGAAGGATTTACCCCACGTAGGTGCGGTAATTCACGGCGATGACGACGCTTTTGAGGAACGCTTACAGCGCCTGTTGGAGTTTCTGACGAGGCAACTTGAGAACAGGCAACGCTTATTAAGTAGTGAAAATAATGTCTTTGATTTTAATACCGCACACCCTGAACAAAAACTGCCAGCGATTATAGTAGTGATTGATAATATTGCCGAGCTTCGGGAAAATTACGAAGGGTTGGTCGAGGATGTTTTGCTACCACTGGTACGTCGTTCAGCCGGGGTTTGCATACGCTTTATTGTCACCTGCAACATTCCAGGTAATATGCAGGGCAAGCTTTATGGCCTGTTTGCCGAGCGAATTACTCTACATCAATCTAATAAAGATGTTTACATGGATATTGTCGGGCCGGGAACAAGTGAAATAGATTCTATTCCGGGCCGGGGTTATATACGGGATAGGTCACGCCCTTTGCTGCTACAAACGGCCCTCGCCGCCGGACAATTTAACAAAGCTGGAAAATCGGTTCAAACCGAAGCGGCGGATATGCTTAAAATAATCGGCAATATGCAGACCGTCGTAAGGCAGTGGACGACCAGCCAAAGTGAGTGGTCGCGACCAGAAGATATTCCGATACTTCAAACACAGATAGGCTTGCAAGAATTGTTGAAAGTGGTCAAGGTCCGGCGAGAGCTTCCCACAGGGGCTATTGCCAAAGCAGTAATTGGGATGGGTAGCGATTTGGAGCCGGTAGAGCTAGATTTGTGGAATCAAGGGCCACACTTCCTGATTGTCGGTCCACCGCTTTCGGGCCGAACTACCGCCTTGCGTAATTGTATTCTCTCGTTAGCCAAACAAAACCCGCCTGACCGGATTCAACTGGTGCTAATTGACCTGCAACGCAAACTGGTACAGCATCAGGGCCAGTTTACGCTGGGTGGCCTACCGCAGGTACTGGAAGTAATTGAAGAGGAAGAAGGGCTTCCCGATCTCGTGGCGCGGTTGAAGCAGGAAGGCGAACAGCGAACTAAACGGACGGCCAGCCAAAATGGTTCAGTTGAACACACAAATACAATCCGTCCGTACCCCGAATTATTTGTAATTATAGATAATCTGGACGAAATAGCCGATAAGATAAGCGATGAATTAGCCTTAATTATGCGACGCTACGGCAGTGCTGGAATTCATTTAATCGCCAGTTCGAGTGGTGAAAGTGGTCAGGCCAAATTGCGCCGGGCTATTCAGTCCTACGGGTTGGGTCTGCGAAGCTCACAGGCGGTGGAAGCTTTGAAGGTTTATCGCACCCCAGCTGAACTACGTTCGCGGGAGTTGCCGGTTGGTCGGGGCTTTCTGGTAAGGTCTGGCATACCGACGCTAGTTCAACTGGCAATCCCGCACGCCTTACCAGATGGCGATAATATGTCAGACATAGCCAGCGAACTAGACCAATGGGTCAAACAAATCAAGCAAAAATGGGGCAATCTTCGCGCCAGCTGGACTATACCGACCTCATCAGGCTCGACAAACGGAGTGAAATCTGCTACACCACAAAAACAGTCACTCGTCGAAATACTCGAGGCTTCGACTGATTTAGCTAACACTAAGCTTACCAAAAACTTGCTACAGCTTGAACCTGCCGTCCTGGAAAAATGGCTGTGGGAGCGTTGGAAACAACTTTTGCTAGAGAGAAACACACCAGATGTTATTATCGAAGGTCTGATGGAAGCTGTCAGTCCTGGAAAAGTAATACAGGAATTGCTAGAGTTAAAGGATTGAGAAATGGTCAAGCAGGCAAACAAATTTGTGATGACTCTGGCCTTATGTCTATCTTTAGGGTATTCGGGCGGGATTCTGAAGGCACAGACCAATACTTTTCCCGTTACAATTATTAATACTAGCGCTGAAGCTAAAGATGATGGAGTGGATGTACAGGTTTATTTCTCTATTCCAGACCCCCAAAATGTGATAAAGCTTGACCCTAACGGCCAGATTCAGCTTACCAATCAGAACAGTCCCGGCGGTGAGACCCAGTTTCCGGCTACTATTAAAGAGCCTGATTCGCCTATTCGGATTGTTTTGCTGCTCGATGCCAGTGGTAGTATGGCAGATAATAATGCAATGGATAAACTCAAAGAGGCGGCTATCAATGCGGTAAAGAAGGCTCCTAACAAGGCTGAAATTGCCGTTTTCAGATTTACCCGTGTGGCTATAGACGGCAAAAATTTTAAGCCAGTGGTAGATTTTACCAATAATCCCACCCTGCTCGAACAGGGTATCAATGCGATTAAGGTTGACCCGACGGGTGGAACCTGCCTTTACAATGCTACCTATCAAGCCATTAATTATGTCAAAAAGGTTACACCTGGCCCGCAAGACCGGCGGGCGGTGATTGTCTTCACCGATGGCATAAACGAATTTTGCGAGGATAACAGAAATACGCCTGAAAGTGAAAAGGTAGGGGGTAATCAGTCAGTCGAAAATGTAATTAATTGGGCTAACGAAAAGATTGTAACCCCCCTTTACACCATTGGACTTTGTAGCGATAAAGCATGTAGCAAGGTTGACCAGCAAGTGCTTAAAAGAATGGCGGATCAAACTAACGCTTACACCAAAATTACCGATCAAAACGGCCTGAGTGATGCCTTTAATACCATGATGACCTTACTCAAAAATCAGTGGGTAGCCCAGGCGAAAGTCCAGGCCCAGCAGGGGAATAACGACGCCATTTTGCGTATTACGAGCGATAATAAAGCCAATCCGTTTCTCCCGGCCCCTTTTAGGTTTAATTCGCCTAACACTTACATCACCTCAAAAATCGCTTTTTCCAAAGAACCTATTCCCGATGAGACCAAAGATCAATATGTGCTAAATTTAAAGTTGACTCACCCGGAGATTATTGACCGGGTAGAAGTAGAAGTACTTCAGGGTAAAGACAAAAATTCTCAAGTTCAAGTCTTGCCTGCCCAGCCACCAATTCGCACCTTTCCACAGCCAGCCACTGGCTCTAGTGAAGTCAATCTGGAATTCGCCATATCTGCCGCTAAATTCAAGGCTGAGCAGGAATATTGTTTCAGAATCAGTGCTTTTAATAAAAATGGTCAGCTAGTTAAAAGTGATGACCCAGGCTTGCTTACTCAATGTGTTCCAAAATATGACCCCAAACTAGCTATGCCAAAAATTGAGTTTGACGGCAATATTATTGACTATAATCGGGCAAACGATGTGTATCAATTGAAATTGCGGGTAACGCGGCCCGAACTGGTAGACAGCCTGGAAATTAAAATTACGGATAAAAATGATCTGAGTACCGGGGTGAGTGATCCACCACCACATAGATTACCCGATAATAACCAGGGAAAAGCCGAATTAATTACCGCACCTATTATCATTGATGCCAAGACGTTCAAAATTGGTCAAGAATATTGCTTTAATGTGTGGGCGCTTGACCGCGACGGCAAACGAATTCGGCGAGATGGAGGTAGCGCGGGTGAACTCACCGTTACCAACAAGAAATGTGTCCCTGCCTATAATCCGGTTCGCTACAATATCGAAAAGATAGACCCAGATACAAAAGTTGGTACTCTAGCGGTTACTTTGAGTGGTTTACGGGGTACAGAAGGGCGCACGTTGACTGCCAGTGGTGAAATTATGGAAGGTGACAAGGTAGTAAAAGAATTTACCAATTTGAAGGTGCTTGTTACCACTGACACTCAAAAGGCCGAAGCTACTGCCGCTTTTACTGTTACAGAATTGCCAGATGTAATGCAGCCGGCAAAGTCGCCAAAACCTTATAAACTTAAGTTGCGCCTGATGGATGACCAGCAGTACAGAGAACAAGAAAAGGAATTTACGGTAAAGGCACTTCCACCAAACGATTTCTTACTGCCAATTCTGCTGGGTGCTATCGTACTGGTAGCAATAGTGGTTGCGGTAGTGTGGCGCTGGCGCTGGCGCTTGAAGCAGCCAGTGGCTGACCCACTGCCTTTTGGATTTGAGACGAGTGGCTCCAGGTTGGCACTCTTTGGACGGTCAACTCAGATACAGTCGAAGCAGACAAGTATATTGCCGCCTGGGTCTGACCAGAGTAATTCTCTTTCCCCAAAGACCGCAATATTTTCAACTCAGGTTTTTAAGTCTGAAAAGACTTCACCTGATTCAGATTTGGGCCAATATACCATAATTGAATCCGAAAAAAGCCCGGTTCAGACGGCCCACTGGTCTGTTAAAATCCTTAATACCGACACGGTCAGCCAAAGTGGTCAGCAGTTTGACCTTCCTGTGGGAACTGGAAGCTGGGTAATTGGTCGTGATTCGCGCAACAGTCAAATACTGGTAAAAGATGACCGAATTTCACGTCAACACGCCGAGCTTAAATTCAGCCCAGAGAGCCTGGAACTAATTGGCAACCGCTCCAGCAATGGGACGTTTGTAGGAGAAGAGCAACGCCAACTTGAGGCTGGAAAACCGCACCAGTTACAATCGGGGGACGTTTTCTGGCTCAGCCGAAGTGTAAAATTTCAGGTCGTGCGGATTGAGGGAGCTAATAGCAGTAAAGCTTAATCAATCAGGCCAAGTTGTCGGGCGCGGTTCACCGCTGCCAGGCTGGAATTTACTTCCAGCCTGGCATAAATTTCTCTAAGAATACTTTTGATGGTATGTTCTGAGCCGCCAGTTTTGTACAACATTTGCCGCTTTTCGCCGATTTCCTTATAGGTGAGAACCGGGTTTTGAGCAATGAGTTCCAGAACCTGTTTTTGGGCTTTCGATAGGCTTACAAATTCGGGGTCAACCGAATTGATAAACTGAAATACTTTGTTTTTAGTACCCAGCGAGATAAAATCGCCCGTTCTGAGAAGGCGCTCATCGCCACTTCTGAGGCGTTCGCCATTTACCAGCGTGCCATTGGCACTGTCATTATCTTGAATCAGATATTGATGCTTCTCGTTTATTCGTATACATACATGTTTCCTGCTAATATTATCAATGGTTTTTTGGACAAGAATATCACAACCTCTTGCCCGACCAATCCAGCATTCGGGTTTTTTGAGGTAATATTTGTCGCTTAGTACCTTTCGGGTAGCGGGTGTAGTGGCAAGAGCTTCAGCCTCAGATTGAGCGTTCTCTTCCAGTATTTCCGGTTGTAGGATACGCAGGTACGCTTCCGGTTGCGGCTCCATTGCTTTTTAACCTTTTACCAAAAATCCAGAATGGATTGAACCAATCACCCTAGCTATGCTTTCCTTCGGTTTCTAAGCCTTCTCCGAGGCTGGATTGTTGCACTGAATTGTTGGACAGGTCTGGTACGGCTTCGATTACAGTAGGTTTTGTGAGATTAAGATTTAACTCAGCCTCGAACTTTTGAATTTGTTCTTCCAAATCTTTCAGGTCATGCTTAATTGCAGCGCTAATTTTAGCGTCCACAACTGATTTCAGGCGATGCTCCTGCTCCATCCTGAGAAGCCGGGCCTGTTTAAGCAATCGCTCAGTTCGAGGATTAGGTGGTTCCGGTTCTGGTTCTGGTTGCAGTGGTAGCGAGGGTTGGTCTTTACTTGATTCCTCTGGGGGCAAAACCGCGCTAAACTTCGGGGGTGGAGGAGGAAAAGAAGTAACTAAGCCATCATTACTGGCAGCAATCACCACCTCGCGAAACCGCCCATAGTATTCCAGAGGAGAGCGAATACGCTTGTCCCATTCTTTCTCTGTAGCTGCCGCAATTACATCATCTAAAGCTGCGGGGTAATTTAACTCAGGAGCAACCTCACGCAACAAAGGCATAGGGGTATGAAGATGTTGATTTAATAGTTGGGCCGCGTTACCTCCATACGGCAATTTCCCAGTGAGCAATTGAAAAGTTATAATGCCCAGGGCATAAATATCGCTGACTCGGCGTGGTTTATTCTCCCACTGTTCGGGAGCCATATAGGAAGGTGTACCTCCTTCTAGATGAAGTGATGCCATAGTGGCATTATCACCTAAAACGGCGGCCAATCCAAAATCCGCTATCATCGCATGACCATCTTTAGCTAATAAAATATTAGCTGGTTTTAAATCACGGTGTGCGACGATTTTGCTATGCGCTTCATACAAACCTAATGCGATTTGTTCTAGGTAGCGGGTTACTTCGAGCAGGGAAAAGCGAACAGGCTGTCGGCCCACAGCTCTAATCTTTTTCTCAAGTGAGCCTCCTTCGGCTAAATCGGTTACGATATACCCAAGGTCGTCTGTAACTTGATACTCTATTACACCTAAAATATTTGGATGCTTAAACCGAGCCATTAATCTGGCTTCATTCTCGATGGCATCTCGAAGTTGAGAATTAGCAATGGCTTCAGGAAAAAAACGCTTGAGTGCGACCAAGCGATGTAATT
>JBBQXW010000040.1:0-32710 GCA_038209275.1 Chloroflexia bacterium | reverse complement strand
TTGCTACTGCGGGCCTCGTCGCGCTGCTGCTGGGCTTCCATCAATTTCTTTTGCCAGGGTGATAGCGGCACTTTAGAAACGGGAGCGGTTTTTACAACGGGTTTATCCAGCAACTCCTCGATTGGGTCGGGCGTATCGTCGGGTATCGGAATCCAGCGCGCCCCACTACGCGCCGCTAACCGCAGCGAAGCGTGATTGAGCGCTTTCATATTGTTGACCGGGACAACCGTTATCAGGCGGCGCAATTCGCGGTGCGGCTGGTCAATAATATCTGGCAACACCGCCATCAAACGTTCGTAGTGGGCCGCCACCACATCGTAGCGGGCGGCGGCGGCGCTTTTAGTCCCAGTTAGCACGGCCAGTTCGTGAGTACGGCCTCGTTCACTGTACAGCACTTTTTCGTTTTGCTGCTTGAGAACATCGCGCATAAACTCGTAATGCTGCTCGGCCAGGCGCGTCACCTGGAATAAAATATTGGCGGTAAAACCCGGCACAGGCAGACCGCGATAGAGCAGCGTCACGCTACAATCGCCCGCATACTGCTCTTCCTGCATCTGCTGTTGCCATTCGCGGGTGCTGCGTTTGTAATTAGGGCGCAAAATATTCCACTGCACCCCGATGCCCTGCGTCACCTCGTCCCGTTCCAGTTCGAGGGTCAGCGAATAAATGTCGAGCGGCTGGTCGCCCGTATCTACCTCAAATTCAAGACGGGCGCGTTCGTTCAACACAATCTCGCCGCGCCAGCTTAACGGCTGGCGATTAACGATAAAGCGCACCTGGCGCAACATCTCCAGTTCAGTTTCGCTGAACGCCCCAACCGCCAGAATATCTGGCTCACGGCTGAGGTTGGGGTTATAACTGACCGATGACAATTTCTTCCTCTTGCAACTTGCTCATCAACTCGCCAATAGTTTCGTTGGAGCGCTCGAAAAGCGGGCGGTCAGTCTCGGCGCTACGAGTTTCCTGCTCAAAATAAGTATTGAGCTTTTCCAGCATTGAAAGCTGGCGCTTGTGGTCGCTCGAAACTTCCAGCTTCACCAGCACCTTCTGGACAATCTGAATATCCAGCGCCGCCGCCATATTAAAGTAGCCGGAATGATGCGCTTCGTTCACCCAATCCAGAATCTCGTGTACGGTGCGGTAGCCAAACTGCTGCCCGGCCTCGGCTAACCGCAAATTGATTTCTTTGAGGTGCGCCCCCACAAAATCGAGCAGTTCGGGCGCATAATCGGCCCGCAGCAAATCGAGCATATGCCCAATTTCGATGCGGTCAATTTTGATAATATTGGCCCGGTCTAGCACTTTGCGGCTAAAAGTGTGGGTGGTTTCGTCCAGGTTCACTGTGCCACTAATATACAAATTGGGCGGGATAATCAAATCCTGCTCCACTTCATCATCTGCCCCTTGCGGCTGGTCGTAGAGCCGAATTCGGCGTAAATCGCCATCTACTTCCATGCGGCTAAGAAAATCGGAGAAATAGTATTCGGCCCGTGCTAAATTCATTTCATCCAGACAGACAAAATATTTCTTGGGATTTTTGTTAGTACGGTCACGGTTCCAATCTTGATAGGCCCGGTAGACGTGGCGGCAAAATTCGGTTGCCACAAAACGTTTGTTTAGAATATCGTAACTACCCAGCAAGCTTTCATTCGATTGCCAATCGGGGCGCACCGACACCAGACAATAGCGCCCGTTCATGGCATCGGCATACACCTGGGTCAGGCGGGTTTTGCCGCCACCGCTCACCCCGGTTAAAATTACAAACGGTTTGGACATTAGCGAAATATGATACCGCCAGACTAAATCATCGGGATAATAAAGTTTTTCACGTTTAAGATGGTCAATCACGCGGGTTAGTTCCGCCGCCATTACTTTATTGGGCTTGGGAGCAGGAACGGGCGCAACTGGTACGGGCTTGATGGCCGTACCATTAGTATAAGTTGCTGAACCGTTCGTGCCATAAGGACGAATAATCAGCGAAGGCGGCTGCACTTGAGGGGCATCGGCGCTTAAATCAATAATCTGACCCAACCGCTCAACTACCTGTTCACACATAACCGCTTCGGTCACGCGCCCGGCGCTACGTAATTCTTCGGCTCGTAATTCATGTTTATCCTGGATACTTTGCAAAGAGGGGATTACCGCGCTACGGTCTATTTTGCGAATATACTTGCTAAAAGTTTCACTTCGTACCGACCTATTCCAGACCGGGCTACTATCAATCAAACTATCGGCAAAACGTACCGAGTGTTCCGGGTTCCCGGTTATCAAATAATGGGGGCGGCCCAATAACATTCCATCCCGGCTATCGCGGCGCTCGATTTTCTCAATAATGTAAACTCCAACCAAATAATTAAAAGTTTGGCGATTAGTCCAAAAAAGCATTACATTACCAGGCTGAATAGTTTCCAAAAATTCGCTATATTCATCGTCGGCAGGTTTCCAGACTTTGAAGCTATCTTTGCTAAATAAACCGAGGTCATAACAACGTGGTTCACCTTTATCACAATAATTGGCCCTAAAATGTTCTTGCGCTCCGCATAATACTCGGACTGGATTACTACAGATTGTGCCGTCGTATCCGGCAATATGGCGGTTTACTTTGAGCAAAAGACAATTATCAAAACTGACATGGTAAGGAAGTTTCTCTTTAACCGGGGGTGCTTCAGGAGGCAAGCTACTTAAATTAAAACTACTAAACGCTCGGCCAAAACTGGTTTGACTGAGGTCTTCTGAATGTTCAGCATTGCCATTTACGTCATTGGGGTTTGGTACACTACTAACCAGGGCGGCTTCGCCCGGTTGGTCTGGTTGATAACTCATTTTATGCAAAATCCTTTCCTGATAATAGGTTAACTGTACAGCCTAAAAAAGACAAAAGTAAGCTGCCCGGCTTCAGCCGATTTGAACAGTTTACCCTATTATAAGGGGTGAAGCAAGCCTTACAGCTATGTCGGGTGAGCGTCAGTTTTTTGCACTAGGGTCAAGCCAACCCGAACGTGAACGTCCGGGCTAAAAATCCAGGCTCATTTATTTTTAGCCCGAACGTGAACGTCCGGGTTTTGCAAAAACTTGACGCTCACCCAGCTATGTCAGCCAGGGCGGTTGCAAAGTCACAAACCGAACAAAAGCTAAAAAGTTGTTATATGAGTACCGTTGATTTTTGTAGTAAAGATTACTGACTACCAGCCACTTTCCCCTGTAAGATGATTATACAAACCTTCTACATTTATTTGGCACTAACATTGGATTTAGCTGCCCAAATAAAATAGCTGCTGGAATTGATGTCAGAAGGTAATAAGCACTTTAGCTTTCTAATCAATTTGAAGGTTTTCTGAACACATAGAAAGGAATCAGCTGTAATGTTTAGTTTTTCTAGTACAGTATTATTTTCGACGGGTGAGCCACTCCCTAGCAGTAGCGTCGGATTTGGTGAATTTATGCTACGGGTTGGGTTGGGTATGGCTTTTCTTGCGGTGTTTGTTACTATATGCTGTATAGCTTGGCGCACCCTGCCCGCTTTGAAAGAACTCATTCCGGGCTTTTTCGCGCAAGAAGAAGAAAAGCCTGCCAACCGTTCCCAGGTGCTTATTCAACTCAAGCCAGTAAAATCCAGCACTACTACGCCTATCTCCCTTACCCGTACCGCTGACCCGACCAATGCTTCCGCTCAATCTGTTTCTACTGACGAAATTGAAGTGAAGGCTTCTTAGCCAGGTAAGGCTGTTGGCGGAGGCTTTAGACGAGGGTTGAGCTTTGGTAAGCTCAATTATGAGCGTCAAAAGGAGTAAAAGGAAAATGCCTGTACCTCAATTCAACGATGGGATAATTATCGGTCTTATGGTAATTTCTACTGTCGTTATGCTCTTTTTTGTTATTGTTAAATTCAGAGAGAAATAAATTACTAAAACTTTATTTCGGCACTTCCGACTGGCAACTCCTCTGCTATGTCGGCTATTCCCGTTTCTGGTATAATTTATCAATAGATAAATTATACCGAAATGGGAGGATTAAAACATTGGATTTAGATAAGCAAACCGAGCCTGTACCCAACCTTGATGAATATAAGCAGAATGGTCATCAGCTATATGAACAAGAAGACCACCCAAAAAACGGCCTGGAACACCGCTTTCTGACCACCACGAAAACGGGCGAAACGCCCCAGGAAGATGCCGCCAACGAGCGGGTCGAGCATTTAATCCGCCAGCTTTTGGTTGAACTGGGCGAAGACCCTGACCGCGAAGGGCTGATGCTCACGCCCAGCCGGGTACGCAAAAGCATGGCCTTCCTGACCGACGGCTATACCAAAGACCCACTCGAAGTAATGGGGACGGCCATTTTTGAAGAACACTACGACGAAATGGTGCTGGTACGCGATATTGAAATGTACAGTATGTGCGAACACCACATGCTGCCTTTCTATGGCAAATGTCACGTTGCCTATATTCCCAACGGCAAAATCGTCGGCCTATCCAAATTGCCGCGTATTGTAGATGTCTACAGCCGCCGTTTGCAGGTGCAGGAGCGCCTGACCACCCAAATTGCCGAAGCCCTTAATAATTTGTTGCACCCTATGGGCGTTGCTGTCGTCACCGAAGCCTATCACCTTTGTATGATGATGCGCGGCGTTCAAAAGCAAAACTCAACCACAGTGGCAAGCTGTATGCTGGGCGATTTCAAGGACGACCCCAAAACCCGCGCCGAGTTTCTAAACCTGATTCAGCACGGTCGCTAAATTCAACCAGTTTGCCCGGCGTTCGCATAGTTCCAGATTTTATAAAATATCTGTGCTAATCCGTGTTCATCTGTGTTTCTTGATTTTATTCGGTTGTTATTTGAAGGATTATTAGTAGGATGAAAATTGCGATTATAGACTACGGCGCGGGCAATGTGCGGAGCGTGCAGCGCGCCCTACAGCACGTCACTGGGCTGGAAGCAGATGTCGAAATTACGTCAGAACGACGCAAAATCGAAGATGCCCACGCCGTCGTCTTTCCGGGACAGGGTGCTGCCGGGCAAGCCATGGGGAATTTGCACCAGACCGGGCTGGCCGAAGTAGTGCGGCAGCAAATCGGCAGTGGCAAGCCTTTTATGGGCGTGTGCGTCGGTATGCAATTGCTCTTTAGCCATATGGAAGAACACGACACTGCCGGACTGGATATTTTGCCGGGCGAAGTGCGTCGCTTCCCTGCCGAAAGTGGTCTGAAAATTCCGCAAATCGGCTGGAATCGGGTACAGCAGGTAGGCGAGCCTTCGATATTATGGGAAGGCGTGCCGAATGGCTCGTATTTCTATTTTGTCCACTCCTATTACGCCGACCCTGCGCCCGCCGCCCACGACCAGGTAATTGGCCTGACCGACTACGGGCCAGATTTCGCCAGTGCAATGGCCCACGAGAACTGGTTCGCGACCCAGTTTCACCCCGAAAAAAGCGGGGCGATTGGTTTGAAGCTTTATGATAATTTTGTGAGGTTCGCGGCAAAATGCTGATTATTCCGGCGATTGATATTAAAGATGGCAAGTGCGTTCGCCTCTACCAGGGCGATTTTGCTCAGGTGACGGTTTTTTCGGACGACCCGGTAGAAGTAGCCCGGCGCTGGCGCGACGAAGGGGCTAAATATTTACATCTGGTAGACCTGGACGGTTCAAAGGCGGGTCGCCCGGTTAATCTGGCAGTAATCGAGCGCATCGTAGCGGCGTGCGGCTTGCCGATAGAAGTTGGCGGCGGTATTCGCACCGAAGCCACCGTTAGTGAACTGCTGGGTCTTGGAGTAGACCGGGTGGTGCTGGGAACTGCCGCCGTAAAAGACCCCGCTTTGGTGGCGCAACTCTGCCAGCGCTACGGCGAACGCATCATAATCGGGATTGATGCCCGCGATGGCATGGTCGCGGTTGAAGGCTGGACGGAAACTTCGGTGGTAGAGGCTAAACAATTGGCAACTGAACTGGCCCAACGCGGCGCAGTACGCTTTTTCTACACCGATATTGGGCGCGACGGCACGCTAACCGAGCCAAATTATGCCGCTTTCGCCGAATTTAGGCAGGCAGCGAACCGTCCAGTTATCGCCAGTGGCGGCGTTTCCCGGCCTGAACACGTCCAAAAATTGCGCGAAATCGGCGCGGAAGGCGTAATAATCGGCAAAGCCCTTTACACTGGCGACCTGAAACTGAGCGAGATTCTATAGAAGAAGAAAATAGTTATGTTAACTAAAAGAATTATTCCCTGTCTGGATGTGACGGGCGGACGAGTGGTAAAAGGCACAAAATTTCTCGATTTGCGCGATGCGGGCGACGCGGTAGAACTGGCCGCTTTTTACGATAAGGCCGGAGCGGACGAACTGGTCTTCCTCGATATTACCGCCAGCAGCGACGGGCGCGAAACGGTGGTAGATATGGTGCGGCACGTCGCCGAGCAAATCTTTATTCCTTTTACGATTGGTGGCGGGATTCGCTCGGTAGACGACATTAACCGAATGTTGGCGGCGGGGGCGGATAAAGTTTCGGTCAATACTGCCGCTGTTCAAAATCCGGCCCTGATTAGTGCCGGAGCGCAACATTTCGGCAGCCAGTGTATTGTGCTGGCGATTGATGCCAAGCGCCGGGCCGATGAATCGGGCTGGGAAGTTTTTCTACACGGCGGGCGCACTCCGACTGGCATTGATGCGCTCGAATGGGCGCGGCGTGGTGCAGAACTGGGCGCAGGCGAAATTTTGCTGACCAGCATGGACAAAGATGGTACTCGCGATGGCTACGACCTGGAATTAACCCGCGCCGTTTCCGAAGTAGTCGGTATCCCGGTTATCGCCAGTGGCGGAGTCGGCACGCTTGACCATATTTACGAAGGGGTAACGGCGGGCAAAGCCGATGCCGCCCTCGCCGCCAGCATCTTCCACTTCGGCGATTATTCAATTCAGCAAGCCAAAGAATATTTAGCCGAGCGCGGCGTTCCGGCCCGTTTATAAATGTAGGAACACAGATAAACACGGATTAGCACAGATGAACACAGATAGTGCAGTAAAAATCAAAGTAGAAGGGCCGCCCGAAGAGGGCGCGTTACAGGAAGAATTGAGCCTGGATTTTGGGGCGGACGGAATGAGTTTGCTTCCGGCGGTGGTGCAGGAAGTCGGGACGAACGAGGTGTTGCTGGTGGCTTTTATGAACCAGGAAGCTTTCGAGCGGACACGGGCAACCGGCAAGGCCCATTTCTGGAGTCGCCGCCGCCAGACGCTCTGGTTAAAAGGTGAAACCAGCGGTCAGTTTTTGCTGGTGCAGGAAGTGCGGATTAATTGCGAGGAAAACAGCCTGCTGCTCAAGGTGACAATGGCGGACGAAATAGCCTGCCACACCGGGCATAAAAGTTGTTACTATCGCCGCATTATCGAAGAGGTATAAAAATTCAGGAATTTCGCTTTTCTCTTAGCTTTTGAAAATTTTTTTACAAAAAAATTTTCAAAAGCTAAAAAGTTTTCGTTTGTGGGCTGGTTTTGGATTTTTGCAAAAATTCCAAAACCAGCCCACAAACGAGCTTTAGTTTGAAGGTAAGCGAAAGTATTGAAAATATACAAGTGTAAAGGATAGAGAAGGATTTTGAGCGAACTGGAAAAATTGTGCCGGGAAGCCTACGGCGCTTACGAATATCTGCGCGACCACGATTTAGCGGCCCAAAGTGGCACGAGCAAACGGCTACGTAGCGGCGACCCGAACAAACTGCGAAGCCGCCTGGCGGAAGAACTGGGCGAACTCAAAGGAGTTATTGAGGGGACGCATTTCCACGAAGGTTTCGACCAGGATATTATTTTGGAAGGCTACGAAGTCTGGTATTGGGCCGCCAGTTTGATGTCCGCCCAGCACTTTGCCTATGCTGAAATCCAGCCTCACCTCAGTTTTGAGAGCGGCTTTAAGTTGCCCGCATCCGAACGGGATGCAGCCCTCAAGCTTATCCCCGATACTATCGCGGCGGTGCAAATAGAACCCGCCGACAAAGCCGCTACACTGACCCTTTTTGGCAAAGTAATCCAAACGATTGGAATGGCCTGCTCCCTGAACAACACGCCACCCCTCCGTCTGCTCGAACGCGATACTACCGAGATGCGCCAAAAAGCCTACCTGAGCGACTATTGGGGAAAAGGCTAAAGAGGAACTTTTTAGCCTTTTTTTACATCATGTTTATAATAAGTCCTGACAATAATCTTCACAGGAAATCTCCCTCGTAGCGATAAAATTAGATTCCTTTAAAATCGAAAGCGAGGGCAGTTTATGCGACGAACCAGGATTTTTTGGTTTCTTGGATTATTTTTGGTAGCAGCAAGTGGGCTGGCAGCGTGCGGAGATGCGACGGCGACGGCTGCCCCGGCTACGACGGCACGCCCAGCTAATGCCGCGCCGGGTGCTACAACGGCGGCGGCAGCCACTACTGCGGCATCGGCGGCTAACCCCGTCGCGGCGGCGGCTACCAATGCCAATGCCGGGAACAAACCGTCGGACAACCCGACACCCGCCCCGGTAGAGCGCATGGTTATTCGCAACGCTTCGCTTCTGCTGAATACGCAAGAGGTAGAGCCGACGCTGACGCAGTTGCGAATGATAGCGGTTGGGGCGGGTGGCCTGGTCTTTCAAGAAAATACCAGCTTTCAGGGCGATAAGCCGACAGGCATGATTGTGCTGCAAGTTCCCAGCCAGAAATTTGAAGAGGTGATTACCAAAATCCGCCAGCTAAACGTCAAAGTAATGCGGCAAGAGACTGGCGCGCAGGATGTTACCGAGGAATTTGTGGATGTACGCAGCCAGATTACCAACTTGCAACGTACCGAAGAAGGCTTGCAAAAGCTGATTGACAAGGCCCAGCGCCTGGAAGAAGTTTTGAGCCTTCAGCGCGAACTGACCAGCGTGCGAGGCGAAATCGAGAAACGCCAGGGCCGTATCAACTTTTTGTCGCAACAGGCCGCCTTCTCAACTATAAAGATTGAAGTAGCTTACGGGCCGGTAGTGGAAGCGGCAAAAGTTGCCGGGGCGGAAGCAGAAATCCGGCCTGCTGCACCAAGCTGGCAGCCGGAAAAAATCGGCGAGGCCTGGAATGGCTCACTTCGGTTACTCGGTAGCGTCGCGACTGCCCTGATTCAAATAGTAGTTTTTTGCTGGTGGCTTGTGCCATTCTTACTGGTCGGGCTAATTTGGTGGCGAGTAAAACGCGCCGCTCTGAAAAAGCCTAGCCTGACAAGGTTGGATGAACAGGCTGGATAAAAGGTTACACCCAGATTTTCGCCTGGGTATAGACATAGGCGAAAATCTGGATTAAATAATGCATATAGGCCAAGTTAAAGCGAAATCTTGCTACACTCACAAAATTGGTGTAGTATAATGAACAGATGAGTTTTACGCCGTAAAATCAGCAACTTTTAGGCCGGAATCAGTAACAGGAGGCAAGCAAGAGCGATGACTTGGATTGATTTTATTTTGTTTTTTATTTTAATCGGCATAGTTTTTCTTTGCTTTTCGACGGGTCTTATTCGGGTCGCCAGTGTAATCTTGGGAATGTACCTGGGTTTGCAGGTGGCGGCGTTGTTTTTCAAGATTTTCGCCACTATTACCGCCGAAGCAGGCAATCCAGCTTCTATACAGACTAATCAGGTTATCTGGTTTGGTATTTTGTGGGTGGTCTGGAGTATTATTTTCTCGCTGGTAGTAATCAGCTTTACCAAAGAATACACTTTGCAAAAACGCTGGGGCAACCTCGATCAGATTGGCGGGTTGGTGCTGGGCATTTTTGCCGGTGTCTTTGGCATCCTGATTATTTCCTACGTCATTCGCAATACTATAACGCTGGCCTGGGTTGCCGCCGGGAAGCCAAACAACTATCTTTTTGCTATCAAATCAGGTTTTGATGGCTCGTTACTGATGAGTGTTTTCAATACTCTAAAAGTGGTTTTTATCAATGCCCTTTCGCCCTGGCTACCCAACGATTTCCCCATCTTCAATAATTTCTAATAGTCTCAAACCTATAAAGCATTTAACTCAGAAAATTTTTGCAAAAATTTTCTGAGTTAAATGCTTTAATAGCCAATTTCGGAATTGAGAAAAATCTGATATAATATAACCAACTAGGCGCGGCATCTAATGCCGTGTTCTTTTGGGAATAATTTTAAGATTTTCGCCTGCACTCAGGGCAGACAGAAAACCAAACATCTTTTAATCTCAGAAAATTTTCTGAGATTAAAAGTTCTCAGTAAAAGAATAAGCAAAAATTGATGAATGAAAGAACGCTTAAAGTATTAGAATTTCCGAAGGTGTTGGAGCGGCTGGCGCAGCATACCTCGTTTGGGGCGGGGCGAGAACTGGCGCTGGGATTAAAACCTTCTACCGATTTAACCGAAGTGCAGGCCCGGCAAAATATTACGGGCGAGGCCCGGCGCATGATTGAAACCCGGCCCGAAGTAACGCTGGGCGGCGCACGCGATATGCGGAGCGCAGTACGTATCGCGGCGCTGGGTCGTTCGCTGGATGTGCATACTTTTCTGGAACTTCAATCCACGCTGGAAAGCAGTCGCGTTTTGCGCCGCCTGATTCTCCGGCAAGGACAGGGCGGCGATTTTTATTATCTAGGCCAAATGGCGCAACGCCTGGTAGATTTGCCGCTTTTGGAAGGTGAAATCGAACGCACTATCGGGCCGGACGGCACGGTGCTGGATAGCGCCAGCCCACCTTTAAAGCGGATTCGGGACGAAATTCGGGTGGCGCACGGACGCTTGCTAGAAAAGCTCAATTCGATTCTGTCGTCGTCGCAATATCAGCCCGCCATCCAGGAATCGATTATTACCATGCGCGAGGGGCGCTACGTCATCCCGGTCAAGAACGATTTTAAGGGGCAGTTGCGCGGCATTGTGCATGACCAATCGGCCAGTGGCGCGACGGTCTTTTTAGAGCCGTTAGCCGTAGTAGATTTAAACAATCGCTGGAAGCAGTTGCAGATGGACGAACGGGACGAAGTCGAGCGCATCTTGCGCGAGCTTTCGGGACAGGTCGCCCACCACGCCCCTGAGATTGTGGCAGCAGTCGAGGCGCTGGCGGAAATTGATCTGGCACTGGCAAAGGCCAAATATGCGGCGGTGTTGCGGGCCAACCAGCCTAAAATCAGTACGCCAAACGCGCCGGGCGAGGCCGAAAATCGCTTGCTCAACTTTATTCAGGCTCGTCACCCTTTGCTGACGGGCAAGGTCGTGCCGATTGATATTTATTTGGGGGCAGATTTCCGGGTGCTGGTGATTACCGGGCCGAACACGGGCGGCAAAACCGTCTCGATTAAAACGGCGGGCTTATTAACGCTGATGGCAATGGCGGGTTTGCATCTGCCAGTTGAGGAAGGTTCGCAGGCGATATTGTTCGAGAAGATGTTTGCCGATATTGGCGACGAGCAATCTATCGAGCAAAGCCTCAGTACCTTTTCGTCCCACATGACCAATATTATCGGGATGCTGGACAAAATTGATAAAGATACGCTGGTGATTCTGGATGAACTGGGCGCGGGAACTGACCCCACCGAAGGCTCGGCCCTGGCCCGCTCGGTTATTCAGTTTATTTTGGAGCGCGGCGCGTATTCGGTTATCACAACCCATTACAGCGAACTGAAAAGTTTTGCCTATGTTACGCCAGGCGTGCAGAACGCCAGCGTCGAGTTTGATGTGCAAAGCCTGTCGCCGACCTATCGCCTGAACATCGGTCTGCCGGGGCGCTCAAACGCGCTGGCGATTGCCTCGCGGTTGGGCTTGCGTGACGATATTATCGAGGCGGCGCGGGGGTTGCTTTCGCACGAAGAAACGAAGGTGGACGAGTTATTGGCCCAGATTTATCAGGAGCGCGAGGAAACCGCCGATATTCGGGTGCAGACTATCAAGCTACGGGCCGAAACCGAACGTGAACGCGACGAGCTTAAACGCCAGCTTCGCAGTATTGACGACGTGCGCCGCAAAGCCGCCGCCGAGGGTCGGCAGGAAGCCCGCGAAGAGCTAGAATCGGAACTGGCAACGGTGCGGCAGGAGAGCGGGGCGTTACGTCAGCGCTTGATTGAAATCGAGCAAGCCGCTCGTCAGGCCGCCGATAGTGCCGAAGTTGCCGCCCAAATTGAGAAACAGCGCCGGGCTTTAGCCGAAGCCGAACGCCGCGTTGAGGCACTTCAGAAGGAAGCGCGACGGCGGGCGCAGACACGGGCGGCGCAATCTGCCGCCAACGGCAAACCCGCCGAAGCGATTGACCCGCAAGATTTAATCTTGAAGCAGGGCGACCGGGTGCTAATTGAGACTTTGCAGCAGGAAGGCACATTGCTGAACGGGCCGGACAGCGATGGGCGCTTCGAGGTCAGTTTCGGCTCGTTCAAGCTAAAAGTGGCCGGTCATGATTTACGTAAGCTCAAGGGCAAGCCGCGTGACCCCAACGAAGCGCCCGGCCCACGCACTCGCGCCCGCCAGATTGACGACTATAACGAGCGCGAGAAAGAAACTTCGGTCAAGGTAAAAGCCCGCAGTCGCAGCGAAACCTTCGATACTTCAATGGAACTGGATATTCGCGGTATGCGGGCCGAAGAAGTTTACGCCGAGCTTGACCGTTACCTGAACGATGCCTATCTAGCCGATTTGCCGTTCGTCCGCATCGTTCATGGCAAAGGTACGGGCGTGCTGCGTCAGGTCGTGCGCGATATTATGAAATCGCACTCGCTGGTCTCCACCTTCCGCCTCGGTGAAGCAGGTGAGGGCGGCGATGGGGTGACGGTGGCTAAGTTCAAGGGCTAGAAAAGGAGTAGGGTTGGAACTTCTTAAACTTCCTTTCGTTAACGCGCTGGAAGGCGCACAAAATATTCTTCTGGCGGGCGCGGGTGGTGGCTACCACATCTTTTGTGGTCTGCCGCTTTATTTTAGCTTGCGTAATGCTGGTAAGAAGGTGCATCTTGCCAACCTTTCGTTCTCCAATCTTTATGGCTCAACGGCTGAAAGGCTGCTGGATGACCGTCTGGTTGAAGTGACAGCCACCACGCGAGGTCGAGAGGATTACTTCCCAGAACTGCATCTGGCACGATGGCTGGAATTAGTGCGCCGCGAAAAAGTACCGATTTACTGTATCGGCCATCTGGGGGCTAAACCGATATTTGAGGCGTATCAATGGCTGGCTGAGTATTTGCAGGTAGATGCAATAGTGCTGGTAGATGGTGGCACGGATAGTTTGATGCGCGGCGATGAAACCGATTTAGGAACTCCCGAAGAAGATGCCGCCAGCCTTGCCGCCGTACATCAGCTAAATATTCCGACGAAGTTGTTGGTTTGCCTGGGTTTTGGAATTGACGGGATTTGTCACGCTCAGTTTCTGGAAGCGGTGGCAGAAATTACCAAAAACAATGGTTTTCTGGGCGCATGGACTTTAACCAGGGATATGCTGGAAGTTCAGCTTTATCAGGCGGCGGCAGAAGCGGTATTTGCTGCTATGCCCAAATCGCCCAGCATTATTTCTGCCTCAGTTTTATCCGCTTTGAATGGACAATTCGGTGACCACCACGCTACCTATCGTACCGAAGGCAGCGAACTTTTTATCAACCCCTTGATGACTCTTTACTGGTGCTTTAAGTTGGACAAAGTAGCCGAGCGCATCCTATACCTGAACGAAATTCGAGACACCGAAACGCATTGGGAACTGACAACTGCGATTGCAAAATTTCGGGATAATCTGGAAGAAGTCAAGCGCTGGGTGAGTTTGCCCATGTGAGGTAAAGTAGTGGTAAGCGCGCTCGGCACTCAAGGCCGAGCTACACAGCGTAAATCCACTGAAGGGATTGAAATTTCGGTATTGTCATGGATTTACCAGCCCCTTTAGTGGGCTTTGGCTTGTAGCTCAGCCTTAAGTGCCGAGCGTCTCCTACCACTACTCTACCACATCAGCTTCTTTTCCTGTCTAATTCAGTCTGCTTGAGCGGGCGCGCAACAGGGCGGTGAGTTCGGCCTGGTCTATCGCGCCCACCGTAAATAGATAGTTGAGGCTACGCAAATCGAGTAGAGTCGCGATAGAGTGACGGTTCAAACGCAAGGCCAGACAAACCGTGTAGAGCAATTTTACCGCGTCCGCCTCGACTTTGGGCCAACTCGCCTCCTTGCTCAATTCGTCCACCACCTGCTGCAAGCGATAAGCCGCCACTTCTTCAAAAAACACATAATTATGCTGATTATGTTCCATGTCAAAATTTCTCCCTGTTTGTTAAGGAACGAGGAGCGAGGAACGAGGAGTGAGGATTTTATTTCCTCGTTCCTCGTTCCTCGTTCCTCCTTCCTGTTTTAGGGGAAAAAGAAAAGGCGTGTCCAACCTCGGCACGAAGCTAAGGTAAACCGCCCGGAACATTTATGATAAAATGCTCTTTCGCATTAAACCAGGGCTAAAGCATTGTGCCAGGAGTATTGCTGCTGTTAGTGCCTTTATCCGAATCGCGAATAGGCTCGTGGTGGCGACGGGCGTATTCTATCCGCAGTTTTTCCAGCTTCTTTCGATTCGTTTCCAATCGGCGCGCCAGACGCTCTTGCTGTACCTCTAGCCCCGTTACCATTTTAGCCAGTTCTTCGTCGGGCAGAGTTTCCGGCTGAATTCCCCAGCCCGGCACGCCTTCAACCGTGCGCTTTAAGGTTGGCCCGACGGTATTCCAGCCCTGTTTCGCTACCCAGGCACCGATTTTGGGAGTGCGACGAAGTGCCTGACTTAGCAAATCGGACGATTTGGGCGGGTCGGGCTGTTGCACGGGGGTAGGCTCTTCCTGTTCGATAGCACGTCCAAACCATTTTTGAAGGTCAAAATTCCAGTTACCCGGCCCGAACCGACCAGGGGAGGGGGCTATTTCTTCCTCTGGCAAATCATCGCCACCCTCATCATAATTATCAAATTGATTGCGACGAAAGCCCCAATAGACCCCGTCATAATCCCGCTTCGCCATGTCTAAAATTCCTTTCTCAAGGCGTTCTGTGCCGCTACTCCTGCCCGCTTGACTGATTGAGTGAAATCTATCTGTGTAATCAAGTACGCTCCCAGGCTAAGGTTTGTTTCATCTTTGCTGGAAAGTATGCTAAAATAGGTTAGATAAATTCATCGGTGACTTTGCTTAGTATAATCCGTCTTGTAGACAAGATACAAAGGTACTGGCTGATTGAACCCGCATTTGAACCTTAAATCGGGGAGAAACCGAAACATAATTAGCCTTTACCAGATTAGCTCGGTGGCTTTCTTGTGACAAATCGTACTTAGGCGGTACAAAGAATTAACTTCCAGCGTTGGTAGGGGCGAAACGCAAACGCCCTTGACAATTTTGGTTAATGTTCAAGGGCGTATGCGATTCGCCCCTACGAAAAACGGGAACTTAATTCTTAACGCTGCCTTAGTGTAATTTAAATGTGATTTAGGAGATGGTATCTTTTGGCTTTCATTAACAAACTATTAGCAAAGCGCCCAGCACTACTCATCGCGGGTATTGCCGGAGGCGCATTTGTACTGGTATTAGCAATTATTGGTTTAGTGGCTGCCCCCAAACCGGCAGCAAAAGAGGTGGCTAATTCTTCTATTTCTTCGCAATCCGATGTAAACCCCGGCGCTGGCCCAACGGCGGCAGGTACAACCCGCATCGAACCCACCTTAAACGTAGTCAACCCCATGATAACGGTAGTCGGCAACGCCCTGGCGATTCCGGCAACCAACGCGGCGGTACAAAAAGCGCAGTACCAGAAATTTCAGGAACAGCTGGATGCCGTTATTTCCAAACCTTTTACCGTAACGGCAGGCGACCAGAACTGGAAGGTTACTCCCGCCCAGCTCAAGAAAATGGTCTGGATTGGCAACGGCACGCTCGACATAGACCGAGGCGGCTTTGCCGAACTGGTCAAAACATGGGGCAAGAGTATCGAGAAGAAGCCAGTTAACGCCCAGGTAGCCTGGTCGGACAAGGAAAGCCGGGTGATTGCCCTCAAGCCGAGCGCCCCAGGCCAAAAAGTTAACCTGGAAACCAGCCTCGATGCAATCAAAGCGGCGGTAGCCAAAGGTGAGAATCAGGCCGCATTGGTAGTCGAAAAGGCGTTGCCACAGGTAGATAGTGAACAGCTTGACAAGCTAGGCATCAAGGAGAAAATCAGTGAAGGGCTGAGTGGCTTTGCTGGGTCGGAAGCCAACCGCGCCAAAAATATTTTGGTAGGAGCGGATTTTCTGGATAATACGCTGGTAGCACCGCATGGCGCTTTCTCTTTCAACAACGCAATTGGCCCGATCACCAAAGAACGGGGCTACGCCGATGGCTACGCTATTGTCGGCGATAAAACTGAGAAAGATGTCGGCGGTGGTATCTGTCAGGTCTCGACCACGACTTTCCGGGCGGCTTTCTGGGCCGGATTCAACGTTACTGAACGTAACGCGCACGCCTACCGCGTAACATGGTACGAAAGTCTGGGAGAACCAGCTGGTTTTGATGCCACGATTTACCAACCGGGCGCTGACTTTCAATTTACCAATGATACCGACAACTGGTTGCTGGTCTCAACTTATGTTCAGAGCAGCAAATTGCGGGTGGTATTTTACGGAACCAAGCCGGACTGGAAGGTCGAAATGACTCCCGGTAGTGGCGACCTCATCAATGTTACTACCCCGCCGCCAACCCGCTACGAAGTAGACCCGAAATTGCCGCCCGGTGCTAAAACTAAGGTGGATAGCGCGCACAAGGGCTTTGATACTTCTATCGGGCGAGTTATTACCGGGTCGGACGGTCAGGTAATGCGCAAGGATACTTTCAAAACCCGCTATCAAGCATGGCCTGATACTTACAAAATTGGCCCAACCCCTGCGCCTGAAGTTCCGGTTAGCCCGAAGCCCAGCACAGCCCCAGTCAGTACAGCGCCAGCACCTGAAACCAGCAAAGCTCCCGCCGCGACTACGCCACCCGTTGCTACTACGCCGCCAGCGAATCCAACCGCTCCGGCAGCGACTACCCCAGCGCCAGCCAAACCAACTACCCCGGCAGCGACTACTCCTCCGGCGGCAGCACCCGGCAACAACGAGGGTACATCCGGCTCTCCTGCCGGAACACCACCCAAGTCATAGGCGCTTTAAGACTTTTGAAATAAAAACTACCTCTCGAACCGAACGAGAGGTAGTGCTTTATTGTAATTACTGATTTCACTGACCGTGTCATGCTGAGGAACGAAGCATCTGCGGATGAACTTTAAGCCGTTGCTTCGGGTAGCTCGGAGATGCTTCGTTCCTCAGCATGACACAGATGAGTAGTTACGTTACTTTTAATTTCAAAAGTTCTAAAGCGCCGTAAAGAAGATACCAACTTCGCCCGTAGCCAGCTTGCCAGCCCCAAACACATTATCAGCTTCGGTGCTATCCAATACCTCGACTATCAAAATGCCGCTTCGTGAACCAGATTTTTGTACCAGTAGCCAGATAACTTTTAACTTATCGTCACTACGAAGCGTATTGGTCGAGACCGCCGTATAGCCCGCTTTGGTAGCTTCGCCCCGATAATAAGTTGCTACTTCCTCGGCGGTGGTAGCGCTGTTTCTGGCTCTGGTGGTAAGCTGCTGGTTGAAATTAAAGTTGCTGACATCCTGTAGCCCTACCGCCTGTCGCACTCCTGAACTTAAATTACTTGCCAGCCCACCCAAAAAATCTCTGACAATGCCTGAAAAAATGTTCAGCGCTACTGTACCGGGAAATGGCGTAAACTCTTTCGCCACATCCGCCGTAGTGCCAGTGCCAGCAGCAACTGGTGTAGCAGGTGGTAACGGCGGTGAGGCTGTCGTGGCGGCGGCAGCTGTCGTTGCCGCAGCTGTCGTGGCGGCGGCAGCTGTCGTTGCCGCAGCTGTCGTCGCAGCGGCGGTTGTTTGAGAAGCGGCTGCTCCGGCGGCGGCAGCTGTCGTTGCACCAGCAGCCTGGGGCGCTGAAGCGGCGGCGGCTGTCGTCGCTGCTGCGGCTGTCGTTGCCGCCGCAGTGGTCGCGGCGGCTGTCGTTCCCGCTTTCTGGGCATTGCTGGTAAGACCGCCCGTGCTACTATCGGCGGCTTGCGAGGCGCTAGTTCCCGCCGCCTGAGTAACGCCCACCGCAACTTCGCGAGGGAAAGTAGCAGAAAACTGCTGGGTGCTACTGTTTGCCACCAACACCACGGCAGCAATTACTACCACCACAAAGACCGCCGCCAGTGCCGAGGCCCACATCGGGGCAGCATTCCACCAGTAGCGGCGCGGCTCTGGGCGAACAGACTGCCCGTAAAGAGTACGGCTGGATTGTTCAATCCGCACCTGAGCCATAATCTCGGCCTGGCGCGAACTAAACTCCGGCTTATCCAGGGCCGAAACTATATCGCGGTTGAGGCGCTGCCGAAAGGCTTCTTCCCCATCTATATTATTATTTGACTGATTCTCATTCTCTGCCAAAACAAACTTCCTTAGCAGTGATGAGTGACGAGTAATGAGTAGAACCTAATTACTCATCACTGGCTGCATCAGCCCACCCGACGGGGTGCATTACTCATTACTCATCACTTTTTACTCATCGTTCCCATAGTAGCTTTTGAAGGACTTGCGTCCTCGAAACAGTTTTTGGCGCACTGCGCCGACGCTACATTCCAGGGTCGCGGCGATTTCTTCGTCGTCGTAGCCCTGCGCGTCCATCATGATAGCCGTCGCCTGGTCGGGGGGCAATCGGTCTAATATTTTCAAAATAGCATCGCGTTGTACCACCGTATCGGCGGGGTTCTGGCGCGGGTCGGGCAAATCAAGTTGCGGGGCATCTTCTTCCGAGCCGCCATCGCGCCCAAAGAAGGGTAAGCCAAGCCAGGGAAGCGGACGTTTGCGCCGCTTCTCGGAGCGTACTTTATTTAAGGCGATTTTGTAAAGCCAGGCTGATAATCTTAAATCCGGCGGTGCGCTGGGTAGCGCTTTGTAGGCCGATATAAAGGTGTCCTGACACAAATCTTCGGCTAACTCGCGTTCGCGGGTCAGACCGTAGATAAAACGTACCAACTTTGGTTCGTATTCGCTTACAATCGCCTCGAAAGCTGTAACCTCGCCAGTTCGCGCACGGGCGACCAGTTCGGACTCACTGCTTCCGCTGAGGATGGCTTTGCCCCTTTCACTTTAGTGTCCTCTGGTAAATAGAACGCGGCCAGAAGCCAAAAAATTACTCCGCCGCGTTGATTTTATCACAAATCTAAGAATCAATCAGGAAGGTACTACGGGTAGGGTGAGCGTCAATTTTTTGCACCAGGGTCAAGCCAACCCGGACGTTCACGTCCGGGTTTTGCAAAAAATTGACACACACCCCTACGGGTAAAGCCGAGACCCTTCCTGCGTCAGGGCGACAGGCCCGGCGGACGGACGTAGCGATAAATTTAATTCATCTGTACTTATCGGTGTTCATCGGTGTTCATCGGTGGTTCAGAATTTCCCGGCTTTTTCGGGCGCACCGCTTCAATGGCGAGGCGGACGGTTTCATCGGGGGTGGTGCTATGGAAATCTACTCCCAGACGCTCGGCTAAATCGGGCAGTTCGTTGAGCAAGCGCCCGCCCACGCCAATTAACAAACCGGGGAAGGCTTCGCGGACTTCCTGCACTACCCGCTTGATTTCAACCAGGCGCTGACTCATCGCAATACTCAGTAGTAGCACATTCGGCTGCACCTGATTGATAGTAGTGATAAAAGCGGCAATTGGCACGTTTGCACCCAGGTTCGTCACCGTCCACCCGGCCCGCCCAAAGGCGTTTGCCACCATAGTCAGGCCAACGATATGTTCTTCGCCCGCGACACTGCCAACGACTAGCCTTAAACCATTGGTGTTGCTTGCCACCGTTCGCACTCGCGAGAGAAAATCGCGGATTAAGCCGGTAGCAATATGCTCATCTCCGATCCCAATTTCGCCTCGGTGCCACTTCTCACCCACTTCATACATGGTATCTCTCAGCACCTCATCAAGCTGGCTGCTGGGCAGGGTGCGCTGTAAATAATCCAGGTAAAGCTCGGCTTCGGAAGTATCTTTGCCGGGTACAAGCAGCGTTTTGAGCAAAATTTCTTTAAAAGCTTTGATTTCACGGGCGCGGAAATTATGAATTGGCAGGGTAAAAACAAAAGTTGAGCCTTTGCCCACTTCGCTCTCGACCCAAATACGCCCGGCCTGTAGCTCGACCAGATTGCGGGTGATGGCAAGGCCCAGGCCCGTCCCCTTGACTTCTTTACTCTGGCGACCCCGCACCCGGTAAAATTTTTCAAAGACTTTTGGTAATTCGGCAGCTGGAATACCAACCCCTTGATCGCTAATACTGGTTTTAATCTCTTCCGGGTTTTCGGGACTATAGCCCGCCTTGATTAAAATTTGGCCGCCTTTACTGGAATACTTGATGGCGTTGCCGATAATATTATTTAGAATTTGAATCAGCTTATCGCGGTCAGCTTTGATAGCTGGGAGATTTTCTTCAATTTCAATTTTAAAGAAGTGCTTGCTCGAACCCACTCGCAAAATTTCGACGCACTGCCGAACAACTGACTCTAGCTCGACTCGCTCCGGGCGCAAGTCAATTCGGCCCGATTCTATTCGGCTGAGGCTCAACATATCGTCAATCAGGCTACTGAGCCGCACACTCTCGCGGTTAATCATCTCAAGCCACAAACGCTGGCGTTCGGGCGAGGCATCTTGCGTGAGCAACAATTCGCTAAAACCCTGAATAGCGCTGAGTGGAGTACGCAGTTCGTGCGAAACTACCGCTACAAACTCGGTTTTTAGCTGGTCGGCAGCGTGGTCGCGGGTGGCATCCTGAATAAGCAAGCCATAGCCAAAAGGGGCGTTGCGCTCGGTTGGTACTGGAAAAAAGCTAAAGCGCAAAAAGCGCTCTTCGCCCTCGCTATTAGCGACGGTCAATTCGATTTCGTGCGAGACCAGCGCGTCGGCGGAAATTTCGGTATTTTGAGGTGCGCCCGCCAAATTTACTGTACCTAATGCCGCTTGCAACGGAGCAGGCTCATGGGCGCGCAACAATAGTTCGCCCAACGCTTCATCGAGCGGCTTATCCAGCACTTCTTCCGGCTGGTGAGCAATCATTTCAGTGGCGGCGGCATTAAGATAGGCCACCCGGCCCTGGCGGTCAGTCAAAATTAACCCGCCGGGCATAGTAGCAACCAGCGCTGGCAGCACCCCGGCTTGCGCCAACCGTGCTTCCAACACCAATTTTTTATCAGTTACACCAATCGCCTCAGAATTAGCCTTGCGGCGCATAATTTCCTATCCTACTACTTTCACTTCATAACTCGAAACTTATGCGGGTCTAGCCACCTGTGGATAAAGGCGGCACTTAATCCAAGCACTACTCCACCAATCAAAGTAACATCGTGCCAAAGAAATATTTTCATGTAAGAAACTTCCAATAGCACCAGCATAGCAGCTATACGTGCAATCCGTGACCGGGTAGTCAACAAAGCGTAGCTCAAAAACAGCGCATGTCCAGATATAAGCGGAATGGGCAAAAAATTTCGTGCAAGAGCCAGTACCAACACAGGCAAATCAATTAGCCAAAATCGCTTGCGTTCCTCGTCCCAGCTTTTGGCCCGGTCAAACCCAAACGCCACCAAAGGGACTGCGATTGGTACATTGTAAAGGAGAAAAATCAGGCGCTCTTCCCCAACGTGCCAGGTAATTATCATAAGCGCAAATACAAGCGCCAGCCCAATTGAAACAGCCAGAACGCTAAACGGATGAAAAGCAATCGGTTTAAGTCGTTGCCACAGTCTCTGAATCGTCAACCTTTTATGACCTGGAAACCTCGTTTTAGTAGTAGCGATTGATGCTTTTTAAGAAAAGCATCCGCAAACGGTTTTAGGTAGGGGCGAATCGCATACGCCCTTGAACGCTGTGCTAGGTTAAAAAGGGCGTATGCGATTCGCCCCTACCTAAAAGAAACCGGGTATTTAATTTTAAACGTTGCCTACAATCGTTCGAGTATTTGATCGCGCACCTGTACAGTGTTAGCCGTGCCGCCCAGGTCGGGAGTCAGGTTGCCGGATTGAATAACGGCGGCAACAGCGCGCTGCAAACGTTCGCCCGCCTCTGGCTCGTTGATGTGTTGCAGCAGCATCGCGGTTGCCAATAGGGTTGCAATCGGGTTGGCGATGCCCTGGCCCGCAATGTCGGGGGCGCTGCCGTGTACTGGCTCAAAAATTGCCCCTTCCACCCCGATATTGCCACTGGCGGCTACGCCCAGGCCGCCTACCAGTTCGGCAGCCTCATCCGAAAGAATATCGCCAAACATGTTGGTTGTGACAATAACCTCGAAATTCTGCGGGTCTTTAATCAGCCGCATCGCCATTGTATCAACCAATAGTTCCTGCGCCGCGATGCCATCAGCTTTGTATTCCTCGGCAACCGCCAGCGCGGTACGGCGGAAAAGCCCATCGGTCAGGCGCAACACATTGGCCTTGTGTACAATTGTAACGCGCCGTTTGCCAGTTTTCTTCGCCAGTTCAAAAGCGTAGCGCACAATCCGTTCCGAGCCTTTTTTGCTGATGACCCGTAGGGCGGTAGCCTTATCACCAAAATCTTCTTCTATGCCACTGTACAGCCCTTCGGTGTTTTCGCGCACCACATAAAAATCCAGCCCATCGCGATAGTGCGCCCCTTTCAGGCCCAGCGAATGTACCGGGCGCAAATTGGCGTACAAATCGAGGCTCTTCCGCAAAGTGACTACCGCGCTACGGTAATTTGGAATATCGGGTGGGGTGGTGACTGCGCCAAACAGGGTCGCTTCGGCCCGCCGAGCAGCTCCAATCGTCGCTTCAGGAATCGGGTCGCCGTACTGCTGGTAACAGGCGTAGCCAGCCGGAGCTTCCTCGAAATGCAAATCGAGATTCAGCCGTTGCAGCACTGTAACCGCTACATCCACTGCCTCCGGCCCAATGCCATCACCTTTGATAATCAGTAAATTATGGGTCATTTTTTCCCTGCTCAAGTAGCTTTGTTGAACAAAAGTTGCAGCAGAGCTTAACATAGGCAAGAGGGAGTGTCAATCAGTTTTCACTCGTCAGTTTTCAGTTTTCAGTTCAGGAATAAATTAGGAGAGTCGGAGGGTGAGCGTCAATTTTTTGCAAACCCGGACGTGAACGTCCCTGGAGCCGACCAATTGCAAGCCCGTTTACAAGCAATGGAAGCCCAATTAAGCAAATTCAATAAAGCTTCTGAAAGTTGATACAATTCTTAATTTCAAGGCTCAATCGTAAAGAGGGAAGGTTGCATCTAATAGGTGCAATCTTCCCTCTTTTTCTAACTCAATTATTTCAGGGATGCAGCTTTTTCCCGATTGGCGAAAACGGTGTAATCAATATCGGGGAAAGGGTTGTCCAGGTCGTTGTAGCGCCGGGCCATATAGACTGGGCCTTCGCCGATTTGCGCGCCGGGCGCGATTGCTTCCAGTTCGTCGGCGATTTCGTTGAAGCGGTCAAGGTGCTGAGTGAAGCGTTCAACCGAATAATCTTTGGCTTGCCCGGTAGTGACCAAGAAGGGCCAATCGCTCGATTCGAGCAAGAGTAGTTCGCGGGTGGCCTGCTGCAAACTTACCAGATTATTGCCGTCGGCGCTATCTCCAAACTTTTCGACCAGCTTTTCCATGCGGCGCTCGGCGGTATGGATGAGCGGCCACATCCATTCGGTATCGGGGTTGAGCCACACAAAGTGGGTGCCTTGCTGTCCCCAGCTACTTTCGGGAATCGCCAGCACCACTTCGGGCGGATGCTGCTCAATCCAGTCACTTGCGGTGGTCAGTTCAACCGTTTCGCTCTGGCTGAGTTTTTTGAGGACGAGCTTAATCCACTCTGGCCCTTCAAACCACCAGTGACC
The DNA here is from genome assembly GCA_038209275.1 of Chloroflexia bacterium. Taxonomy (GTDB): domain Bacteria; phylum Chloroflexota; class Chloroflexia; order Chloroheliales; family Chloroheliaceae; genus L227-5C. Next base: position 8,835 of record JBBQXW010000040.1, on the reverse strand, counting down.
GAAAAGTTCGGTATCATAGTTACAGGCCATAATGCCGGGCTTGCCAGTTTTTTCATAGAAATCGCTCAATTCTTGCTCAACCAGACCGACAAAGTGGCTACTATGTTCCTCAACCCGATAGCCAGCCCATTCAGGATGATAATACTCTTTGAAGCCCAAATCTACTTCCGGCCCGGTAATGCGCCAGTATTGCATCCCACTGCCGCTATCCTTGCGATGAAATTCGCGGTAATCTTTGTCGCCGGGATAGCCGTTTTTAGCCGACCAGACCTGCATCCCGGTGCGGTTATTGCGCCCGATAACCGAAACCTGCTGCTGTGTGACCCAGTAGGGCGAGAAAGTGGTATTCTCGGTCTTGGGTAACTCTTCAGAGGCGGGTATGACATAGCGGCGCTGGACGTAGCTGTACGGGCCAATTAAAGTTTCCGTGCCAGCCTTACCGACGGGAACACCGCCCTCGATAGTGTGAGTTTCGCTGAAAAAGAGCTTAATGCCCTGAGCATACAAAAATTCTTCGATGCCGGGCTTGTAATATTGCTGTCCCTGCTCGTCGGTGGCGTAGTAAGCCGGACGATAGGCACATTCGGGTAGCCAGATAGCACGGGGCTTGCGCCCAAAATGATTCTGGTAGCTAGTGATAGCAACGGCAATCTGACCGTAAATAGTCGAGTCGCGGCTAACCAGCGGCAAATAGCCGTGCGTGGCGGCACAGGTAATAATTTCGATGTAGCCTTCATCTTGCAAAATTTTGAAAGCTCCAACAATATTGCGTCCATAGCGATTGATAAAGCTATCCAGCACACTGTTGTACCAATCGCGATACCAGTGAGCCAAGCCATGACGCGGGTCGGCTTCGGCGGGCAGTTCGTTCTCCTCGTCGGTTTCGTCTACCGCTTCAATTAAATCTTTTCCGGCTTCCTCGATGGCAACGACGCGAGACGGTTCGTTAAGCGGCGCAAGGTCGGCATCAATTTGCCGTCCGGCTCGTTTGGAAGCCAGTTCCAGGGCGGCGGCTTCCTTGATGTCGGTGGCTTTTTCGAGCGCAGCGCGATTGCCGATAGGTTCGCCGGGGTCAACTGGGGTGGGAGTGGTATCGCCGCGCTCGGCTTTGGCAGTGCGTTCGGTAGTAGCTTTGGTTTCAGCCTCGGCTTTAGACTCACTAAGGGAGCGTTCTGCCGCTTCCTGGGCGGCTTTGCGGGCGGTAACGCGGGCTTCAGCCCTGGCTTTGGTCATACCTTCCGAAGAAAAGCGCTCAATATCTTTCTCAGCCGCCACAATTTTTTCGTGCAAATATTCTTCAAAATGGCGCAACACCAAACTATCTGCCAGTTGCTCGGTCAAAATCGGGGTAATACCAATGGTCAGTTTCCATTTTACACCTTCGGCCCGTAAATCATAAAGCGAGTTGAGCAGTGGAATATAAGTTTCCGCCGCCGCCTCGTGAATCCATTCCTCGCCATGCGGCCAGCGCCCGGCCTTGCGGCAATAGGGGAGGTGGCTGTGCAAAACAAAGGTAAATCCGCCTTTGATCATAAATTCCCTTCGTCCTTCAATCTTCTTTCTTTACTTTAGAGGATTTTCGCTTACAGACCAACTAAAGTTGGGGATTTTTTTAGTTTTGAAAATTTTGTCAAAATTTTCAAAACTATTAAGAAAAAGCTGGTTTGAAAAATTGTGTAAGTCTTACCAGCTTGTTATCGGTACGGATAAAGCGATAGTCCAAATTTCGTTCGGTTTCCCGGTTTAACGCTACGAGCGCCAGATGAAAATTCTCAAATCCTGCTATGCAATCTGTCGCAAATTCTATACCACCCATTATAATACACAAATCGAAACCACGCCGGACATAAGGCCGCCATATTTTGTTAGACTCTATCTTCCCTATCTTCATTAACTAATTCCGATAACGATTTAGCTCCCTGTGGTAAAGGCGGTAGTTGGTTGAGGTCAAATGTTTCAAAACGGGCCAATTCTTCGGGCCTGAAAATTCTGGCTAAACCGGCTTTAGCCTGCTCTGGCGTAAGCCGATAAGCACTACGTATTTTTACGTAACCAGTTGAGGAGGCTGGAGCAGGCTTATTAGCTACAGAATCCTCCCCATTCTTAGTCATTCTCGTTTTGGCGCGTAACTCTTGCGTAATTTGCTCCTGCACCGATAATAACTCCTCAACCGAAAGTTCTCTAACATTCGTTATTATTGTTTCTAAAGCTGATTTCACTGTAGTTTCCTATTCTGCCTTTCTTTTTCTTACTTGACCGATCCAACAACAGGCGAATTTTTCGTCTCTAGCCCTGGCTTGATGACAAACGGGTCGAGGTCAGGGTGATGCTGATTTATTATAATCTAATTATTGCTTCTAGCCTACTATGTCATTCGATTCATTGATGGGTGATGGATTGTAACTTTGCGAATATCATAAAACCCGGCCCGCCCGCGTTGTTTCCTCTTGCCCGATGTGATAAGCTTTATACAGTTAATGCTTTCAACAAAATTCAGGCTTTTCGCTTATGGGCAAAGTGAAACCTGTTCACTTTTTAGCTTTAGAAAATTTTTGCAAAAAAACTCTAAACTGAAAAACCAAAAAACAGAAGGAGCAGCGTTGATGACCGCTTTTAATGGTCAGCCAGGCGCGTATGACTTGGTTATTATTGGTAGTGGGCCAGGTGGCTATATTGCCGCAGTCCGGGCCGGACAACTTGGCTTGAAAACTGCGATTGTGGAACGGGAAGAATTAGGTGGAGTTTGTCTGAACTGGGGTTGTATTCCGTCAAAGGCGCTGTTGCGTTCGGCGGAAGTTTTGAGCCTTTTTCAGCATGCTAAAGATTTTGGAATTACGGTTAGCGGTATACAGGCCGATTATGGCGTGGCAATTGACCGCTGCAATTCGATTATCGAGCGCCAGACTAAAGGCGTGGCCTTTTTGATGAAAAAGAACAAAGTAGACGTAATTCGCGGTACGGGACGGCTGGAAAGCCCACAACAGGTAATAGTAGAAGGCGCAGACGGGGGGCAGACGCTTAACCTTAACACCCGCAACGTGATGCTTGCCACCGGGTCGCGGGTCAGGCTCGTACCGGGAATGTCGCCTGATACGGTAGATGGCAAAACAATTGTCACCAGCAAGGAAATCTGGAAGCTGCGCGATTTGCCCCCATCGGTCATAATTATCGGCGGCGGGCCAATTGGGGTAGAATTTGCAACAGTCTACCGTAGCTACGGCGCAGACGTTACGATTGTCGAAATGCTGCCGCGCATTGTACCGCTCGAAGATGAAGAAGTGAGCGCCCATCTGACCCGCGAATTTAAAAAGCGCGGCATTAAAATGATGACCAGCACCAAAGTTTTAAATGTAACCAAAGGCGGCGATGGACAAAAAGCGGTGGTTGAAGTTGAAGCCGGGGGAAACACCCAAAAGCTGGAAGCTGACCGGGTTTTGCTTGGCATCGGTTTTGCACCAAACAGCGATAACCTGGGCTTGGATAGAGTGGGCGTAAAAACCGAACGCGGCTTTGTGCAAATAGATGGACACATGCAAACCAACGTGCCGGGAATTTATGCTATTGGCGATGTTACGGGCAAGTTGCCGTTAGCGCACGTCGCGTCGGCAATGGGCGTGGTGGCGGCGGAAGCTATCGCCGGACACAATCCTCACAAGCTCGATTTTAACGCCATGCCGCGCTGCACTTACAGCCAGCCGCAAATCGCTTCAATTGGCCTGACCGAAGCGCAGTGTAAAGAACAGGGCTTGAATATTAAAGTCGGCAAATTTTTGTTTAATTCCAATGGGAAAGCGCAAGCGATGGGCGAAGCCAGCGGCTTTGTAAAAGTCATTTCCGAGGCCAAATACGGGCAGGTCATCGGCGCACATATGATTGGGCCGGAAGTAGTTGAGCTAATCGGCGAGTTCAGCCTGCTGCAAACTTTGGAAGGCACCAACCAGGAATTAGCCCTGGCAGTTCATCCCCACCCGACTTTATCCGAAGTGCTGGCAGAAGCAGGTCTGGCGGTAGATGCAATGGCCCTGAACGGTTAAATTAATTTTGAATTTTGAATTTTGAATTTTGAGTTAGGGAAGGAACACAGATAAACACGGATTAGCACAGATGAACACAGATGATTTAGAATTAGGTGAAGGTTGGACATAATTCGCCCGTTTAATTTCGGTGTAGGGGCGGGGTCTCCCCGCCCTTGAACGTTAAGCCAGGTCAAAAAGGATTGGGAAACCCAACCCCTACCGCATTCCGATTTTGTCCCAACCAATTATGTCTCACCTTTAAATCAAATCTATAAAATTCTCCGTGTCTCCGTGTCTCCGTGGTGAATTACATTTTGAATTGGCAAAGAGAGGATAAGTAAGACCAAAGGTGAACCAGAATGACCATGAGTGATGAGAGAACCCGCTTTAGAAGCGATGCTGAAATCGAGGCAACCCTCGAAAATTTTTATGGGCCAAACGCTGGATATGCGCTTGAGCTATACGAACGCTACCGGCACGACCCCGCTTCGGTGGATGCTGCCACCCGCACTTATTTTGATGAACTGAACAATGGTGCGTCCGCGCCGCGTCCGGCAGTGCAACCGCCCCAAAATGGGAATGGGAACGGGAACGCTGCCTTAGCGATGTTACCAAGCCAGAACGGGAGCGCCGCGCCGGATAAGGCAATTGTTCAGTCCTTAACGGAAGAAAAGAAAGAAGAAAAACCAGCGCAAGGAACAAGCCCAACCGTGCAAGTTCCGCATATTGTGGCGGGAGCAGCACTGGCGCGGGCGATTCGGGAGCGCGGGCATTTGGGCGCTCGGCTTGACCCGCTGGGGAGTGCGCCGCACGGCGACCCGGCTTTGGAGACCGAAACGCACGGTATTACCGAAGATGATTTGACCCGGTTGCCCTCAAACGTGGTGGGTGGACACGCGGCGGCAGGGGCGCGCAACGCGCTGGAAGCGATTAAACGGCTGCGGGCCATGTATTCCGGCACAATCAGCTACCAGTTCGATCAGGTAAAAAGCGCAGATGAACGGCGATGGCTGCGCGATGCTGTCGGCGGACAGCTTTATCAAGAGCCGCGCCAGCCCAATTCCAGCCGCAAAATGTTGCGCCGCCTGACCCAGGTTGAGGCGTTTGAACGCTATTTGCACCAGACTTTTGTCGGGCAGAAACGCTTTTCGCTAGAAGGAACCGACGTGCTTGTGCCAATGCTGGATGAACTGGTAGAAACCGCCGCCAAAACCGGCACGCCCGAAGTAATCATCGGCATGGCCCATCGTGGTCGGCTGAATGTGTTGGCTCACGTACTGAACAAGCCTTACGCGGCAATTCTGGGTGAATTTAGCCATGCCAAACACGATACCGAAGATGCAGTCAGCGAAAGCGCAACCGAAAGTGGTATAAGCGGGGACGTAAAATATCACCTGGGGGCGGAATATCTATCGAAGGAAACCAATCTAAAAATTATTCTTGCGCCCAATCCGAGCCACCTTGAGTATGTTAACCCGGTTATTCAGGGGATGGCGCGGGCCTCGCAGGATGTGCGGACTAAACCGGGCCTGCCAGAACAAAACGTAAGCCGCAGTTTGCCGATTGTTATTCACGGCGATGCCGCTTTCCCCGGCGAGGGCATCGTAGCGGAAACCATGAATTTGTGGAATCTGCGGGGCTACCGCGTGGGCGGCACGATTCATATTATTGTGAACAACCAGATTGGCTTTACCACCGAGCCGGAAGACGGACGCTCCACCCACTTTGCCAGCGATTTAGCGAAGGGCTTTGAAATTCCGATTATTCACGTTAATGCCGATGACCCTGACGCGGCACTGACGGCGGTACGGCTGGCAAAAGCCTATCGCGACCAGTTCCGGCGCGACGTGCTGGTGGATTTGATTGGCTATCGGCGCTGGGGACACAACGAGGCCGACGAACCAGCTTTCACCCAGCCTCGTATGTACGAGACTATTCGCAACCATCCAACCGTGCGCGAAGTTTACGCCAGAGCGCTGGAACAGGCCGGGCTGATTCTGCCGGGCGAAGCTGCCACGATGGAGAAAGAGGCTTATGCCGCCCTGGAACAGGCCAAACGCGAAGCCGATAGCGGCTCAAGTCATGTCGAACACGACGACATAGAGGAAACCCAGCGCGATTACGTAGAAGGCGAAATTGTCCCAGCCGTTCCTGCCGTGCAGCTAACCGAATATAATCAGGCGCTACTAAATTGGACGGAACAAGTCGCGCCCAACCCAAAACTGGCCCGGCTAATTCAACGGCGCGGCACTACACTCGGCGCGCAAGGCAGCATTGATTGGGGACAGGCCGAAGCGTTGGCCTTCGCCTCCATTCTGGCGGATGGCACGGCTATTCGGCTGAGTGGGCAGGATGCCGAGCGCGGTACATTTAGCCATCGTCACGCCGTGCTGCACGACAACGATAGCGGCGCAACCTATACCCCGCTTCAGCATTTGCCGCAGGCCAAAGCTTCGTTTGCCATCTACAACAGCCCGATTTCCGAGTCGGCGGTGCTGGGCTTCGAGTATGGCTACAGCGTCCATTCTAACGATGCACTGGTGCTGTGGGAAGCACAGTTTGGCGATTTTGCTAACGTGGCGCAGGTGATTATTGACCAGTTTATTTCGTCGGGGCGCACCAAATGGCGGCAAAAATCGTCGCTGGTGCTGCTATTGCCGCACGGCTACGAGGGGCAAGGCCCGGAACATTCTAGCGCCCGCCTTGAGCGCTATCTGGCCCTTTCCGCCGGGGAAAACTGGCGTGTCGCCAACTGCTCTACCGCCGCCCAATATTTTCACTTACTAAGATTGCAAGCCTTTGAGCTAAAGCACGACCCAAAGGCGCTAGTAATTATGTCGCCCAAGAGTTTGCTACGTCATGCTCTGGCCTCGGCTACTTTGTCCGAATTGGCTGAAGGAACGTTCCAAACCGTGCTGGACGACCAGGCGGCTTTGCAACGGGCCAGCGCGATTCGTCGAGTAGTGCTGTGTACTGGCAAAGTCGGAATAGACCTGCTATCGAGCGGCAACCGCGCCCAGGCCGAAGATGTGGCAGTCGTGCGGGTGGAATTGCTTTACCCCTTCCCGGCAAACGAACTGACCAAAGTATTGAGCAATTACCCGAATTTGCAAGAAGTGGTCTGGGTGCAGGAAGAACCGCGCAACATGGGCGCGTGGCGCTATATGTCGCCGCGCCTTTCGGAACTGGTCAAAGGAAATTTGGAATTAAAAGTAATTGCCCGACCCGAAAAATCCAGCCCGGCCACTGGCTTTATGGAACGTTTCCAGCTAGAACAAGAGCAGATTATCGAGAGTGCCTTGCGCTCCGGCGTTAGAGAATTGGGAGGAACAAATGTCCGTTGAGATTCGCATACCCGTTCTGGGTGAGTCTATTGTGGATGGGGTAATCGCTGCTTGGCTCAAGCACGAAGGCGATGCCGTCCGGCAGGGTGAGGCACTTCTGGAACTGGAAACCGATAAGATAAATGTAGAAGTAACCGCCGAGCAAAGCGGCGTGTTACAAAAAATGCTCAAAAAAGAAGGCGATACCGTGGCGGTTGGTGAAGTAGTTGGCACAATTGCGGAGGACGGAGGAACGAGGAACGAGGAACGAGGAACGAGGAACGAGGAAACGGTAGCGGCTCAACCTGTCGCCGTTGCGTCCGCTCCTGCGCCTCAGTCGCAAACTGCTCAAGTTGTGGCAGCCCCAGCCCCAACCCCGCAAGCGGCCCAGGTCGCACCGCCGCCTTCTACAACAACTCAAGCTTCGCCCCTGCCGCCGACCCCGGTAGCGCGTCTGGTAGCGGCAGAGCATGAGGTGGATTTGTCGCAGGTGCGCGGCAGCAGTCCGCAGGGCCGGGTGATGAAGGATGATGTACTTGGCTACATCGGGCAGAACGCAGCGCGTCCGGCAGAACAGCCCGCCGCCGCTCCTGCTCCTGTCGCGCCAGTGGCAGCCCAGCCCGCACCACCCGTCGGGAACGGCGTAACCGCGCCTACGCCAGTTTCAAGGCCAGCCACGCCCGCCGCACCCACGCCCGCCGCACCCACGCCCGCCGTTCCTGCTTCGACTTCTGGCACTACAAGCCGCGAGGAACGGGTACGACTATCGCGCCGCCGCCAGACCATCGCCCAGCGTTTGGTCGAAGCCCAGCACACCGCCGCCATGCTCACGACTTTTAACGAAGTGGATATGAGCGCGGTAATGGATGTACGCACTCGCCGCAAGGATAGCTTTAAAGAGCGCCACGAAGTTTCGCTTGGCTTTATGTCCTTCTTTACCAAAGCGATAGTCGGAGCGCTCAAGGCTTTTCCGCGCCTGAACGCCGAAATTCAGGGCAACGAGATGTTGCTCAAGCATTATTATGACATTGGTATTGCGGTTGGGGCGGAAGAAGGCTTGGTTGTGCCGGTAGTGCGCGATGCTGACCGCAAGAGTTTTGCCCAGATTGAGCGTGAAATCGCCGACCTCGGCAAGCGGGCCAAAAGCAACACGCTGACCTTAGCCGAGCTTCAGGGCGGCACATTTACCATTACCAATGGCGGCGTGTTCGGTTCGCTGCTTTCAACCCCGATACTCAACGCGCCGCAGGTCGGTATTTTGGGTATGCACAAAATTGAGCAGCGCCCGATAGCCCTCAAGGGCGAAGTAGTGATTCGGCCCATGATGTACCTCGCCCTCTCCTACGACCACCGTATCGTAGACGGAAGCGAAGCGGTGCGCTTTCTGGTGCGGGTCAAAGAACTAATCGAAGACTCCGAAGCGCTGTTGCTGGAAGGCTAGAATTTTAGTTATTATTTTAGCTTTGAAAATTTTTGCAAAAATTTTCAAAGCTAAA